>NZ_CABTZR010000028.1 GCF_902489365.1 uncultured Corynebacterium sp. | reverse complement strand
TCTGACTCGATTACCAGGTTCGCGGCTTCACGCCGGTACTCCGGCGTGTACTTCTTGCGCTGTTGACTCACAATGAACATCCTCTCTTACGGACACAAGATCCGTACAAATAGGGTGTCCACTAAACGAGGGTAACCTCAGGTTTCTTTGAGCGCTTGGAAGATTGTTTCTTCGATCTGGTTGAGTGCGACGTTTTCTTTGCGATATTCGTTACCGTAGATGCCTTGGCAGTGCCCTGGATAGAAACTCATGGAGAAGAACCTGACACAGTAGAGTCCGTTTGCCTGCTTGCCGATTCGGAGACATTCTTCTTCACTACCGTTGATTGGCGACACTGCTTCTGGCATGTCTTCGTCCCAGTTGGGAATGCAGTTCTCAGCGGTGCAGCCAGCGGCTTCAAGTATACTGTCGGAAATCTCGGTTTCGGTCGCTTCTCGCGTCCACGCAATCGCGTTCATGATCGTCCCCTTTGGGGGCGAGGCTAGTAGCGCTCCTGACCGCGCTCGCGGATCTTCTCATAGAAGTCCGGCTTGGCGGAGCCATAGCGCGAGCGGGAGCGGCGCGAAGGCTGCGTTCCGGCCGCAGGCGTCGAAGGCTGGACAGAAGGCGTTGTGGCTTCGGGGTGCTCGCTCGCAGGCTCCTCGTGCTCGGAGCTATCGAGGTCCGCGGCCGCATCGGGGGAGCCGGCGCCGGTGCCAATAGCTGTGGCAGTGGCCTCAGCAATCAGGGCATCCTCATCGCGGGCGCGGCGGCGCTCCCGGATCTCGGACCACACGAAATACGCAAAGCCCAGCGGTGCCATCACACCGAAGGCAATCCACTGATAGCCGTAGGAGAGGTGGTTGCCGCGGTCTAACTTTGGAACCGGCAGCGCATGCAGCTCACCTGGCTGCTCGGGGGAGAGTTGGAGGTAGTCGTGGGCGAGGGGGACGTCGACAAGCTCTGCAATCTGCTCCGTATTGATGGAGTAGACCTGCGTGTAACCCTGCTCTTCAATGGGCGCGGAGGTGTGCTCGCGCTCGTTGTAGCGCGCCATGCCCACGATGGTGACCTCGCCCTCCGGGGCCGGATCGATGTGGGGGACGGAGTTGCCCTCATCCGTGGGCATCCAGCCGCGGTTGACCAGGAAGGTCTCACCAGACTCGGTTTCAAAGGGGACCAGCGACTGGAATCCCGGGGCGGATTCCACCGGGCGCAGGCGCAGGAGCACCTCATCCTCCGGGAGGTAGTGGCCGGTTAGCTCCGCGCGTTCCCACTCCTTGTGCAGGGAGCCATCATCAGAAAAGACTTCGGTGACCGGCTGGGGCTCGGCGTCGTAGGCCTCCTCAATGAGGTGGTTGCGCTCCACAATCTGGGCGTCCTTATTCAGCTGCCACGGAGCGAGGACCGTGAAAGACAAATAGGAAAACGCGACGATGAAGATGAGAAAGAGCACCCACCCAGGCTTGAGGAATGTCTTAAGCATGATGACCAGTCTAGTAGCCGCGGAGAATTATCTAGCCGTGGTTCTCTTTAATCCAGTCGAGCAGACCAGGAACGGAAGCATCGATTTCGGCGCGGGTGCGGGCGAAGTCCTCCTCCGTGCCGTAGAAAGGATCCTCCACGCTGGCATCCTCCGGTGAGTTCGGATCGAAGCTGCGCATGAGGCGCACCTTGTCCTCCGGGATGCCGCGCTCGATGAGGGCATCGCGGTGGCCTGTGTCCATGGCCACGAAGAGGTCCGCGTCCATGTGGTCCGGACCCAGCTGGGCGGCCTGGTGGCCGGCGCCATCGTGGCCGCCGCGGCGCAGCTCAGCCACGGCGCGCTCATCCGCGCCCTGGCCCACGTGCCAGCCGCCGAGGCCGCAGGAGTCCACGCGCGCGAGGAGATCGAGCATGTCGGTCTCCATAGCATCGCGGGTAATGATTTCCGCCATGGGTGAGCGGCAAATGTTGCCCGTGCACACGAAGACGATGTGGAGCTGGTTGTCGTTCTCCGGAGGCGTCATGCAAAGGCTCCTTAAGCTAGAGGGGTGCGCTGGCGAACGAAAGCTAGGATATAGCAGCGACGCGACTGACGTGAAACCTGAAGCCGTATAAGGAGCAAACGAGATGGCAGAACACACGACCGTTGGCGAGATCCGCCGCGTTATCCACGAGGCCTACCCGCCGCAGCTCGCTGAGTCGTGGGATGCAGTCGGCCTGGTGTGCGGCGACCCCACGGATGAGGTGAACACCGTGGCCTTCGCCCTTGATTGCACACAAGAGGTAGCAGATAAGGCCGTGGAACTCGGCGCGCAGATGCTCGTGGTGCACCACCCGCTGCTTTTGCGCGGGGTGACCTCGGTGGCGGCGGATACCCCGAAGGGCAAGGTCATTCACACTCTTATCCGCAACGGTGTGGCCCTGCTGGCCGCGCACACCAACGCGGATAAGGCGCGCCCGGGTGTTAATGACAAACTGGCAGAACTCGTCGGCATCAAGCCCGGCCGCCCAATCGTCCCGGTGGAGCCCTATGAAAACCTCGACGGGGCCCTAGGGTTGGGGCGCGTGGGCGAGCTTGAGCAGCCCATGACGCTGCGGGAATTCACCCAGCGCGTGGCCGATGCCCTCCCGGAAACCGAGTGGGGAGTGCGTGCGGCCGGTGATCCGGAGCGCGTGGTGAAGCGCGTGGCCGTCTCCAGCGGCTCGGGTGACTCCTTCCTCGACCAGGCAGCAGCACTCGGCGTGGACGTCTACGTCACCTCCGATCTGCGCCACCACCCGGTGGATGAGCACCTGCGCGCCGCGCACCTGGCCCATCCTGAAGGCCCAGCCGTGGTCGATACCGCTCACTGGGCCAGCGAGTTTCCCTGGACTACCCAGGCGCGCGATATTGTGGAGAACGCATTGCGCGTGAACACCGAGATCATCGATGTCCGCACCGACCCATGGACGATTTCTGCGCATAAGGAGAACTAAATGAAACTGTCACAGGATCTGCAGAGCATCTTGCTGGAGCTGGCGACCCTCGAGCGCTCCCAGGCGCACGGCGGAACCCCCACCATCCCGGAGCAAGAGGAATACGAGAAGGCACAGGCTGCACACGCCAGGCTTGTCGACGCCTCCGGCTCCGCCCAGCTCGCCGTCGATGACATGGAGATGGAGATCCTGCGCATCCAGGCCGACGAGCGCAAGCTGCGCCAGCGCGAGCGCGACGATAAGGCCCAGCTCGGTGCCGCGACCGACCCGGAGACCCGCAAGGACCTGGAGCACGATCTCTACGCGGCCAAGTCCCGCATCGCGGATCTCATGAGCGAGCTGCAGGAAGCCCACAACGAAATCCATGCTTTGCGCGCCAACCTGGATGTCCACGGCGCGAAGGTCTCCGATTCGGAGCGCAAGCTCGAAGTACTCAAGCGCGCAGCCGAGGCCGCCCAAGAGGCCGCGGCGAACCGTCCGGATCCGCAGGTGCGTATCGGCGAGCTGCGTGAGCAGCTGCCCGCGGATATCGTGGCGGAATACGAGACCGTGCGGGAAGAAAACGGTGTGGGTGCCGCGGCCTTCACCGGCCGCGCTTGCGGTGGTTGCTTCATCGTGTTGCCGCCGGCCGAGCAGAACGCAGTGCGCAACGCGGCGGCCGACGAGGTCCCGCAGTGCTCTGATTGCGGCTCCTACCTGGTGCGCCCGGCCTCATGAAGCTAGTCATCTTTGCTGATGGCGGATCCCGCGGCAACCCCGGGATAGCCGGTTCTGGCACGGCGGTCTACAACGAGGACCGCTCGCAGCTGCTCAGGGAAATCGCCTACGTGGTGGGGCAGAAGTCCACCAATAACGTGGCCGAATACCACGGCCTGCTGCGCGGCCTCGAGGCCGCGGTGGAGCTGGGCGCAGACGAGGTGGAGTTCTATATGGACTCCAAGCTCGTGGTGGAGCAGATGAACGGGCGCTGGAAGATCAAGCACCCGGATATGCAGAAGCTCGCCATCGAGGCACGCCGCCTGCTGGATCAGATTCCTAGCTTCAGCCTCGAGTGGGTCCCGCGCGCGAAGAACTCTGTGGCCGATGAGCTTTCCAACGTCGCCATGGACGCCGCCGCGAAGGGCGAGCCCGTGGGCATCCTCGATATGGGTGCCGGCGACGGCGCTGAGGCCGTCGCTGCAGGTGTTCAGGACGCCGGCGGGGAGGTCGGGGGGACGTCGCCAAGCACGGCGTCCTCTACCGCGGCCGACTGGCGCCCAGAATGTGGCCCAGCCACCCGCTTCATCCTGCTGCGCCACGGCCAGACAGCGATGTCCGCCGCCAAGCAATACTCCGGGCGCGCAAACCCAGAGCTCACCGAGCTGGGCAAGAAGCAAGCGCTCGCCGCCGCCCAAGCCCTGGCGGATACCCACATCGATGCCGTGGTGTGCTCGCCACTGCGCCGCTGCCAGCAAACAGCAGCGGCCGTGGTGGAGGGCCGGGACCTGCGTGTGGAGACCGTCGAAGACCTCATCGAAGTGGACTTTGGGCGCTGGGAAGGCAAGACCTTTGCCGAGGCCGACGCCGCCGACCCCGAGCTCCACGCGCGCTGGCTGAAGGATACGTCCGTAGCCTGCCCGGGCGGGGAGTCCCTGCGCGCCGTACACCGCCGAGTCAGCGCCGCCCGCCGCGAGCTACAGCAGCGCTATGCGGGGCACACCGTGCTCGTGGTCTCCCACGTCAACCCCATCAAGTCCTTCGTGCGCCAGGCGCTCGATTCCGGCCCGCAGACCCCCAACCACCTGTTCCTGGAGCTGGCTTCGTTGAGCGAAGTTGAGTTCTTCGATGGCGGTAGCACCCTGCACCGATTTAACGATGTGGGGCATCTGGGCGCGCTGCGATAAACTAACAGGCGCGAATGAGCCGACCGGGTAAACGCGTTCCGTCGAACCGGCCCCTTCCTGGGGCTAGGCGCGGGCCGAGGAAAGTCCGGACTCCACAGAGCACGGTGGTTGCTAACAGCAACCCGGGGTGACCCGCGGGAAAGTGCAACAGAAAGTAGACCGCCGCGCCTTTCGCTTCGCTTCGGCGCAGCTTAAGGGCACGCGGTAAGGGTGAAAGGGTGCGGTAAGAGCGCACCAGCACCGTCAGTGATGGCGGTGGCTGGGTAAACCCCACTGGGAGCAAGGCATCACGGCCCGCTGGAAAGCGGGCCCGATCAGGCGTTAGTAGGCTGCTCGTCGAAGCCTGAAGGTAGCTGCTTGAGCCAACTGGCAACGGTTGGCCTGGATGGATGTTTACCACCGCGCCTTGGTGCGCGGCACAGAATCCGGCTTATAGGTTGGCTCATTCGTGCCCATACTTTTATTTTTTGGAACAATGGGGCGGCATGAAGTTGTATGCCGCGCCCTTGGACTTTCGCCCCATCGCCGAGGAATTCTCGGTTCCCACCGACTTCCCAGGAGAAGTTACCGAGCAGGCCGCGTCAGCGCAGGACCGCTACGCTGAGCAGCGCCGCGATGCCCGCGACATCCCGCTGGTGACTATTGATCCGGCCGGATCCATGGATTTGGACCAGGCAGTCTTCATCGAAGCCCGCGATGGCGGCTACCGCGTGCTGTACGCCATTGCCGATGTCGCCGCTTTCATCGAACCGGGCTCCGAGCTGGAGACCGAATCCCTCACGCGCGGGCAAACCATCTACCTGCCCGATGAGCCAGCCCGTCTGCACCCGGCGGAGCTCTCCGAGGATAGGGCCTCGCTGCTTGCCGACGTCGACCGCCCCGCCGTCCTCTGGACCTTCGACCTCGACACTGCGGGTGAGGTGGAGGAATTCTCGGTGGAGCGCGCACTCGTGCGCAGCCGCGCCCGGCTGGACTACGACCAGGCCCATGCGGACTTGGAGAATGGCACTCTGCATTCCTCTATCGCCTTACTGCCGGAGGTAGGCAAGCTGCGCCAGGCCTCCTCGCTGCGCCGCGAGGCAATCAACCTGCGTCTTCCTTCGCAGCGCGTGTCCGAGACGAATGATGCGGAGAAGGGGCACTACGAGCTGGTGATGGAGCCGCGCTATGAGGTGATGGACTATAACTCGGAGATTTCCTTGCTCACCGGAATGTGCGCGGGCCGATTGATGGAAGAGCATGGAGTTGGTTTCCTGCGTACCCTATCGGCGGCCACCCCGGAGGCCGAGGCAACTTTTCGCTCGGAAGCGGAGGCCCTGGGCTTTGAGTTGGGGGAGAGCAGCATCTCGGAATTCCTCCATTCCGTGGACGCGGATTCACCGCGTGGCATGGCGGTGATGCGCGAGGCCCAGCGTCTTTTGCGAGGGGCGGACTATGTGTGGCTGGAGGACGGTGAAGCGGATGTGCATGCGGGGATCGGCGGATACTATGCACACGTAACCGCCCCGCTGCGCCGCCTCATCGACCGCTTTGCCACGGAGGTGTGCTTGGCGCTGAGCGGTGGCTATGAGGTGCCGGAGTGGGTACGCGAGCGCGCCGGGGATGTGATTTCCACGATGCGTTCGACCTCGCAGCTGGCCTCCCAAGTGGATAAGGCGTGTCTCAACCTTACGGAGGCTACGGTTTTGGAGCCGTGGGTAGGAACCAACTTTGAGGCCGTGGTTGTCGACGGCGGAGAAAAGCGCGAGAAAGCGCGCCTCGTCGTGCTGGATCCGCCGGTGATTGGAGTGGCCGTGGGGCAACCACCCACCGGCAGTGAGACCACCGTCTCGCTGGTGAAGGCCGATGTTGCCGAGCGCGACGTGCTCTTTGCGTGGCCGGCGGACTAGTCCTCGGTAATGGCGGGGGCACCGGCCGATAGGGGGACGACAAGGAGGCCGTCCTCGGCGAGGTCGGCCGCGAAATTCGGGGCCTTGGTGCTTGGGACGTAGGCAATAACCGCAGTTGATGTCCCGGCGTGGGCGGAGCGCGCAGCGACGGCGCCGCGGGCGGTGGCCAGTTGTGCGAGTTTTTCCGCAGAGTTGAAGCCATAGACCGTGGCCAAGGCTGACTGCGATTGGGTAAGCAGTGGGAAGAGCTCGGTGCCGCGGCGTGAGCGCAAGGCGCGGGCAATTCCCTCGGCTCGCTCGGTTTCTTCCGAGTAGAAAGTCAGCCATGCTGTGGCTTGGTCGATGGTGGGCTGGTTTTCGGGGCCGTGCACCTTGTGGACGGCGGCGAGCCACTCGAGGACACGCTGGGGCGCATCCGGCAGGAGGCGCAGCGATGCAGTGCCGAAGGCGCGGCAGGCGGCGTCAATGAAACGCTCGCGGGCGCGGATTTCGGCAACAGCCTCAGCGGAATCGAAGTCACCGGGGACGGCGAGGGCAAAAGCTGCGATGTCCTTGTTGACCACGTGCGGTGCCTGGGTGACGGAACCGTCAGCGTAGTCGATGATGGTGATGGAGTCGCCCGCGCCACGCAGTGCGGCGGAGTGGCGGGCCCGCAGCGCAGGGAAGCGGGCAAAGGTGCCGACAGCTTGGGAGCATACCTCTGCGATCCGGGCGCGAAGAGGAGCATCGTGGAGATCGTCCGCGCCGCCGAGCAAGGCCAAAGCGGTCGCGATATCAATGGCTGCGGCGGCTCCGAGGCCGGCCGAATCTGGGATATCGTTGACCACGGTGATGTCGGCGCCGGCGGTCTCGCGGGTGAGGAGCTGGCGGTTGATCATGGTGTAGATGATGCCGCCGAGGCGCGCTGCGATGGCGCCCTCGGGCGCTGGGGGCTCGATGGGCTGGCCTTCGGAATCGACGCCGGGCTGCTGCTCCGCGGCGAGGGAGGAGACTTTCTCTAGCGAAATCTGGTCCTCAACAGTCTCGCCGTTGGTGTGCTCGAGGCGAACGTTGACGATGCCATCGCTGCGAGGACTCACGGCTACCGCTGCGCGGAGATCAGCCAGGCCCATGATGGTGATGCCGCCGTAGTGGTCAATGTGCTCGCCGATGAGTGCCCAGGTGGCTGGGGCGCTGGCGACATGCGCCGGCTCGGCGCCGATGTTGTCGCTGTGCGCGGCGCGAACGCGGTCGACGGCCGGGGTCGAAGTGGCAGTCCACAGGGGCATCGGGAAGGTTCTCCTTTGCTGGTGGCGAGATCCTGCCTGTAAACGGGGCAGGAGGTAGGTGACCTATCTATTCTAACGGGCGTAGTCGATGGGCGGTCTGTAGTGTGGGGTGCACTGATTACTTGCCCGACAGAACGGAGAAAACTATGGCTGAGGCTGACAACAAGTGGTTCTACGACCCATCTACCGGTGAGGTATCCCAGGGAAAGGTGTCCGGCTGGGAGAACCGCATGGGCCCCTACAACTCCCGTGAGGAAGCCGAGCACGCTATTGAAATCGCGCAAGCCCGCACTGCTGCGGCTGATGCCGAGGACGCTGCTGAGGACGATTACTAAGGTCCTGCAGGACTCCTGCAGGACGCCCCATTGAGGGGTGGTAACTCAAAGCCAACGGCCCACCCTTCGCGAGAAACGCGACGGAGTGGGCCGTTGAAATGCCTGTTCTGCCTGCCGGGCGCTGCAGCGCTCCCAGTGGGGAGGAATTAGCGCAGCTTCTTGCGCAGCGGCTTGAACGCAGACTTGATGGTTTTGAAGCTCTCCGAGTAGGCATTGAGCGCTTCCACACCGATGGCGCGCTCACGCTGGTAGAGCAGACCATAGCCAAAGGTGTCCTCGCCTCGGCGGCGTGCGGTCTCTGCCAATTCGAGCAGCTTGTCGCGAGAGGTCACCGAATCCTGGAAGTCTCCCAGGACTGACTGCATCTGCTTGCAGGCCTTGTAGAGGCTCTTCGTCTTCAACGAAGTTGCGGAACCAGCTGCTTCCGCTGCATAGCGCAGTTTCTTTGCCGCCTTGCGCATATCGTGGAAGTACTCTTCACGTTCGTGCAGCGTCAGCTCGGTATTATCCCAGTTGGAGACTGCCTTCTTGTGGCGCTTGACCAGCTTGTCATAAGCCTGCTTGAGGTGCAGGGCCATCACCGTATCAAGATCGTAGGGTTCTTCGTCCTCATCAGGCTTGGCGTGCTTCGGCTCGTGGTCCTTTGCTGACTCTTGTTCTTCAGTGAGGTCAGCGGACGCCGAATCGACGACCGCAGAGTCTTCCGTTTCACTGCTGGCAGAGGTGCTGTCGGCGTCAACGGGCGTGTCCTCACCAGCAACCGGCGGGTCGGAGAGGAAGGCATCCAATGCATCGAGCAGAGCCAAGTATTGGTCGGAATCGAGCGCGGCGATGACTCGGCGATGCGCGCGGCGGTAGGCGCGGCCCATGTCGTGAGCAATGTGCTCGCGGGTAGCTTCATCGAGGACATCGGAATCCTCGGACGCGAGGAGGTTCTGCCAACGCTCTTCCACGACCTCGGCGTCACGGGCGACGCCCAGCATGGCCGCAAGTTCCTTCAGATCTGACTCAATGCGCTCGATTTCGGGGCCCACCACAATGCCGTGGAAGGTCTGCAGGTGGCTGCGCAGTTCACGGGTGGCCACGCGCATCTGGTGAACTGAATCCCACTCATCGCGGCGAACCCGTGGATCATATTCGACGAGCTTGTCCCGGTTGGCTTTCAATGCGTCCACAACCGCTGCCGCGGGTGAGCCCGGCTCCACGTTGGACGTGGCAAGCGACGGGGGAAGTTCGACATTGTTGATGGATTCACCCAACGCCGACTTCAACTTGGACGGCGAGGAAGAAACCCGAGCGCCAGAGCTAATCAATAGGGAAGTGGCGTGCCGCAGTAGAGCGCTGCCTTCCTTGGATCCGGGGAGCTCCCCAGCGAGCTCGACTTCCCACTCACGCCACGAGCTCTGGGAGCCACCCGGAAGGAAGGAGAAGGCGGTGACATGGTCATCACAGAACTCAGCGACCGGCTGGTCATCGGCGTTGACAAGGAGCAATTCGGTGCGGTTGTTGTCGACCTGCGCAATGGGCTCCAGCGGATGAGTGCGGATCACTGAGCGAACCTGGTGGAGAAGCTCGGCTGGAACCTCGTACTTGCCATCAATTGGTTCGCCGAGTTCGGCGCGAATTTCGGTGCGGCCCTCGGCACCGGGGATCTTGATGTGCCAACCGTCATCATTGCCGCCGGTGCGACGGCGCAGCGTGATCTTGGCGTGAGTAAGGCGAAGGTCCTCCGTGTCGTAATAAATCGCCGACAATGATTGGTGGCGGGTTTCTGCTACTCGGGCAACTTCGTCGAGGCTGGTGAGATCGGGCGTCGGCGTGGCTTCATCCACGGCGAACTTGGCTTCGATTTCAAGGAACGTCTTCGGAGACATGTACACACCTTCGTCGGGGAGCGAAAATTTAAAGAGGAGGCACAAAACCTCTACACATCCATCTAGTTTACCTAGTCATTAGAGCACTTGTGCCAGCCTTTGAGTCCGCCCTAACGAGTGAGTTGGGCACGTCCTGGCAGCCCTGAGGAGTCACCACTCAAATGAGACTTTTCCGCAGCGGATGCCCCGGCGGACACGCCTGCTCGGCTCCCCATAGCTAAAGATATGGTGCGGGCGTTGGGAAAGAGCTGATCTACTGCCGCTTCTGCGCTACGCCGGCGATCTTCCACCGCTGATAAAGATTGTTGGGCAAGGACTACTGCATCATGCCCAAGCCCCGGATTGCGTGCTGTGGAAGCTGTTGCGTCTGTACTTTGTGGCCCCAGCGTGGTGTTTGCCTTATCTAAGAGCTGACCGATTCGGGTGGCATAGGACAAAATGAAGCTTCGGCGGAAAGCTGCAACACTGCCGAGTTGGCGTGCGCTTTTCGCGTGTTCTCCGTGGTGCAGGTGCCACTCACACTGCCGAAGAAGCGAAGCGAAGAGGTCGGTGACATGGTGGACGTCCTCTCTAGCTCCGAAGACTGTGATGATCCCTTTGGGGTGAAGCTTCAACACAGTGCATCCATTTCGATCCGCGATGATGCTGAGGAGAGTGGTCTTGTGGTTGATGTAAGGGGCGCTGATGTGAAGGCGCGTGGAAACCACGGAACTGGGCGAAGCATCGAGCGTGTCATCGAGCCGATGTCGTTGCTGCAGGCTTTGTGCCTTGGCAATGAGCGCACTGGCTTCCTCCTCGTAGGGAGTGGATTCGGCCTTCCGCAGAAGGTGGGAGATTTTGGTGCGGATTTTATCCTCCTTGCTGCTATGCGCTGACTGGGAGCTATTTTTCTCAGGCACGAGCACGTCAACGTCACGAAGTATCGGAAGCAACATGGTTGCTTCGATGAGCCGTGTCAGTTCATCGGTGGACATGGTCATCGAAGCAGGCGGAGTCAAACTCAACCACTCCTTGCGCAACGCAGTGGAACTAATCTGCGCGGGTACCTGGCCGGCGGCACGATAAATGAGCGGGTGGCAAAAGTCGCCCACGACGTGAAGAAGATCCTTCGGAGACCATCCTCGTTGGGCCGCCCGGATAATGAGGTCGAGTCCTTGCTCGCTCAGTGTTGCGTGGTTGGTGCTCATGGAAATCACATTCCTATCTTTGTTCGTACATCAGTTTGGATATGGAGCCATTCAAGCATGTGGCAGCGACAAGGGTTCGGAAGGTCGAAAAAATTTGCCCCCGAGATACTCTTGCCAACTGGGGTGATAGATGACGCTGCGGGGGCAAAAGAGCAAACGCCCAGCCGCGGCTTCGGCGCGCGGCGGTAGGGTTTAAAACATGAACAGCCAACACGAATTCGTCCTTCGTACAGTTGAAGAACGCGATATCCGCTTCATCCGCCTTTGGTTCACTGACATCCTAGGGGCGTTGAAATCTGTGGTGATGAGCCCCTCCGAATTGGAATCTGCCTTCGAGGAAGGTGTTGGCTTCGATGGCTCCTCGGTGGAGGGATTCTCCCGTATCTCAGAGGCCGATACTATCGCCATGCCGGATCCCTCAACGTTCCAGATCATGCCCTTCGATAAAGAAGAACCAGAGCTGTTGTCAGCGCGCATGTTCTGCGATATCACCCAGCCCGATGGGCACCCTTCTCTAGTGGATCCGCGCCACATCCTGCGCCGGCAAGTCACAGAGGCGGCCAATGAAGGATTCACGTGTAAGGCCTCACCGGAGATCGAGTTTTATCTCCTTGAGGATGCGCGCGATATCAACAACCTCATTGCCACCGACAACGGCGGTTACTTCGACCAAGCCACCCACGATAACGCCCCGAGTTTTCGCCGCCGGTCGATGTATGCGCTGGAATCCATGGGCATCGCTACGGAATTCAGTCACCATGAAACCTCACCCGGGCAGCAGGAGATCGACTTGCGTCATGCTGATGTGCTGTCCATGGCAGACCACATCATGACGTTCCGCTACCTCATCAAGGAGGTGGCTTCCCAACAGGGCGTGCATGCCACATTCATGCCCAAGCCTTTCGAAGACCGCTCGGGATCGGGAATGCACACCCACCTCAGTCTGTTTGAAGGTGATTCCAACGCCTTCCACGACCCCGACGATGAGATTTCCCTCTCTAGTACGGGACGGCAGTTCATCGCCGGCATTCTTGAGCATGCAGTGGAAATGACGGCGATCACCAACCAGTGGACCAACTCTTACAAGCGCCTGATGTTTGGTAGCGAAGCCCCGGGGTCGGTGACCTGGGGCGTGTCTAACCGCTCGGCCCTCGTCCGAGTACCGACTTACCGCCTGTCCAAGGAAATGTCGCGACGGGTAGAGATTCGCTCTCTAGATTCAGCGATGAACCCCTACCTGGGATATGCGGTTCTCCTGGCCGCCGGATTGCGCGGTATCAGGGAAGGCTATGAGCTCGGTGATCCGGCCGAGGACAATGTCCATCAGCTGACCCGCCGTGAGCGCCGTGCGATGGGGTACAAGGACCTGCCCAGCAGCTTGGACCAAGCACTCCGAGAGTTTGAGCGCTCCGAATTCATGGCAGAGGTCCTCGGCGAGCACGTCTTTGAGTACTTCCTACGCGCAAAGTGGGACGAGTGGCATGAGTACCAGCAACAGATCACCGCATTCGAATTGCGTAACAACCTGAACTTCTAGGAGTAGCATGCGTCCAGCGTCAGTACCGTCCCCGGCGACTCTTGGCCTTACCCGGCCAACTGCTGCGGAGGATCTTTCCCGTCTCGAGTGGGATAATCCAGAATCCCTGGAGCTGCTGTGGACACTGGCCGGAACCGGCGATCCCGACATGGCCCTCAACACCTTGATGAGGATCTTCGAGGGAGCGCCCGAGATTGGGCCAGCGATGCGTGAAGACGAAACCCTTCGAGTTCGGCTGCTCGCCCTATTGGGCGGATCCTCGGCGTTCGGTGATCACCTCGCCGCCCACCCGGAGACCTGGCAAGAACTGCAGCGCCCGTTGCCTACCCCAACGGAAATGCTGAACACACTATTGGACGAGGTGGGGGCGGAACCGGCGACGTACGCTGAGCAACCGGACCACCCAGACACGGCGAACCCCGAGCTGACATCGCCCGGCACCTACCGCGCATCCCCTGGTGACCACAAAGCATCGCTCAAGGTGGCATACCGGACGCTGATGATGCGCATCGCCGCGCATGACCTCGCCGGTACCTTTCACTCCCGCAAGGGGCAGTCGCGGCCGCAACCACGAGTGGGGTTTCGTGAAGTCACCAGGCTGACGACGGCTCTCGCAGATGCCGCCTTGACGGCCGCGCTCGCAGGTGCGGTCCGTGTGGTCTATGGCGATGAGCCCCTCGATGCGCAGCTGGCAGTTATCGCGATGGGCAAGTGTGGCGCGGGGGAGTTGAACTATATCTCCGACGTGGACGTTATCTTCGTGGGCTCGGAGGCGACGCCGAAGGTTACGCGCCTAGCATCGGAGTTCAATCGAATCGGCTCGGCCTGCTTCTTCGAGGTCGACGCCAACCTGCGGCCGGAAGGAAAGTCCGGCGCTCTCGTTCGGACCCTGGATTCGCACGTGGCCTACTACAAGCGGTGGGCGGAGACCTGGGAGTTCCAGGCACAACTGAAGGCGCGACCGCAGACCGGCTACCTGCCCCTAGGCAAGGACTACGTGAGCCAGATCGGGCCCATGGTGTGGACTGCCTCGCAACGGGAGTCCTTTGTTGAAGACGTACAGGCTATGCGCCGACGCGTGCTCGAGAACGTCCCAGAAGAGATGCGCCTTCGAGAGCTCAAACTCGGGGAGGGGGGTCTGCGCGATGTAGAGTTCGCAGTCCAATTGCTGCAGTTGGTGCATGGTCGCTCGGATGATTCGTTGCGCACGCTCGCGACGGTCGATGCGCTCGCCGCACTTGTGCGCGCCGGGTATGTAGGGCGCGAGGATGGCACCCAGCTCATTGAAGCCTACGAGTTTCTGCGTCTGCTGGAGCACCGCCTCCAAGTGGAGCGCTTCCGCCGAACGCATACGTTGCCGGCGAAGGATGACCACAAGGCGCTCGAGTGGCTGGCCATCAACTCGGGTTTCCATCCGCAGGGCCACCAGTCGGCGGCGGATCGGATGAACGCCCATCTTCGGAAGATTCGCTTGCTTATCTCTGAGCTCCACTCGCGCTTGTTCTACCGCCCGCTGCTCAATTCCGTGGCATCGATGTCAGCGGACGAGCTCAAGCTGTCGCGCGAGGCGGCCCTCCTGCAGCTGGCGGCGCTGGGATATCGCCACCCAGACCGCGCCTTCGAACACCTCACATCCTTGGCCGCAGGCCAGTCGCGCAAGGCCCGCATCCAGGCCATCTTGCTGCCCACGTTGATGGAGTGGCTCTCGAACACCGCGGATCCAGACATGGGTTTGTTGAACTACCGCAAGCTTTCGGAAGCAGCCTACGACCGAACCTGGTTCCTGCGCATGCTTCGCGACGAAGGCGTCGTCGGCCAACGCCTCATGAAAATTCTGGGCACCTCGCCGTTTACGTCGGAGCTCATCATTCGGGCGCCAGACGTCGTCAAACAGCTCTCCGACGGCGCGGCCGGGCCCAAGCTCCTAGAAACCAAACCCGAACAAGTGTCTTCCGCCTTGGTCAATTCCACCAAGCGCCATGCGGACCCGGACAAGGCTGTCTCGGTCGCGCGGTCTCTTCGCCGCGCGGAGTTAGCACGAATTGCCGCAGCGGATCTGCTGGGATTCCTGCCGGTTCAGCAAGTCTGTTACGAGCTGTCCACCATCTGGAATGCGGTGTTGGAGGCAGCGCTCCGCGCCGAGGTCAGGGCGTGGCGGCTGGAGAACGACGATAACGAACCACCGGCTCGCATCGCCGTGATCGGCATGGGGCGGCTCGGCGGGATGGAGCTGGGTTTTGGCTCGGACGCCGATGTCATCGTGGTAGCGGAGCCAGTTGCAGGCAACCCGGAAGAGGAGGCGCTGCCGTGGGCCATCGGCATCATTGAGAAGCTGCGTCGCCGTCTGGCAAAACCGTCCGGAGATCCGCCCTTGGACGTAGACCTTGGTTTGCGGCCTGAGGGGCGCTCGGGGGCGGTCGTGCGCTCCATTGAGTCCTATGAGCGCTACTACTCCCAGTGGGGCGAGCCGTGGGAGATGCAAGCACTGCTCCGCGCTGCCTTTGTGGCGGGTGATGAGGACGTTGGCCAGCGTTTCCTCACCATGGTGGATGCTTTCCGTTACCCGCCAAAGGGCGTGAGCGAGAAGACCATCCGTGACATTCGTCGTATGAAGGCGCGCGTTGACAACGAGCGCCTACCGCGTGGTGCGGACCGCAATACCCACACCAAGCTGGGGCGCGGTGGGTTGACGGATATCGAATGGACCGTCCAACTGCTCCAAATGATGCATGCCCACGAGGTACCGGCGCTGCATGAGCCGTCCACGCTGCGCGTCCTCGATGCCCTCGAAGACAATGAAGTCATACCTGTGCACCAGGTACAGGAGCTGCGGGAGGCCTGGCTCTTGGCCACCGATGCCCGAAACGCTTTGGTATTGGTTCGCGGCAAGCGCGTGGACCAGCTGCCGGCACCGGGGCCGCAGCTGGCGCAGGTGGCTGGCGCTGCAGGGTGGGATCCCGAACATAACCAGGATTTTCTCGACCATTACCTCAAGATCACCCGCCACGCCCGCAAGGTGGTCGACGAGGTGTTCTGGGGGGAGGCGGAATCCTTCGAGCACGACTAAAAGCAGCTGTCCTACCCCCTTAGCCGGCCCCTGAGCCTACCCGGATCTAACCCTGATCTTGGTGCCGTACCCTGTTCATACCGGCGCTAAGCCGATAGCCTGGGCAGCAGTTACCTTCCCAGCCTTCTAAGGAGCACACTATGAGCCTCAACCTATCCCTCGACCTGAGCGATGCCACCCTCGCGGACCTCGAAGCCTTCCTTGCCGCGGCCCGCGCTGCTGGGTGCGATCCCGCAGCCGCGCTGAGCGTGGAGGGGACGGTGATGCACGTGGACGTCGCCAAGCCCCGCGTCCACTCCGACGTTTCGAAACCTGATACATCACGCCGCACCAACCTTGACCGCTCCACAGCGGAGTCCACCATCCGCTCCATCATCGATGCACTTTCCGAGCGCCTCGATCCACCGCATCCTCCGCACGGGACCTCCTTTGGCACGTTTGGGCCGAGCGTGGATTAATCCAATGAGCTAAAGGGAAGCCTAGAATTATGCCCGTGAAGTCCAAGCAGATCATCGCCGTATGGGTCCTCGTGATGGCGGCCGTCATCACCGTCGTCGGTGCAGGCTGGTGGATCACGGAGAGGAATCACGTACCGGAGGGTGCGCTGACTGTGGAGCAGGTCGTCAATGGTGGCGTGCCGCAGGATCAGTCAGTGAATGTCCACCTTGACCCCACCGAAAATGACCGCATCGTGGCCCTGGCGGAGGCGCTGGGGATCCCGTCGGAATCGGTCCCGCGTGGTCTGCTTTCAGTGGCGTCGGATAGGTACAGGTCCCGCCAGATCCTCGAAGCCGATCTGGACAAGGCGGTTGAGGCGGGCGCCATCACGAAGGAAGAGGCCAAGGGGACGCTCTCTGCCTTCGACGCGGGCATCGTTGCCCCGGTGGAGGGGCCGATCTTCGTGGAGTCGACCCCTGCTGAATAGCCCCCGGCTGGCAACGCTGGCACTGAAATCACAGGGTCTGGCAGGAGATGCGCAGTCAATCAGGATTTGCCTTGCAGGCGCGGCTCTTAAGCTCACACGCACAGATAACGAAACGATAAAGGTTGGTGCGTTGAGGTGGAGAAACGACGAAAACTGCGCGATCTTCTCAGGACCGTAGTGGGAGTGAGCATCGCCATCCTCGTTCCCATCGGCGGCGGGCTGGGTGTCTTCGAAGTGGCCAACGGGGTGCCCCTTGAGGCGTCGTTGAGCGCCCTGCCCCTCCAGTAGCTCAGCCTTGTACTAACTCACCTGGACGATTCTGGCGTGTGGGCCGTCCTCCTCACCCCGGCTGCGCAGGAAGTGCGTGATGAGGACACCCGCGATGCCGATGCACCAGACACCGAAGACCGCCCAGGCGGCAAGCTGGAAATCAGAGAACGGGTAGTCCGGCCCATGGTCCAAGTGGTCTAGTACTACGCCGACGAGTTGGGCGCCGATGACTGTGGCCAGGAAACCGCCCATGTTGCCCAGGCCCGTTGCCGTCGCGACGACGCGGCGATCAAGGTTTTCACGGACAATGTCGAATCCATAATTTGCCACCGGTGTGCACAAGGACACCACGCTGATGAGGATGATCAGTGAGAGGTAGCTGCCGCCGAAGAGGAAGAAGAGGACCCACACCGCGCAGTGGATAGCCACAAACGCTAAGGCGAGCCAGGGGCGGAAACCTCGGGCCCTGGACGATAACCTGCCGTGCAGGGGGCCCACCAGCACCATGCACACGGTAAACCACGTCAGGGCCCAACCGGCGCTGGTCTTGGAAAATCCCATGCCCGCCGTCATCATGGGCATGCCCCACAGCATGACAAACACGTTGGTGGCGGCAAGTCCGACCCAGTGAATGAAGAATGCCTGCCAGGCCACGGGCGAACGGAAAACCTGTGAGAGCAGCGCGCCCATGCTTTCTGGCTGCGCGTTCGGCTTTTCCTTCGGCTTCTTTACGATTCCGAGCGTTTCTGGGGAATCAGCAACTGCCACTGCGGCGGCGACAGCGATGAGAATGCCCACCGCGCCCAAGGTAACGAAGGCCATGGTCCACCCGCCCCAGCCCAGCAGCATGGCAAAAGGTAGGGCAGAGATAAACTGCCCCAGCTGTCCCAGCGAGGAGGTGACCTGCGTGAACATGGGGGTGCGATGCAGCGGGAACCAATAGGGCAGGATGCGCATCACAGAGAGGAAGGCGGTGGCATCACCCGCGCCGATGAGCAGGCGGGCGGCGATGGCTACCCAATAATTACTCGTGAAGCCGAGAAGCACTTGACCGAGTCCCATAATGATGGAGCCGATAACGAGCAAGCGCCGTGGGCCGAACTTATCAATGAGCATGCCCGTCGGGATCTGCGCCAGTGAATAAATGCCCAGTTGTACAGAGGTGAAAACAGCAATGCGCGAGGCATCGACCTCGAAGCGATCAATGGCCTCAAGCCCCGCTACGCCAAAAGATGTGCGTCCGGTAATTGCCACGATGTAGACCAACACTGCAGCTACCCACACAGAGAGAGCCTTAGTGGTAATTACATTGCGAGGATGAGGAACCGACATGGCTGATACTTTACGCGGCACCAACTAAGATGCAGGGGGTGAAGTACATTTCGACCCGCGATACCGCCCGCCAGCCAGCCGCCTTTACGGATATCCTCCTCGGAGGTTTGGCCCCTGATGGTGGGCTCTACCTGCCGGAAACTTACCCCCGCATCGACGACGCCACACTGACTAGCTGGCGCCAGACCTTGGCTGAGGGCGGCTACGCGGCCTTGGCCGCGGAGGTGCTTAAGCTCTTCGTGGATGATATTCCGGCAGAAGACCTCGAAGGAATTGCCCAGCGCGCCTACTCCTACCCGAAGTTTGACCATGAGGAGATCGTCCCCGTCAGCGAACTGGGGGAGGGCCTCTACATTGGCCATCTCTCTGAGGGGCCGACGGCTGCCTTCAAGGATATGGCCATGCAGATGCTGGGCGAGCTCTTTGAATACGAGCTGGCTCGCCGCGGCGAGACCCTCAACATTCTGGGTGCTACCTCCGGTGATACCGGTTCCTCGGCGGAGTACGCGATGCGCGGGCGCAAGGGTATCCGCGTTTTCATGCTGACCCCGGCCGGGCGCATGACGCCCTTCCAGCAAGCCCAGATGTTCGGCCTGGATGACCCTAATATCTGCAACATCGCCCTGGATGGTGTGTTTGATGATTGCCAGGACGTGGTCAAGGCGGTTTCGGCCGACGCCAACTTCAAGGCCGAGAACCGCATCGGTGCGGTCAACTCCATTAACTGGGCCCGCCTCATGGCGCAGGTGGTTTACTACATCAATTGCTACCTCAAGGTCACCACCGAGAACACCGAGAAGGTCTCCTTTAGCGTGCCCACCGGCAACTTCGGTGATATCTGTGCCGGCCACATCGCCCGCCAGATGGGCCTGCCCATCGACAAACTCATCGTCGCAACCAATGAGAATGACGTTCTCGATGAGTTTTTCCGCACGGGCAGCTACCGCCCGCGTTCCTCGGAGCAGACGTACAAGACGTCCTCGCCGTCGATGGATATTTCCCGCGCATCGAACTTTGAGCGCTTTGCTTTCGATCTGTTGGGCCGCGATGCCGCGCAGATTAAGGAGCTGTTCGGGACGAAGGTGAAGGAAGGCGGGTTCAACGTCGATAAGCAGGCGCTTGACGCCGCCCGCGCGGAGTACGGTTTTCTGTCCGGTTCCTCCACCCACGCGGACCGCCTCGCCACCATTAAGGATGTCCACGAGCGCTACGACGTGCTGGTGGATCCGCACACCGCGGACGGCATCAAGGTCGCCCGCGCGGTACAGGAAGAGTATGGGGTCGACACCCCCATCATCTGCCTGGAGACCGCCCTGCCGGTGAAGTTTGCGGAGACCATCGCTGAAGCCATCGGGGCTGAACCGGAGGTGCCGGAGCGTTTCGCCGGCATCTTGGACGCCGAGCGCCATGTTACGGATCTGCCCAATGATGCAGCGGCGGTGAAGGATTACATCACGCAGTACATCAAGAGCACGGAGGTTTAAGACAATGGGACAGGAACAATTCTCAGGCCCGGAGTATTTCACCGAATTTGACCCAGAGAAGTTCATCCGTGACATGAAGCAGGTCGCGGAGATGGAGAAGGAAAATAAGGAGAATAAGGCGGACTCGGGTGAGGCTGCATCCGCGACGGAAGACTAGCCGGCGCCTCCTTGGGGTACTGAGCACAGCGGGATTGGCGCTGGCCGGGTGCACCGTGCCGATGGGCGCCGGACCCGTACAGAAGGCAGCCTCCAGCTCAGCTGTCTACTCCACCGTCGCGTCAGCTGAGCCGCAGGTGCACTCGCCGGATTCCTCCCCGGTGCCTCCAGGCGCGGCATTGGATATTTCGACCACGCAGCCCGTTCCCGGCGAAGCCTTTGACTTCAACCTGTGCACGGTGGCGTGGAGCTTCGTGCTTGACGACGCCCGCACCATCGCCGTCACCGCCTCCCATTGCGGTGAGCCGGGGGATACCGTGTGGGCAGGCGCTGCAGACGGTGAATTTGTCTACCCGGCAGAGCCCGTCGGCACCATTATCTACTCCGATCTCAGCGCGCCGGCGACGCACCAACTGGATTTCGCTTTGGTGGAAATCACCAGGGACGCTGAGTTCTATGTCCCGCGGGACATGCCTACCACCGTCGTCGCAGCGGATGAACACATGTTGCCTGACAGTGTCTGCAAGCTGGGACGCATCACCGGTGAGACCTGCGGCCCGCTCACGCACGGTGAGGCGAACGGGAAACTCCAGTTTGATGACCGCACGGTGGAGACCGTCGCGGCACGCGCCCAGGTGTGCTCCACGCACGGCGATTCAGGAGCCCCGGTGTATGGCGCGCAGGGCAGCCCTTATGAGGACGTGATCGTAGGGGTCCTCTCGGGCACCACTGATGCGGCGGCCAGCAGTGAGGGGTGCGCGGATGGGTCGGAAGCGCAGATGTCGTTTACACCTGCCTCCGAGATCGAGGAACTCCTGCCGGAGATTCTGGCGCAGGTCTAAGGCGCTAAGATGGTGCCCATGCCCACTCCTGATTTTATTGTGTCCCTGCGTGAGAAAATCGGCCACGAGCAGCTCTTTTTGCCCAGCGTGACCGCAGTTATTGTGCGGGCCGTGCCTACCGGCTCCGCCATCTGGGAGCTGCCCTCAGTGCTGCTGGCCCAGCGTGCCGATAACGGCACGTGGGGTCCCATCTCTGGGATCTGTGAGCCGGGTGAGGAGATTACGGCGACCGCACTGCGTGAGGTTAAAGAAGAGATTGGTCTTGACGGGTGCATCGAAGCGCTTCTTGGGGTGGGGCAGGTGGGCCCCGTGGTCTGCCCCAATGGGGACAAATGCATGTACATGGATACCGCCATTCGTGTTTCCGTGCCGGATGATGCGGAGCCGGTCATCTCCGACGAAGAGAACCTTGACGCACGGTGGTTCTCCGTGGCGCAGATGCCGACGTCCGTCAGCGCCCGCCACCGCATGATCATCGGGGATGCTGTGGCGCAGATGAAGCACCCGCAGGGCTTCCGGCCCCGCATGGGCTACGTCAAGCGCACCTCTTAATCTGGTTTTAGTGGTTCAACCAGGTGTTTTCTGCTGCCAGCATGGCTGTGGCAAGCGGGGAAAACTGGCCTCCGGCGACATTGGGAGAACATGTCAACATCATAGGAAATGTATGAAAAACATTGCCATAGGAAACTATCCTGCATAGCTTCAGGGCCATGTTGTCACCCAGATTCAAGAAAGTAACCATCGCCACAACCTTCGCCGCATTCGCTGGCACGGCACTCGGAACCGGGGCTGCCTCTGCAGCAGAGCCTTCCTCCGGAATCTCCTTCGGCTCTAGCTCCGGTGAGTTGACACAGCTGAGCTCAACACTGTTTGGTAGCTCGAACCCTTCTCCAGAGAACCCCGAGAACCCAGAAGCACCGGAAGGTTCTGGCCTGATTGAAAAGGTAGAGGACGTGGAGGGCCTCACGGAACCTCTGACGGCAGAACAAGCCAAGGAGGTTCTCAACGGCAGCTTCGTTGCGAAGAAGAACGATAAGATCGGGCTTTCCTTCCAACCGGATGGAACCGTAGGAGTTTCTGATGGTTGTAACCTCGGTAACGGTACATACGCTATCGCGGAGGACACCGGCGCCCTAGAGATTAACGACGTCATAACCACTATGAAGGCTTGCGAGCCCGACGTGATGGTCGACGTTCACGATTTCAACGTCATCGTTCCGAAGAAGCCACAGGTCTATTCCATTGATGACACCACCATCGCATTGGTCAAACAGGGACAGGCAATTCAGTTCGTCAAGGTCGATACTCCTGAAGAGAAGTAAGTAACCTTCCTTATCAGTGGCCAACCCCTAAACAGGAGGTTGGCCACTTTCTGTGTTTTAGTCTGCGGCCTGTAAAGGGATAGGGGAGTCGTAGAGTTGCCTCAAAATATCATCGGAAACGCATGAAATGGGTTGATGTTGGCGGCCGCGGCCGATAGCTTCGGAGCCATGATTTCACGCACACTGAAGAAAGTAACCACTGCAACTGCGTTCGTCGCCCTCGCGGGTGGCGCCTTGGGTGCCGGTACTGCCGGTGCACAAGAACTATCCTCAGTTGATTCCGCGAAGTCCAGCCAGATTCAGGAGCTGAGCTCGCGCCTCTTCGGCGACTCCTTCTCCTCCTCGAAGGACCCGGAGGCACCGCAAGGCTCTGACTTGGTTGAGAAGTACGAGGACGTCGACGGCCTGCAGGACAAGCTGCCGGCTGATGAAGCACAGAAGGTTCTCAACGGTACCTTTGCCGCAAAGAAGAACCCCGCGATCTCGGTGACCTTCAATGACGATGGAACCCTGAACTTCGACGATGGTTGTAACGTCGGTAACGGCAGCTACAAGCTGGATCAAACCGATGCCATCGTGGTGGACAACCTGATCTCGACGCAGCGTGCCTGCGCCCCTGATGAGATGGCCGATGCCGATGCGCTGAACACCATCCTCTCTGCTAAGCCGGTGCTCATGCCGGTGGAAGGCAACACCTTCGCATTGGGCAGCCAGGGCCAGATCATCCAGTTCACCAAGGCTGAGAACTAAGAATTTGCATTCCTGAACGCTGCCGCTCAACGGGGCTAGTCCGGTAGGAGGGCTAGCCCCGTTGAGCTGTGCGTGAAGGTTTCTCTCGGAGCCAACTGATAAACCTGCATGAACAGGCGGTCCAGTGAGCGACGAGGAGCAGTGGGATACTGAGCGCGATGAGGTCCAAGAGCTCAGAACCATTCACCAGGGCTACTTGGTGCCCGCCCATGCTGATTGTTCCCGGCGGAAAGGTACACGCCCACCACGCAGGCGAGTAATCCACCCAGCGAGCAACGTTGGGGTAGAAGGTGAACATCGCATAAAGCACGAGGGGGATGGCGATCACCATGGCGGTAAGCCCGTAGTAGACAGAGAAACTACCGGGGTAGAGAATCTGCATTGCGGTGGTGGATTGGCCTACCACGCCCAGCGGCACCCATGCCGTCGCGGAGTTGGCGCCTGTGAGATTGACTTTGCCGTGCCAGGCGGCCCAGTACACGCGGATGAAGATGGGGACCGCCGTAGAAAGCGACATGACAAAAAGTACGGTACCCATGATGTGATAAGCGCGCCCGTAGTCGAGGGCGAGGAAGCCGGCCACGGAGGAGGAAATCATGGGGCCGACCAGCGGCAGGCCCCAGGTAAAGCGCGGCTGACCGTCGAAACGGGTGAGCTGGATGGCCCACGTGATGACGGTGACGGGGCCTCCTATCCAGAAGCCCACGAGGCGGAAGGTTCCGATATCCGTCAAACCCGATAGTGCTGCGCCGAGCGCCAGGATGCCGATGAAGTACATGGACCATTCCGCCATGGAGGTCCGCGCGAAGCTGGGCTGGCGGTAGAGGGCGAAGCCGACCGTGAGAACGAGAAGAATGACGCAGGCTAGCGCTGCGAAGATGGCGGAGCCAACCAGCATGTCTTCCTCAACGAGCAGCCGGGAAACGATGGAGGTGCCCATGAGGCTGCCGCCCCACGCGGGGCCGGGCGGTGGCAGGTGGCGGAATCTGTTAGTCACAGATGGAATGGTAGCCAGCACACCGTAGGAAAGCTCCTTTAATCAGCGGGATTGGACCGTGAGATTGCACCCTGTAGTGCGCTGCAGTAGGGGAAGGCACACACAGCGCGTGCGGCGGCTGAGCTCACCGCCGTTGGAACCGCATGTGTTCTCCAGGCTAGAAAAACCTCACCAACCCCCATTGCTGGGAACGGTGAGGAGCAATGCCTTAAGCGTAAGTGTAGAAGAACAAAATTGAACGCGCGCGCAACAGTAACTTGCTGATTATTTTGTCAAATATTTGGTTGTCGCTGGTCAATGGAACGGAATTATCCCCCGAGAAATACCCCCGAGTGTAGGGGTGTCAGTAAACTCTCTGACCTCAGCCTAGACGGCCCCTCTAGAAACCTACCCCGTAACATCAAATTTGCTACCCCTCGATGAGGGGCCAATTCCAGGCCAAAAGCATTTCGCCCTGCACTTAGGTAAGTATCCCGAGATAATCTCCCTATGGCCCCACAACAGCTCAGCGACCTCCAGCGCACCGTCCTGGAATGGGTGAACTCTGGTTGCCCCGAAGACTCGGCACCCAGCGGCAACTACAAGATTTCCGCCCGCAGTCTCGAAGGCTACGAGCTGGTGAAGATTAAAGGACATGGCGACGCATGGACGGCAACCATCACCGAGCGCGGCAAGCGGGTGCTCACAGGTACGGAGCCACTTCGGCCGAAGAAAAAGAAGAAGGCTACTGTTGGCGGGCCGGCCATGGGTAGCGAGCGAGTCGTGACCACCCCCAATCGCCCCGCCACCCCGTATCGTTCCCGCGTTACGCCGACCGTTGGGGAAGCACAACAGCTCCTTGCCGCTATCGAGGGCGCGCACCGCGGCTTCTTTCGCGTCAAGAGCAGCAAGGAGGAGTTTGAGCGCGAGTGGGAACCCCGTCTTAAGGCTGCGCAACGCGTGGCGCAAGAAAAGCAGCGCTCACGTCGTCTTGTCTTTAACCTCAAGGAAGAAGGCTGGAACTCGTGGTGGCCGACGCATGTACAGGCCGGGTTTGTCGACGAGGTGGTTCTTACAGAAAGCTCACGTCTGCTTCTTTCCGGGGAGCGACAAGTGAGCAAGTTGCACCCGATGGTTGCGCTGTTTACTGACAAAGCCAACTTTGATGTCTCCGCGAAAGCTGCGCCGCGTGCAAGGCGGCTACTTCATGTGCTTTTCACCGAGGCCGAACGGATTGGGTGGGAGGTGAATTCGCGAGAAATTGAGTCGAGGAAGTGGAACACGCCGTCACGCACAGGTGTCTATGTCGCTGGCCGGGAGATTACAGTCACCGAGCAGACTGACAAGATAGAACGCGAGCCAACCAGGAAAGAAAAAGCAGAGTTCAATCGCTACAACTGGGACAAGACGAGGGTCATGGGTCCTGTGTATGACCATGTGCCCAATGCCTTGCTCAGTATTGAAATGGGGTGGAATAAGGTAAACGACACAAAGAGTAACCCCCGTCGCCTAGACACGGCGCTGGCGACGCGTATGACACAGACCGCCGTCGAGAGATTCTTTACCAGTTGCGACAGTGACTTCAAACGTGAAGCGGAGGCGTCGTGGCAGCGTCGTAAAGACCACGCCGCCGAAGTTTTGAGGGTTCGTGAAGGGCGCGCGTTCGAGTTGGAAACCCTGCGTCGCCAGGCCAGCAACTACCGAGAACATCAGGGGTTACTCGCTTTTGTGGGTGAGCTAGAGGACAGCGGTGAAGTCGATGCCGACTACCTCGCATGGTGCAAGTATGTCCTGGAGCGTGAAAATCCTGTGCCGGTACTGGCAGTGCCACAGGTGCCGGAACTCGACCAGGAGGCGTTCAAGGAGGAGATCGCCGAGGTGGCGCAGACGCTGAGCGACCCGGAGCTGGATGTGTGGACGCCGGTGGAGTTGGGTGTTGCTGAGACTTCGGGTCCGGCGTAGGTAAGTTCGCTCCGAGCAATCGCATTGGCGTCGAACGGGATCGGGGACGATAAATTCCCTGTTAGGCAGGCACACTACTCACTAGGGAGCAGTTTGTGACAGGGGTCGAGTGTGCCCAAAGAGCTAAAGGGTCCCGTGACTCTTTTGCCGAAGTTCCGGCCTTGTCTGGTTAGCGCGGGAGTTCCTTGAGAACGGACTCCTCAATGCACTTTCTTTCGTACTGCTTCCATTTAGCTTCTGGCCGCGGCGTTGCATCCACGTATCTCGATGTGAGTTCCGGGTCCGTGTGCAACTGGTAAATCGGAGTTTCCTTGAACCGGGTGCGGTCATCTTCGCGGCTTCGTTCCAACCAAAATGCGGTTTCGTCGGGCTGCCCCAGCAGGATTGAGGCTCCTGCTTTTAACGGTGCTATATAGTGGTGATTGGCTGGCAGGCTTTCGCGAAAAAGTCGAATATCCGTAAGGTCAGCGTCAGTCAGATTCCCGAGCCGCTTATCAATTTGCCACACGTTTACCTGCGCAATCTCGGAAAATTCGGGTTCGGTGAAGAGCCAGGTGGCAAGTTTTCTGGCTCCTCTGAGCAGTTCCGTGGCGCGTCGTGGCTGTAAGTCCGCGGCCTCGATAAGTTTCAGCACGGTCTCGTTGGCGAAGTTGGTTCTCCTGTCGTTATCCACATACATCTCATATGCCTCGGTGATGTGCTCAAGTCCAAGGTTGAGTGTGGTTGAGATTTCTTCTGCCGTGAGAACTTCAAATGCAGTAATGCGCGTGTGGACCTCGGGGTCGTCTTTGGCAACCCACCAAAACTGCCCATTGTCGAGGTCTCCAACGCTTTTGATGGTCGCAAATTCTTCGTTGTTGCGGTGGGAAGCAAAGAAGCGAAGCTGCCATTTTCCAAGTCCGACCATAAGTTTGTGAGGTTGTTCGTCGGGGAGGGAGAACTTGCCACCGTACACGAAGTACTTGACAATATTCTCCAGCATGTCGAGGTTGGTATCGAAGTCGCGAACATGCAGTAGCGAGGTGTCGACGTTGAGGAGTTCGCACAAGGCGTTGATGTCTTGAAAGATTCGCAGGCGTTGCCTTTGAGGTGTGAAGTCGTAGTCGTTGAGTTTCCACCGGACTTCGTTTTCCCCGATGTCAAACGATTCGTTTTCGATCCAGTAGTTAAGAAATTCAAGATTGGTAAGTGCTTCGTCAAAGCCCTCAACTAGGGAAGATTTGACCTCTCCGCCTTGGTTCTTAATGTCTAGGGTGATGCGTAAGGAGGGGGTAACAGCGAGTTCCATAAGGTGATCGTTGATAAGCCGTCGGCGTGCATCCGAAATGACAATTGAGCCTGCGCGAAGT
>NZ_CABTZR010000027.1 GCF_902489365.1 uncultured Corynebacterium sp. | reverse complement strand
TCACGTAGGAAACCGGATCCACGTTGCCCAAACCAGGCACCACACCATCGGCGCCTGCCAGGTAAGCAAAGTCAACCGTAGTTTCCGAGCCGGTCAAAACCACAAAGTCTTTCACCCCAGCCTTGTTGCGGGCGCTAATCAGAGCACGCGTGTATCCATCATTGCCGCCAGAATCCTTGACACCGGCAATCACGCCTTCCTTGGCGAGGGAAATAAGAGTAGCAATGTCCAGCACCGAGTGAACGCTGACCGGAATGTTGTAAGCGTAAATGGGAGTCTCTGGCGCGGCTTCATGAAGAAGTCGGAAGTGCTCAGCAATCTCTACGTCGTGAGTGCGAACATAGAAAGGCGCAGTGGCAACTAGCCCCTGAACCCCGAGCGCGACAGCATCTTCAATGTGCTCGATTACTCGCGGAGCCGTCATGTCAATCACGCCGGCGATGACCGGAACGCGCCCTTGAGCCTGTTCCACCACCGTTGCGATGACTTCCTTGCGCTGCTCTCGAGTGAGGAAAGCTACCTCACCTGAGGAGCCGAGAACGAACAGGCCATGAACGCCAGCTTTAATAAGCCGTTCAGCTTGACGCTTGAGAGTCTCAGTATCAACAGAGTAATCCTCGTTAAACGGTGTCAGCAGTGGTGGCACCACACCGCGCAAGAGCTGTGTGTTTGCAGTCATGTTTGAGAACCTTCCTTTTCACCTTCGCATTAGAGTCATAAGACATCATACGTCTCTTGCGGTTGTGACGCAGTTGCCGCTAGTGAAAAGAAGCGTAATAAGACGGCCGGTTGCCCCACCTACCCCGGCAACAGCTCCGAAGCCTCCCCCACCACGCTCACCACGAGCACATCGCGGGCGCGCGAGGCCGCCACGTAGAGCAACGCCCGCTCGCGCTGCAGGGCCTCGTCGGCCTCCGCCGGCGCAAGCCCCTTCATCAGGTAGCGCTGCGGCAGCGCCTCCCTGCTCACGTCGAGCAAGATAACGTGCGTGAACTCCAGGCCCTTGGCGTTGTGCATCGTCATCACCGCCACCGGGCGCTCCCGGGACGTGCGCCGCCCCGTGCTCACGGCCACGCCCAGCTCACCCAGCTGTGTGGCGATCTCATCCTTGCGAGCATTGGTACGGGTCAGCACGCCAATGGAGACATCATCGTCCCCGGAGGTCCAGCCCCGAATCCGCACGGCCAAGGCCTCAGCCTCCTCCGCCTTGCTCGCAGAATTCAAGACAACCGGCGCAGGCCCCTGGCGCACCGAACGGTAACCATGCAGATCGTCGATATTCTCTTCCGAATCCACCCACTCGGCACCGTCCAGAATCGCCGTGGCATAGCCCAGGTTCTGTCGGGTCGTGCGGTAATTCACGCGCAGCTTCGTGGTGGCACGGCCGCGGGTTTCAATCCCGTAATCACGCAGCACCAACCGCTGGCCATAAATGCGCTGGTGCGAATCTTCTGCAATAAAGATGTCATTCGGCCCGCGCTTGGCCACCGCCCGCAGGAACTTCCAGTGGCCGGCGTGGAAGTCCTGGGCTTCGTCGATAAGCACGTGGTCGAACATGCCCTCCGTGCCCGTGCGGTGCTCCACGATGTGCGCGGCCACCACCGCCGCAGCCGCATACGTCAGCTTCCCAATCGACGCGCACGCCGCGTGGAAGTACTCCACAATCGCCCACACCGCCTTGCGCTCAGCACGGTTGAGCGGCGTGCCGCGCCCGGTGCGCCGCGCGCGCAGATAGGTCTTCTCATCGGTAATGCCCTGCGTGAGGATCACCGCCGAGTACTCCTGCGCCAGGAACGTCGGGTGGGACTTCTCCCGCGGCAAGGAGCTGCCCTTGAGCTCCGCAGCCTCCTGCCACTGCCGCTTTTCCTCCACGCCATCCAGGCCGCGGGGCACAAAATCCCCATCCATGTTGAGTACCGCAGACATCGCGGCGGCACGCTCGGTTGCCTGTGCGTTCGCCAGTACGTCGAAGACGAGCGCGTCGACGCCACTGATCCACAGCCCCGGCGCGCCGTGCACGGAGGCCTCCGGGAACGTCGGGTACAGCTCATTCATCTGCGTCTTGAGCGCATTGGCCAACTCGCGCGTGTACGTAGTCAAAAAGACACGCGCCTTCGGGTTCTTCTGCAGAAGGTACTTCGTGCGGTGCACCACCACCACGGTCTTGCCGGTACCAGCACCACCCGTGATGCGCGCGGAGCCGGTGTGATCTGCTTCGACCGCGCGGCTCTGGCTCGGGTGGAGGAAGACGCGCCACTCGGCAAAGGGCCCCTCGAGGATGGCTGCCAGCTCCTCCTCGCCGGGATCGATGACGAAAGACCTCCGGCCAGCCGGGGACTTGATACCTTCCACCAACGCCTTATCAGAGCTTGCCTCAGCCACCGCGGACTGCGTCAAGCCCAGTTCCTCGCGCACCTCAGCAATGCTCATGCCGGACAGCAGCCCGACTGTCGCATCCTGTTCCCATTCAGGCGCGCCTGCCAGCGCCGCCAGAGCTTCCTCCGTTGTGGCGGCGCGCTCCAGCACCGCCACCGTCTGCGGGGACAATCCGAGTTCATCGATGAGCTTTTGCTTGTCGACGCCCACCGCATCCCACGGCCGCACACCCTCACCATCCGCTGCGGCATCCGCCGAGGGCTCAGCATCTGCCTGCGCCTCAGCATTCGACTCGGCTTCCGCCTCCGCTTTCGCCGCTGCTTCCGCAGCGCGCTGTTCGGCCGCCAGGCGCTTGGCGCGCGATTCGATCTCCGCCTGCGGTAGCAACGTCGAGGCATCTGGAGCTGTGGCATCCACGAGCGACGGGACGCCGGAGACCTCGTTGACTACGAGCGTCTTCGACGTGGCAAGCGCATAGGCGTCATCGTGGTTGAGGATGTCAATGAGCACGAACATGGTGTCGTTGCCATCGTGCAGCTCGAAGAGCACCGCGCGGTACTTGCGGTTGACCCGGGCGGTACGCACGCGCTTATCCGCCGCGTCCTTGACGGGCTCTACGTGCAGCGACGGGTTCGTGGGGTCGTCCACCAGCTTGTTATAGAACTCTAGGATCTGGTTTCCCAGGTTGTAGCGGTCCTCAATGCGGCGGTAGAAGGACAGGCTCGTTGCCATTGTTTTCCTCTCTTTTACAGTCAGCGGATCAGGAGGCGCTCAGCGCCGCGGTCAGGGAATCAGAAACAGTGTCAAAATCGGCGCCGAAGACGGCATAGCCCTCCGCCTCGAAAGTAGCGCGGAGATCCTCGGCGTCCTCGGCAAAGAGCAACAGAACTTTCTGCTGCGGCCACTGCGCCACCACCGGGACGCCGGCAACCTCACCACCCACGGAATCAGCGTCCGGCTCGGGCAAACCTGCCGCCGCCATAGCTCGCAGCGCTACAGCTACCTCCGGCTCGTCGGCGAAGGCATCCACTGCCTCGGCCCACTCGGACGAGATCGCCGCCTCAGCCTCAGAACTTCCTGGCGCCGACGGGGCAACCGGCTGGGCGTCGCGCGCCACGACGTCCTCCAGCACGGAATCCTTCACCTCCACCTGTGCAAAGTCAGGGTCGAGGTAGGCCAAATTACTCAACCCTAAGAACAGCCGCCAGCCATCCACGTCCTCGGAGACGTCACTGGCATCGAAGCGCAGGCGGCGATAGGTATCGCCCACGCTCGCGGTCACCGTGCCCAGGTAAGTGTTCTCGAAACCATCACGCAGCTGCCTGCCACCCATGGCTGCTTCCACCAGGGCGGACGTGCTAAGAATCGACCAGTTTTTCGTTGGCTCCTTGAGCAGCTCCAGAAGCAGCGTGATCGGATCATCATCCACGCGGTTGAGGACTTCTTGGGAGACCGTGTGATCCTTCGCCAGCATCGGACGAAGCTGCGGGCTCACCCACACCGGCGGGGCCGGCGGATCCTCGCGCACTGTTGCCTGCCGGGCATCGATGTCCTGCCACGTCAGCGACCACGGCAGGTAACCCAACTCGTAGAGTCCATTGCGCTTATCAAAGTCATCCTTGACCCGGTTGTGCACCGCACTGGCGTGGAAGGCCTCACCATCGAGGTAGACAGCGATGTCACGGATGGCACTATCGCGCGTGGAGAAAACAAAGTCCGGGATGGTTCCGCCAATCTGCTTTTGCTCCTCCATGACCCAATCATGGAGCGAGTCATCAAAACTGATGTCCCACTGCGCGTGGTTACCCTTCATGGATTCCACCACCGTGGCGCCTTCTTTCTTCAAATCTGCGCGCAGCTGCTCCACAAAGCGCTGCTCCAGCTTGGACTGCTCGCTGCGCTCGGGGCGCTCCTCCGTCAGGTGTCCATCCCAACTAAAGGAAGCGGGATCAGCATCGGTGGAGACATGGAGGTCATCGGCCAAAATCTTGCGCAATGCCACCACCGCGGCCTCCCGGGAGGTCTGCGGGATTTGGCTACTGCGCGCAAACGGCAGCAGGCAGGACGGGCAGCACTGCCGCACTTCCTCAGCGCAATGACAGGAGGCCAAGCGGCGGTAGGCCACGAGCAGCATCTGACGCACATGCGCTGGTTCGGTGAACTGCGCCAAGTAGCCGGTACCACCCGGCACGGTGTCGTGGATAAGCAGCATATCCACCGGGCTGCCATCAGAATCCACGCGCACCGGCTCCACGTCCAAGTGGTCCGGGTTGCCACCCAGGTACTCCTTGAAGCCCAGCTTCAACGCTGCCACCAACGAGGGCAGCGTGGTGGACTCCACCATACCCAGCAGCGCCGGCAGGTGCACCAGGACCGCCTGCGTTCCCAGGCTGCGGCCCAGCGCAAAGCTAATGGAGTGCTCCTCTGCCGCGTTGCGGTATTCGCACCACGGCGCGTGGTCCTGCCAGCGGTTGGCACCCACATCGGAATCCAAGTGCCCGCAACGCTCGCACACGCGAAACAGCGGCGCCTCGCGCTCCACTGCCGCAAAGGTGCGCTGGCTACCGCCACCCATGCGGCCCAGGTTCAGCCAGCGCATCTCCACGTGGGCCAAATACTCCATACCGAAACCGGAATCGGACAGGTACCACGCCTTGCCGCGCCCACCCTCGGGCACATCAAAACTCAACTGTGTGTGGAAGCGCAGCGAGGTGCGGTCATCAGAGATGTCGTTGATGGCGGAGCGCGCCGCGTCCACGGTGGCATAGACCTTGGTCATCTCCACCACATCAATAAGCTGGTCTCTATCCGCAAAGCCCTTGGACCCACACTCCGGGCAAGCACCCACGCGCGGGGCGGCCACGGCCACCTCCTCATCGCTGGAGAGCACCGCGCCGGTAGCCTCCGAATAGGAGCACTCTGGGCACAGGCGCCATTGCGTCAGCGCCGAGTGGTGCTCACCCAACTCCACCGAGTCCACCTTCGCGCCCACGCCCTGCACGTAGAAGGTATTGCCGGGCGCTAGCTCCGTCAGCGCTGAGGACACCCCACGGCTATAGCTATAGGTTTCCGTCTCAAACTTCTGTACCTCCTCATTGAAGGAGGAAACAGCCAAGTTGAACTCCACGGCATCATCCAACAACGTGAAGTTCGGCAGCAGCCCAAAGCGCTCCAAGGCACTAATCCAGTACTCATCGGCGTGGTCCTCCAGCTGCTTGCGCACAAACCTCTGGGAAGCCACCGTGGCGTCATACTGGTTCTTCAGCTCATCATCCTCCACTGCGGTGGCCTCCACACGTGCCTTGAGCTCCGTCACGCGCTTGCTCAACACTTCCAAGCGGGACAACAACAGCTTCTGTGTGGCACCCCAGCGCTCACGTGCGGACTGTAGGTCAACCACCATGCCGGAGGCAGCACCATCCGAACCCGGCAGGCACCAGCCGCGCAGCTCTTCCAGTACCTCCGCCGAAGCATGCTGCGCCACCGTAGCCGCAAAACGTTCATAGGCCGCCAACACCACCGAAGGTGGGAGCTCCACCAGCGCATCAATCACTGAGTAGCTGGCATACGTAAACACATCACGCGCACTGCGCAGCTGCTCCACCGAACCCGCCACATCAGTGCTATCCAGCAGGTAAGCCACGAACTGACGGTGCATAATATCGCGCGCGGACAGATACGCCGCGGGTGCTGTCACCGAACCAGCGATGGTCTCCAGCGGATGCTCCAACGTGGTCAGGGCACGCCCGCGCCCGCGCACCAGCGCCACGATGAGCGAGTTACCCGTCAAACGCCCGGCGCGGCCCACGCGCTGCACGTAACTGGCCACCGTGTGTGGCATGGAGGACAGCATCACCGTGGACAGGTCACCGATGTCGATACCCATCTCCAGCGTCGGCGTAGCCACCAGCACGTTCGGCGCCGAGGCCGACTGCTCAGCAAAGGGACGCTTGAACTCATCCTCCAGCTCCTTGCGTCGTGACGTGGGCACCAGGCCCGTGTGCTCTTCCGCGACCACGGTGCGGGTATTCGCACTGCGGTAGAGCCGCTGGTAGTAGTTATCCTCCACGCCCACCGGCACGAAGTGGCCGGTACAGGACAACGTAAAGCACGCCACCGAGGACATTGCCTCACGCGCTGCGGCATCCACGCCCACTCGCAGGTGGCACACCGGGCACTCCAACAGCCCGGGCTCAGCTTCTTCGCGCACGATGATGTTCTCCGGAGATAACGTATACACGCGCCCGCCCGTTGCGGTGGGGACGGAGGAGACAACTTCTTCAAATTCAAGCTGCTTGAACAACTCCGCTATTTGGTTGGCGGCATCGAACGCACTGCCTGTCGAAGCCCCCAGCGCCGCCTTCGTCCACCGCGCATACCAGCCCTTCTGGGAGTCCAGCGGCATCGTCGCGTTGTTATCGCGCTTGCCCAGCGCCCCCTTGAGCGCCGCTCCCGCACGCGGGAACTTCGGCGCACCACCGCGCACAAACGCAGGTATTCCCTTGGCGCGTGCTTGGCGGCGATTGAGCAACCACGGGTTGCAGTCCTGGCGCAGGTACTCCTTGAGCCACGGGTGTGCGATGCCACCGGCAATGCGCATGTACTCCACCACGCCGCGCGCCCAGGCCAGCAGCTCCGCATCCGAGGCCAGTGTTCCTGCCACCGAACGCGCCGCCGCCAGCAGCACCGCATCATCCACGTCCACAGACACCGATAGCGTCCCTGTCGTCACCAACGAGCGCGGCAGATCCACCCGGTCACCGAACTGCAACGCCAAGTCCAAGTCCAACCGCGACTGCAACGCCGCCAACGCCCGCCGCTGCTCGGCAGCACCCGCGCCCTTTTCCCATACCGCCCGGTAGCGTGGTGACTCCTTCAACTGCGGCGGCAACAACTCATAGAGCGCCCGCGCCCGCACCGCCGCATCCGCCTCGGAGCGCGCGTGCTCCACCATGCGCGAGGCCACCGACGACAACGGCACGCCTGCGGACGAAGAAGCCGTCGTTTCAGACGACGAAGACGATTCAGAGGAATCAGCAAACGAGCGAACCGCTCGCCAAATACGCGCACGCAACGCGAAGGCACGCGCACGGCTTTGCACGAAGCCAGCGCGATGCGCAGCATCCTGCACAGAGTCCGCGAAGACCAGAGTCTTCTTCTCCGCGGAATCCAGATCATCCATGCCGAAGAGGTTGCTCAGCGCCACCGAAAGCAACGTGGCTACCGAAGAACCCAAGAAGCGCATCGCATCGTCTTCACCACAGGACGGGCACTGCTGCGCCTTCGCGCGCTCTTCCGCATCTTCACCGGAGTACACCAACACCGGCACCACGGGGGATTCCTCCATGGTCTCCTCATCCGGTGCTTGCGGCGTTAAACCCGGCAGGTCCAGGTTCAACCACGCCACGCGGGAGCTCTCGCCCTCCGCGCGCGTAACGCCCTGTGCCACCTCACTCGTGGCATCAATGAGCGGACGCTGCCGCTCGGGCGCGCTGATAGCGATGCGGCGAATCTCCTGCGGTGCGGTGACATACGTATCGCCACCGGGCTGCTCCGCCAACATCCAACCGGAGCGCCCACAGTGGCGGCAATAGATCGCCGGTAACCACGCCTTGGGCGTATCGCCAGCAGCCTGCACGGTGTGCGCGCCCATGCCGCCATCATCGGACCACCTGAACACCGATGTGCGCGACGATGACGCTACCGCCCTATCGATGCGGGAGATCTCACGCACCCACAGGTGCAGCTCCACGCCGGGGAATTTCTTTCCATCCCAGCCCAATGCGGCACCGAGCTCCGCGCGCACATAAGCAATGAAGGACAACGTCAGCGACAAGAACTCGACGGCCAACTCGCGGTGGCTGCGCAGCACGTTAGCCGGAAACACTCGCGATACCAGCGGTTCCACCGCAGCAATTTCGGTACCCGGCACACCAGCTTCACCGTGCTCCAGCGGCACTGGCGTTGCCGCCTCCCGCAGAATCGCGCACACCAACTCATTGCCCGCCATCGTTAGAACCGAGTCAGCCAAGTCCGGGGAAGAATTCAAACCAGGCAAAGAACCGAAGACGTGCCGGCTCATGGCCTCGAACACCGTCACATCATACGACGATGCATCTTCAGCAGAACCTGAAGCAGCAATCGCAGCCGCCACCTCATCAACGACGTTCTGCATCACCTCCACCGAAGGTGTTGGCGTCACTGGCGGAAGCACGTCAGCTGAATCGGAGCTCGAAGAGTCTTCGTCGTTTGAAACGACGGCCCGCAGCTTCGCCACCAATGGTCCGACCGTAGACTGCCACTCCTCCACGGTCATGAGCGTCTCCCCGACCACAGCATCCGGCGGCATCTGCTCACCGAAGACCGTGTAGGCGAAAGACAACATATCGCTGTGCGGTGCTTCCGACTCAGCACCGGAGTCTTCGGCATCTTCGGAACCCTCGGTGCTCTTGTCCCCCAACGTTGCGGAGGTCGCCACCGGCGTTACCTTGCCCAAAGGACGCTGTTCATCCTCAGGCGAAAGGAAACCTTCGGGCTGATACTTCTTCAGCATCAACCCCAGTCGGCGCAACAGCATCGCCACGTCCGTGCCCTGGGCCGCGTCATAGGTGTGGAACTCATCGAGCACCAAGTACTGCAAAGACCGCGCGGACTTCTCCCACAGCTCACGGTCCTGCTCACGCAGCAGCAACTGGTCCAGCATCTTGTAATTCGTCAGCAAGATATCCGGCGGGGTATCGCGAAGCACCGAACGGTCAGAAATCAGACCATCCTTCGATACCTTCCTGCGTCCACCAGAAACCACCTCGCCGGTGTAAATACCCGCCGTCACCCCGGCGAGCTCAGCCTCCGCATGCAACAGCTTGGCCAAACGGCGCTCCTGATCGGACGCCAGCGCATTCATCGGGTACAGAATCAACGCCTTGATTCCACTGCCATTAGAACGGCGACAATGATCCAGAATCGGATAGAGGAAGGACTCCGTCTTACCCGACCCCGTGCCCGTCACCACCAACGTGGGCGACGGTCGCCGCTTCGACCCCGTCGAATAGTCAAACGAGGACAACCGCTCGAAAGCCTCAGCCTGGTGGCGATAAGGCTTGAAACCAGACGGCAGCCAACCCAGAATCCCATCCCACGACTTCGCCGGTGCATACGGCAAACGCGTGCGCACATACGGCCCGTAGAACATGCCGCCCTGCGGGTCGTTGAGGAACTCCCGCAGCTGCTGGGAGGTCAGGTCCTCTGCCAGGGAGAAGGTCGTGGTGAGGTACTCCGACAACCCATCAACAATGTGGGTGGAGGCGTATGTAGGGATGAGACTCGACATAAGGTGCTACTTCAATACTTTCGGTCTTCGCTTCTGGCTTCCGGAACTATTGCTGGTTCATCATCGCAGCATACTTTTCATACGCCGCCGCCAAGTCTGCTTCGCGGTCCAATGGTGCAAATGGATACTCAAAGACGTATTCCACGCCAGACTGCGGATGCGTCCACGTACGATCCGCTTCCGAAAGCTGCTGCCCATCCTTGAGCTTCTTCTCCAACTTCAGAACATCACGAGGAACCTTGCGACCATTAGCGTCATACAAGTCTTCTTGGTCGTAGCGCCTCATCACTGGGAACTGCGTCCGGTAAATCATGAGGAGCTCATCCAGCGTCACGCCCAGCGACAGCGCCACCATGGCATCGATTTCATTCTGGGCACGGAAGCGGTCGCGGGCTTTGCGTCTTGGTGTGTCGGTTGTCCAAGTACTTTTAGTAGCGGATTCCCAAAGCTCAGCGTAGGCCCTAGTAAGGCAATTCAATTGCAAGTACTTAGCAACGAGCTCCGCTTTGAAACACCGTGGATAGGGCAATCCATTGATCGTGCTTGGATGAAGATCTGAAGGGCTCAAGCTACGGACAAGAAAATCAATAATGAATGATGACATTCCCGCCCCGACCAAAGCAATATTCATTACCTTTTTCGGGGACCCAGCACTTTGAATTGGGTGAACATGGGCCGCCCCTGGCGGAATTATGGCTGGATACAGCGTACGGAATCCGGTAGTAGCTGCCATACGACGCCATGCTACGCGGTACTGATCCTTTACCAGCACCGCTTCACCGTCTATCTCCCATATTCCGTAGTCACGGTCGTAGGACTCGACGGAGTGGTTAGGGAGGTACGCCGTCGCAGGAATGAAGTCGTCGGAGATGGCCTCGAGGTCAATCTCGGACCAGTCCAAATTGTTTTTCATCGTCGGATTCGGTTGTTTAACCACTGGAGTCGAAACACCGAGATGAGGCCCTTGAAGGATCACGTCGTGCCAGGAATCAGGATGCTGCCAAGAGGTATCGAAATAACCGGCCTTCTTGTCTCCTGACTCGTGCCAACCGCTTGAGAACTGAAGACCTAACTCCTTAATACGCGGCGCCTCGGCAAGCTTTGCCAAGACAGCTGCCGCTTCGCTGCTCACCGAATAGACGGTGCGTGTCTCAAGGAGCGGCGTCCCCGGTTCCTCAATGATCGAGTTCCATATCTTGAGAGTCTCTTCGTCGACAGTAATGATGCGGTCGCGGTGCGGTCGTAGATCCCACTTGTCATTATCATCTTTTACACCAGGCATTGGTCCAGTTCCGTCATGCTTCAAAGACTCCGCGTAGGTTTTCGGATGGTACAGGTGGACTGCCTGTTTGAAGCTAACGCTTTCACGCGCAGCCCCATATACATGGATTCCATAGTGACGCGTGTGCCCCATATCGAAAAGCACCAATTCGTTCTTCACCTCAAGGTGGGTGCGCAGACGTCGATAAGCACCAGCCCTCAGCGCTGCTGCTCTCTTCTCCGTGAAGTGGGACTCGGGGTGGATGAGTGAAATGATGCCGCTCTCAGCGGCATTCGCCCACGTGCGTTCCATAAATCCGCGGTAGAGATCCGGCTGTTGGTTTTGCAAGTGCGGGTAGCGGGTAACGTCGCGAAGCACAGCTGCCGTTGTCACGGCCTCACCGGCACCCTTGGATAGGGACTCGAGGATGCCTGGGGCGTCGGCAAGCGCTTCCCGGCGTGCCTTCTTCTCTGCTTGCGTTGGTCTATTCGCCAGGCTGAACCACGGATCAAACTCGGAAAGAAGGTCATCGAAGTTCACTTCGGGACGCACCCACGGCGGGTTACCCACCTGGAAGTCGAAGCCACCCTTGGCCATGACGGTAGCGAAGTCCAGGTCCCAGTGGAAGAAGGCTTGTTCCTGGGCAATGGTGTTGGCGGTCCTCAGCCAGGGGTGAGCTTCGAGGACGTCTTCGTAGTGCAGACGGCCGGAGGTGGAACGGTCGAGTGATTCGACGTAGTCCAGTTCATCCCAGGACATGTCGAACCCGAAGGCGTACTGGTTGTCCTTGCGGTAGCGCTTCTGGCCTTCGTTGGGGATGCCGAGGAGGTCCTGCATGGTGGCGAGGTACTCGGTGATATCGGGAAGCTCGTCCGTGGCGGTGACTGGCCAGTACCAGAGTGCGTTCCACGCGTTCATGGCGGTGCGCAGGCGAAGGTAGGCGCCCTCGTTGTTGTGGAGGAGTTCTTCCTCCACTTGGGCGCGGGTGACCACGTCAGTGCGCTTGGCGGTGTTGGGTTCCTGACCCCACAAGTCCAGATCACGGCGGACTTGGTCCTCGGCGATGCGCAGGCGGATAAGGGAGAGCTCCCAGAGGCGCTCAACCTGATTAGACAGTGCGGTGGCGAGCTTGGTCTGCGTTTTGTTCAGCGGTTTGCAGATGGAGCGTTGCCAGGCCTTCATGGCCTTGATTTCGTCCGCCGCGAGGTTCTTGAGGTCCTTGGCGTCCACGGCACTTCCCCAGCCGTGGCTGGGGACTAGGAAGTGGTGGATGCGGCCGGTGGGGTGCTGGTCCGTCTCATTGGCATCGATGGCATCCGCTAGTTGTTTCAGCGGGTGGTGCTGCGGGGTAAGCGTGAGGTAGTTCTGGATTCCCTTCTTCTTCGAAGCGGTGGTGGACACCTCCTTGGCGCTGAAGGTGGAACGGGTGGCACCCACCAGGGAGTTGCCGTGGCGCAGGTGCAGGCCGAACCAGGGTGCTTTGAGCTCCTTGGTCATGGTGTTGAGCCACAGGGAGATTTCGGCAAGCTCTACTGCGGTTTTGTTGAGGTCCACGCCGTAGACCTGGTGCAGGGCGATGGAGGCCTTGACCTTTTGTAGCTCCTGGGTGCGGTCTTCACCGGGGATTTCCTTGCCCAGTTCGGCTTGCTTCTTGTTCAGGTAGAGCTCTGCAAGCTGGTTGACGGCTTCCACGGCGAAGGCGCCGGAGCCCATGGCGGGCTCGCAGATGGTGAGGGTGAGGATGTCATCGGCGTTGTCGATGCGGCCGGTTGCTTTGAGCTCTTCGATGGCCTGGCCAACGGTGAACTCGGTGATGACGGGTGGTGAGTAGAAGGACGCGGAGCGCTCGCGGTCACGGGAGGATTGGCGGTAGACAAAGCTGCCGCGGGCGTGGGTGCGCTGGACGCGTTCCACACCGCCATGTTCGCTTTCGCGGTCTTCGTAGACGATGGAATCCTGTGGGAGCGTGCGCGCTTGTGGCTCGGGAACCACCCAGGAGCCTTTGGAGGGATCGCCGTGCTTGGCTACTTCTACGAGATCTTCTTGGGCGATGAAGCCAGTGTAGGACATCAGGCCCTCGTAGACCTGGCCCAGCTCAGTCACGCCGAGGGTGGCGTAGGAGATGAAGCCGCGGTCACTGCCCCGCTTTTCTTTTGTGAGAAGGAGGTTCTGCAGGACCTTGTGCAGCGCCAGGTTGGAGAGCTTGACCTCATCGATGTAGGAGGTGGCTTCAGACTTGAACAGGTCCGCATCGAGGTTGCGGAATTCCAGGCCGTCTTCGGTGGCGTTGGAGTCGTAAAGCTCGGCGTTCGCATCGTGCGGATCGTGGCCGCGGTTGACGCGCTCAAAGAGCAGCTGGAGGCTTTCGTAGAGGTGTGTGCCGTTTTGGGTGCGGTGCGTGGTGGGCTCGGTGAGGATGAGGTCACGCAGGCGGGAGAGGCCATAGCCTTCGTCATAGTCGTTGTCCCCGGTGGGCAGGATTTGGAGCTCCGGGGAGGATTCGGCGAAGAGGAGGAAGAGGATGCGGTAGAGGTAGCGCAGGGCTTGGTTGGCCAGTTCGTTGCCGTCAATGTCGCTGTTCGTGTGTTGCAACGCGTTTGCTTTGTCCTGCAGCGTTCCTGCTTGGTGTTGCAACGCTCGACGTTGCAACACGTCGTTGCCGATGATCTCAATCGAGGCTTTGATGGCACCGCGCAGTTCCTCGGAGACTTTGACGGAGTGCTCGCGGGCTTGGGCGAGGGTGTCGAGCCACCAGGTGGTTCCGTCGGCACCGCGCATGGTGTGCTCGGCGGCGAGGATGGAGACGACTCGTGGGAGTTCGCCTTTGGCTTTCTGGTCGTTGCGTTCAACGGCCAGGCCCAGGTCCACGGCGAGGTAGCGGCCCAGCGGCCAGGTTTCGCGCTCTGCCAGGACTGCCCAGCGGCCGGCGAGGACCAGGATGAGGTCGGGGGCTTGCTCAGTGAGGAAGAGCTCGCCGACGAGCTTGGCGGCGGTGATGTCGAGGGCCTTGGCCTCACCGTTGGAGTTCTGGTGGCCGAGCTCCGGGTCGACTCCGAGAAGCGGCACGGTGGTGAGGTCCTCCACGGAATCCATCTGCCCGGCGCGCAGGATGACAAGTGAATGGTTCTTGTCCGCGGCGGCGGTCAGCGTGAGGGGCTGGCCGTTGCGGGAGAACTCCAGGCGCTGCGACTGCGGGTAGCCGAAGGCCGCGGAGACGAGATCATAGACCTCATGCAGTGCATCGTCGGTTGCCTCCATGGAAAGCGCGGAGAGCTTAGTGTGCAGTGCTTCCCTGCGGGAGGTCAGGCGCAGCAGCGGGGATTGGACATGCTCGCGGCCAGCGCTCTTAGCGTCCTTATCCGTTGCCTTCCACTCTTTGACGGCCTCCTCCACGCGCTTGCCAAAGGAGCTACCTTTGTCATCGGTGGTGAGGTAGTAATCCGAGATCCATTCCTCGACGTTGATGATGGAATCGAAGTCTGCCATTAGCGTGCCTCTGCTTCGTTGGTGTTGGTGTGTGCGGCGCTGGTACGTGCAGCGTCGGTGTCGTCCGGGAGGATAAGTGCCAGCGGGCGCACGAGGGAGCGCTCCGGGGCCATGGATTTCAGCAGCTCCTCGTCCTGGTGGATAAGCCGCTTGGTGTCCTTGATCTTGAGGGTCTGCTGGCCGGAGTTGGCCCGCTGCCAATTATCGGCGCGCTGCTGCCAGCCGGCGATGCGGTCCTGCGCGTGGTCTAAGTTGCTGTTCTTGACCACCGTGAGGTGGCTGTGGGCGGCTTCCACGGCGGCGGCGATGAGCTGTGCTGCGGTATCGGGGACGGAAAACTCACCGGGGTTAATGGCGTTGTCGCTAAGCCCGATGCGCCCCAGCCAGGCATAGATGTCGTCGTGGACCTCAATGTCCACGGCCTGCATGCCAGCGGGAACATTGAAACCGAAGGGGCCCTCCGTGGCGGTGAGGAACGTACGGGAGAGCACCTGCCCGCGGGAGTTGGTCAGCGTTCCCATGAGCAGCAGCGTTGGGGCATCCACCGCACCGAGTACGGCGGGGATTTCGCTTTGCGCCATGTTGGTCAGGGCGCGGTCGGCGGCCCACTCGGAGACAGGGTGCAGCGGACCCAAGAAGTGGGCGCGAGGCCAAGACTTCTCCGAGTCCCCCTCGCGCGCGGCCTTGAGGTGTTGGTTGCCGCGGCGCGCGGAGGTGGCGAGCATGAGGCGCTCGGTGACCTTGCGGTAGGACACGTAATCCTGCGGCAGGTAATCGAAGCGCCGGCACAGATCGCGCGGAGGGGTGAGCTCCACAATGTCGTTGTCGTGTTGTGCGTAGTCCACGCCACCGGCGCTCAAAGGTTTATTGGCTGAGTCTTGGTAGGCCTCTGCCAGGGCGTCGCCGAGGTAATCCTTCTCCGCGCGGTAAAGGCTGTGACGCACCGAGCGAAGTGACGGTGCGGGGGCGGGGTCTCCGAGCACGGAAGATTCTTTGTTCTCAGGGTTGTTGGTGGTCTCGGGATTGTTGGTGGTCTCGTCGTCGTCCGGGCCGCTGGTGCTAGCGGCGGCGAGAAGGGCCCAGATATCATCGGTCAGGCCGGAAGGGCTAGCAGCCTCCGCGGGCGCAACAATGGGCGCCGGCTTGGCGTGCGCGCCGGTGAGGATCTCCTCCGGGGAGGCCACGACCTCATCGAAGTCGCGCTCGTGCATGAGCACCGCGCGAATCTCATCCTCCTCCGCCTTGGGGTTGTGCTTGCCCATGAGTGGGGCGGCATCACCGAGGAGCTGGTTGGCGGAATACTCGCGGTCAATGAGGCGAGTGAGCACGCGCAGCTCACCGATGGAATCGGCAACGTCGGCATCCTTCGGGTCCAGCAGCAAGGAGGTGATCTCCGGCTCGTGTTCTTGGCCGTAGCGGTCGATGCGGCCGTTGCGCTGCTGGATGCGGATGAGCGACCACGGGATGTCATAGTGCACCAGGTGGTGGCACTGGGCGTGCAGGTTGACGCCTTCGGAGGCGACGTCGCCAGTAATCAGCACGCGAAGAGGGGTGTCGGTGCGCTTGAATTCGTCGATAAGCGCCAGCTGATCCGAATCCGACAGGCCGCCGTGCATGACTTTCACCGCGCCCTTCGGGAGCTTGAGATGCTTGGCTACGTTCTCCTGCAACCACCGCAGCGTTGCCACCCTCTCGGAGAAAATGACGACGCGGCGATCGGAGCCCTTCTTCACGCCTATCTCCATGAGGTAATCAATGAGCGCGGCAAACTTGTTGGAGTTCTCCTCCGTGACCTTGTTGTTGAGCTCAGCGAGGCGCTCCAGGTTGGCTTGCTCTTTGGGCTTGTCGAGCTTCTGACGGGCGGCGATGGATTCCGCCAGCGCTGCCGGTGAGGACAAGAAAGCCTTGACTAAGGTCCAAGGGAAGAGGCGATCATTCGCCGTGGTGGCTAGGCCGTTGACCCAATCCTCAGCGATAGCGCGTGCTACCGCGTCTTCCTCCGGGGAGGCATCCACCAGGATGTTGCGGGGCTCGCCGCGCTTGGCCCACTTCTCCCCCACCACGGAGGCCACCTCGGGTGAATTGCGGTGGCGACGGATAATCAGCTTCTTCGCGGCCTCCATGTCGATAGAGCCATCCGGGAGGACGGAAAGTGGGTCGAGCAAGCGCAGGATTTCCTTGAAGGATTCCTCGCGGCCATTGTGCGGGGTGGCCGACGCCAGAATGAGGGACTCGGTGGTCGGCGCCAGCGTGCGGGCCAACTCATTGTTCTGGGAGCCGGCGTTGGTGGCGTTGTGGATCTCATCGATGACCACGGCATCCCAGCGGACCTTCTCCAGCTGCGCGCGGTACTTCGGCGCCTTGAGCGTGTCCATGGAGACGATGACGCGCGGGAAGTAGGTAAAGGGGTTCTTCGATGCCGGCAGCTTCTGGCGGACCTTCTGAATGCCCTGGCTGTCCAGGCGAACCAGCGGGATGGCAAAGCGCGTCCACAGCTCCTGTTGGAACTGCTCCATGACGTGCTTCGGCGTGACGACGAGGATGCGCTCTCCTCTGCCGCGGCGAATAAGCTCCGCTAAAATCATGCCGATCTCCAGCGTCTTGCCCAGGCCCACGGCATCCGCGAGCAGCACGCGCGGGCGGATGCGCTCATCGGACAGCGCCGACTTCACAGCGGAGAGCTGATAGTCCAGCGGGTCCGCCAGCATCTGCGTGGCCACTTCCAACTGCTTTTGGTACAGCGGCACCGGCGTGCGGCGCAGCGTGGACTCCAGCCACAGGCGGGTGTGGCGAAACTGCGGTGACTCATCTGGGCTAACGGAGACGTTGGCGGGGTCGAAGACCTCGATGTCATCGAGCGCGGTGAAGAAGGTGACGGTGGTATCGCGCACGTAGTCGCTCACGCCGCGCGCCCGGATGCGGAAACCGTCGGTGGTGCGCGCGACGTTGCTGACCAGCCAGTGCTCGTCGCGGCAGGAGATGGTCACGCCGGGGGCAAGCTGGGAGTAGTCGGAAGAACTACAGGAGGAGCCTGGGGAGATCATGGTGCACAACTTATCAGCCGAGTACGACTCGTTTCGTAGTTCATCGATAATTTGGGCGAATTTAAGGCGTTTAGCTATAGCTTTTTGGCTGGCTCCATAGGGGATCCTGTTGATTCACTGGCTTTCTTCGACGAGCGGGAGGATCTCACCAAGAATTTCAACAGCGTCTCCCCTCTTCAATGACTCATGGTGCTTCTGATTGCTGTAAGAGCGCAAACAGGAATAGCACGATGTGTCTTCACCACACGAACAATCATTGACGCGGTCATAAGCTGCTCGAAGAACTCGGGGGAACTCATCAAGGATGGACTTGGTAAAACCCGCTCCACCAGGAACTGCATCAAAAATCACCAGTCGCGGTTCAAGCGCCTCCACCAGTGTTGCGCCCAAATCATCGCGCGAAATCTCCAACAGTCCTGACGCTGCTTCTAAAACCGCGTACATCGTTGCCAAGAGCGCATCCGTTGACCTATCAGCGCTCCGGGGTAGGCCAATAATCGCAACATCAGTTTGATATGAATGCTCAAGCGCATAACGGCTAATGGAACCGTAACAGTCGCGACCAGTTCGCGGATTCTTGTGCACGTTACAGCGCTCTTGGTCCGACCAACCACAATCCTGACAAGTCCAGAATCCGCTGCGCCCGAGCCTGTTCGCTCCTCGGTTGATGACGGTCAGCGTTGCGCGCTTTCGGGCTTCCACCCACATGAACTCAGTTTGGTTTCCATATTCCTGCCGGCAAAAAGCCTCCTCCCCTGGATCCGTGATGTATTCCTCGCGGAAAAAGCGAGCGCGCGGAGGAGCCGCACCAACGTTCTTAGGCTCTCGGCCCGCTACGAAGCCAAACTTGGGTTGGATAAAGGCTTCTCCGCGGCTTTCGACTAGATTGCCGCACTCTTCGCACTCAAAAGGCACATCATTTATTCTTCGGTACTTCCGACGGCAGTTACCGCACGAAACTAGGAATCCTGTTGGAAGGGCACGTCCGGGCATAGTACGAAGACCAACAGATTCCCATAGCTTTCCGCCAGCGACCACCGAGTTGCCCGGAGCATACTCTCCGATTGCCAATGCCAAGTCTCGGGCAAGCCGAATGTTCCGAGAATCTGAATCAAAAAGGGTAACCATTTCGACGGTGTCTACTGGGAATCCATACTTGGGTAGCAAGTTATACGCACCCAAGAAGCCAAGAGTGTTTTGCTTTTGAAGCGTGCTGATGGTTCGTTCCATGACGTTCGCAGCATTAAACTTCTTCTTCGAGCTCAAGAGATCGCGCTCTTCAGAAATCACCTTAATGTCATCAGTGAGGGAGTTCCCTACCTCAGAAAACAGCGACAAGTAATTCTCAACCCATTCCCGCTCAGAGAGCTTAAGCGCGGCGTACGTAGCTGGAGAAATGATCCTTTCCAAAGCCTCCGAAACGCTGCTAGGAACCGGTGTAAGGAACTCTCTGAGCAGCTCTACGGACTCAGCATCTTCAGAAAACAGTCCGCCGGCCATCCTCCATTTGCTCCACAAATCACTGTGCGCTCTGAGGAATTCAGCAAATGCGACGGAATAGCAATGACGCAGGGCGATGCGCTCATTTTCGATGTTCAGGTAAGGCGCCCGCATTTCGCCGTCGATCATTTCAGTTGGATTCCTATAGACAGAGAAATCGTGCGCGGCTCGCCGCGCAAACGTCAGCACAAAGGCGGAGGAACCGGTCCGGCGTCCAGCTCGCCCGGCCCGCTGAACATAGTTTGCCGTTCGCGGTGGGACGTTTCGGAGCAGAACCGACTGAAGAGAGCCCACGTCCACTCCAAGCTCAAATGTGGTGGAGCAGGACAAAACGTTGACCTTGCCGTGGACAAAATCTTCTTGAACCTCTGCTGCTTTTTTCGGAGTCCATTGAGCAGTGTGTTCGAGGGCCCGTAGATTTACGATCTCAAGGTTTTCCGCGAGCCAAGCATAATGGTTCTTCCGGTTTTCTTCGGAGAAGGGCTCAAATGGCACCAACGTGCCCTCGCATTTTCCGTTTACACAAAGATCCAGACAATTGAACTCAGTAACCACATGACAAACACTGCACTTGTACCAAGTTGTTGACTTACCCGAAGCGAAACGAAGGGCCGAATAGTCAAACTGGCGGTCAACACCGTGTTTCCTTGCAATTTTTGCAAGGCCTGTGTCTACGAAGCCCTTCCACACCAAACTCAGTAGTTGCTCGGCATTGTCCCTCAACTTATCCGACGGAATTCCGCGCATGGTGAGGAGCTTGAGGATGTATTCAATACGATTATTAGTGGTATGCGCTTTTGCCGGCAACCATGACAGTTGCGTCCGATCTGCCGCCTGAATGTGCTCCTGAAAATAGTATTCATGACGCCGAGGAAGGAACTCATCCGCACTAGTGTCTACTTCATCAGGATGGGTAAGAGCGAATCTCGTTCGAAACTGAGACGCCATTACATTTAATAAGCTCAATGCAGCTTCATCGGAGTCAACCAACTGAGCAAGTGGCTCGAATACCTCCATGCGGCGCAGCTTGTCGCTATCAACGCTGACGCTCATCAAGCCCATACCGTTGAGTGACTGACGAGTAGCCTGGGTGGTTAGCTCCGAGAAAAGCCAATTACCAATCTGCTTCTTACGCTTGAACTCATCGAATGATGGCGAAATAACCACATTTTCAGTTGCACAATTAACCATGTAGTGCATCAAGCTCTCCGCTGTTAGCACATCACGTGCACGCTCATTGTTGAGAACTTCAAAGATAATGCGGCGCTTCATCAACTCATGATGAGTTCGTTCTAGGTATGGAGCGGCAAAAGCAGCGGCCTGACGGCTATCGGAAAAGGCCAGAAGCTTTCGGCCTTGCCCTATCTGACCCAGCATTTCTTCATCAGGTGGAAGCAAGTCGTAAAGGCTCGTTGCCAGGACAGCAGGAGCAGCATTTACATCAGTTGTCAAACGTCGGATTACATCCGAGTCTTTATGCCCACATAGGGCACATCGCGTTTGCACATCAGCGGGTTCGGTATAAACCAAGACATCTTTCATCCGTGCAGATGTGTTGCCGCAAGTACATGAGTCTATGCCGCGAGGTGCCAGCTTTCCGCAATCTGTACACAATGAGAACGGCTTGGTTAGGTGAGACTCTTCCGAAGCGCTCTGAGTGTTCTTCGCGGTTAACTCATCGGGACTCTCGATATCGTCGTCCGCGTCAACGAGCCATTCCTCTTTGGCAACAGAAAGAGCCGCCCAGGCAAACTCGACGTTTTCGCTATTTGTCGTCGGAGGAAGAAACTCTCTTGGTTCCTGCCTTCCACTATTTTTCTGGCCTAGAAGATGAACTCCGCCACAGCGCTTGCACGTTCCAAACTCATAGACGTTTCGATTTCCGAGCTCCGAAGTTACGCGTCGTTCTAGCGAAATACGGGGGTTACCATCCGGGAGGAAGTCAATGAAGGCACCCTCAGTGGCTTTGACAAACATGTGATAGCGGGCTGACAGTACAGGCACTCCCGCTTGTGTTGTCGTATTACCTAGGTTTACGAGGTTCTTCAATTTCTCTCTTGAAACCTCAGGCGCATCATCAGGCCAGACGTGCTGAGCCGCAATCGTCATGTCCGTACTAGATTCCAATAACAAGCTTCTTAAGCTAGCCACATGCCGTTCGCAAGCAAGAGAATCAAAGCTGTCACCGTCTCTCGCGTCTAGGGCCTGTTGCAGCTTTGATGGTTCAAGAAAGGCGTCTTCATCAAATGACCACGTCCCCTCGTCCACAAACTTCTTCTTGGAGGCGAACACGATGTCTTGGCGGTCTGAATCATTCTCATCCCACTCAAATGCTCCGCCGAAGAAGGAAGTGCCAAACGCCGTGATTTCTTCTTTTGAGCCCTGAAGAGAAGCTGAAGTTGCAATGTACTGCAGTTCTCTATCGCGAGAGACACGATCCTTTAGTCTCCGCAGGAGCAAGCCCACTTCGCTACCTTGCGCTCCTGCGTAAACGTGAGCTTCATCAACCACGATTCGCTTCCAATTGCCTGCAGCTGCACCATCAAAGAATGAATTATCTGTCGGCCGAAGGAGCAGATACTCAAGCATTGCGTAATTGGTCAGCAGTATGTGCGGAGGATTGGCGCGCATTGCTTCGCGGCTAATCAGCTCATTAGGCAATGGTTCTGCACCAAACTGCTCTCGGTACTCCTCAAGCGCTTGCTCCTGAGTTTCACGCGTCTCGCCGGTATATCGGCCAAAGGTTAGGTCCGGCATCTTTGCCAGAATCTTCCGAAGGCGTTCCACTTGATCATTAGCAAGTGCATTCATTGGATAGAGCAGTAATGCGCGAACGCCGGCATCTAATGTTCCAGCTTCGCGCTCTTTCAGCAGATCATTGATAATGGGGATCAAAAACGTCTCAGTTTTTCCCGAACCGGTTCCTGTCGAAACAATTAGGTTTCGCCCCGCATTGATTTTGCGAAGAGCAGTTTCCTGATGCTTATACAGCGGACGAGACGGCGGGAGATACTCACCTAAAAATGCAAAATCACGGTGGAGCTGTCCTTCGGCTATCAGCTGTTTCGGGGTAAGGCCCGATTCAAAGGGCGGCGTAATTTGGAGGATTGGACCTGCAGTAAGACTCGATTCCCCGTCAATCGTCGAGTTAAGAGAAGCAGCAATTTTGCCGTCTTGGGGATTTAACAAAGTCTTGAGGTACCGGCGGTACGACGCTGAAATCTGTTGTGCAGCTGTGATCGGATCAACTGACCGGGCGGCGCCGGTGCTCTTCCCGTCAGTATCGGAATCCTTGTCCACTCCGATTCCCGTGAATAGTTTGTCAAAATCTACGTTTCCCATGGCAACTCCTGCTTAATGCCCGACAAAATGCAAAGATTGGCTTAATGCTTCAGCGGTGACCAGATCTAATTCAAAGATTTTAGGCGCACACTCAGACACACGCGCTAGATCTGATTCAGCTTTCTGCAGCAACACGATCGTCTTCTCTAACGGCCACTCTCGGTTCGCCACCATACGGCTAGCAACATTGGTGACATAAGAAATGAATGGCACATACCGAGACATCGAATGAGATGGTTCTTCATCATCAAGTGCCTGTTGCTCCAAAACCGCTGCGGCGTGAATAATGCTGCTGTCCACCCCAACGCGGCCTAGATGGTCGAGCAGTTTTCGAGTTGTCGAATATAAAGAAGCGATGGTTCCCAGCTGTAAAAGCTGGTCATTAGATCGCAACGCTTCCGCCAGTGCTAATCGACGTACATCGCTTTTGGCTTCGGTCAAGATGTCTTTTCCGGTCGTGAGCACCTCCCACAGACTCATTGAACCATGGGATGCTACCCATTGAAGAGACTGCGCTAGCTCCTCTCCGTCTGGTTCCAGTACCTTGAGGTAGGCAGCATCAGCAATTTCCTCAAGCAACGACACAGTCCTATCTGTGTTTGGAACTGCGAGAGTATCTGTAGTTTGGATGCTCCTCGTGACGATTCCGCTTTGAATAAGCAAGGGGATCAATGATTCTCGTTGGAGATTCTGTGAAGCCCACACATCGATCGCAGCGCGTGGTGACTTTTGCAGCGCACGAGTTACCCTTTGGAATACAACGTCACATCCACGACGCTCATAAGCCTCTTGAAGCATGTCCAAGCTGCGCCATAGTTTTAGAATTGCGTTCTCAGACAGCTGGATATCGCTTATCTCCCCAAGCAAGTAGAGCGGGAATTGATAATCCAAGTCATCGCTGACTGGAAGCCCCTCGCGGACAACGGTAAATGCACGCTTAGAAGGACGCCGGGGAGGCCGAGTATCGACGAGGAAGCCCCCCTCTCGAAAGTCCACGATAAAAGGTCCGGACTCATTCAATTCCGGCGGTAAAAGAAATCCACTCTGGGTACTTTCCAGCGGGATAGGAGCACGATCAAGATCACCAAGCAACCAGGCCCAAGCAAGCAAATCTCTTTCCTGTCCAGGTTGCTGGACTAAAAGCTCACCAGATTTTTCCTCGACCGCCACCACCAACGGACGACGAACAAGGTTGGCAATGCTTGCAGACACAAGTGCCTTATCAGCCACGGCGCGATACTTTTCTATGCGCTGATCCTGCCGCAGCTTGAAGTACGCTCTCCGTTCCCTGTCTCCTAGAGAGTTTTCGTACGTCGCCCGGCTAAGCCGTGACCAAATTAAAACCAGCTTCGCACCACCCAGGTTTCCCATCCCAGAATCTATCGCCCGATTCGTAATACGAAGGGTTTTCCGAGCTAATGCATGTGCACTACCTTGTTCAATTTCGAATAATTGCCGTGACTTTCCGGCAGAAGCAACCAGAACAAAACGCGCACACGGTAGTGCCTCAGGCGCACGTACGACGACGGCAGCATCAGGGTCTAGATTCTCTACTTCGAGAGTAGGAACAGATGCGTCCTCGGCTGGAGCAGCCCCTAGTTTCTTGGTTCGTATCATAAGGGATTCCGGAACGACGTCGACTTCCAGCTCAAAACCAGTCTCTGTTGAGAAAACCTCCCGCCGCGCAGCTTCCCTTTCCCCTAGGGTTTGTGCACCCACGGGAAAGCTCATTTTCATCTGCGATTTGCATCGTATTGAATACGACCACGGCGTGAACTTGTTAGAGCCATCCTGGAATCTAAAAGGCGTCGTCGATGGGCCATCCGAACTTGCTGATAAATCTAGCCCCTCAGCAATGCTAAAAAGCATGGAATCCTGCATCACGCCGTTCCGGGAAAGATTTACGTTGAACCGCCCTAGCCAAGGATCCTCAAATTGATCTGCCTCGAAAAGCTCCCACTCTTCGATCGGCATTGTCTGCTCAACTTCCACGTCTAAGACATGCTCCGGTTCACCATCGACAGGCATGTAAACGATCTCCATGTTCCATGAATCGCCGACTTCTCCGGAAACTTGCACTCGGGGAGATTCAGTGTAAATGGGCTGCAGATCTCGACCACGCGCATGCTTCAGCGTTGGGACATCGGTAATCCAGTTAAAAAGCCGTGCAGCACCAACTGGCACGATAACTGGTTCTCTATCTGGAAGTTCAAAGCGGACGGAACGTGCACGCTCAAGATCTATTTCCCGAGTGTTCCACCCCAACCAATCGGCATGAGCAGCGATTGAGGAACTCGTAACGTCTTCGCCGCACTGGTCCACAGCTGTAGTACCTACGGGTCCAACCAACGTATAACTGGCGGACCTAACACCTCCGCCGACTGAAACCAATCGGTTCGACTTGGACACCAATAAGAAGGGGAATTTGCTCGTAACACCCACAAACTCAAAAGGCTTAGAATCAGTGCCGTCTAAGGTGACGGTTATTCTCCTAAAGGGCTCAGATATCACTATCCACTGCGATTGTTCATGTCCTGCAACAGCACGGACCGAATTAGAAGTTCGAGTGCCACTTAGATCCTCGATTTCGACTTCCCAACAATCCGAGTCCACTACACGGTCAGTCACAATTGATGGGATTTCAACAGCAAATGCGTTGCTTTCAGGGATGAAAACTACGGAGGGATGTCGTTGCCGTGAAGAGATCGGCATAGCAATTCCGTTCTCGACCATGTCCACAAGCAAATGAAAAGCCAACGAGGGGATGCCGTGGGTACCTTCGAACGAAATAGAGTCAAATTGGGCGTGGTTAAGATACGCGATCAGTTCAAGAACTCTGGTATACAAATCTCGAGCGAAGTCAGGTTCATTAGCCACAAACTCTCGCAAAGATTCCCGGTCCAACACCGATGTTCGAATCGCAGCGATTAACGCAACGGCTCGGTCATCCATTTCTGCATCACTCGTCGCATGCCATCCTCTGTTTTGCGCAAAGTGCACGATATCAACAATCTGCGATGAGGTAATTCCCGCGTGCAGAAGAAAAAGCGAAACGTACTCGTTCGCCCCGAGTTCTACATCCTCAAATGAGTTGAGCGAGAGAAGGCTCAACATCCTTCGGATTTCCGCTCTGATTCGCCGCTCAAATTCATCCTGCGGCTCAACCCCAACCAACTCCCAAAAGGTGGGCCACACTGCTCCTTCACGAGTACTCTGCATCGCCGCACTCACCAGCGCACCGATAATGATCCGTGGATACTTCTTGATCAATTCATTCACTGAACGACCCGATGAGAAATACATCGCTAGCTCAGAAGTAAGCCAAGAATACTCATCGACAGTCAGGTCTAGTTCAAAATAGAGAACCTTTCTGGGGCGGCTTTGTTTAACAAACCTTGACAACTGCCGTGATAAATCATTCTCAACATGCCTAAGCCGGTCATCTAGGCTCTCCAGAATTGAAACGGAATCAACAAAAGAGACCTTTTGAGCACTTTGATGTAGCACGGAAGAGGGATTGTTCGACATTCTTGGTATTCTAAAATGCAATCGGACAACGCTCTACGTTTTCAAAAATTAGACAATAAGTTCGATCTATAGCAACCCGCCCCTTAGATTCATACCTACTATTCCAACACCTCCTTAGCACCAGCATCTCCATTTTCGGTGCGACCCCGTAGCACAATATCATTACACCACTCTCCCGCTATTTTGTTTGAATACTGTACGCACTCTGCATGTTCTACGACTTCAGCAGCTTCTTGAGCAATCAAGACTGTCCCCGTACCGCAGCTTTCAACGTCAGGACTCACGATGAATGATTTTCATGTCCTTCGCACTCCCCGACTCAGTTTGTCAGCACCAACCGATGCCGACATTGACGCTATCTTTGCCATTCACTCGGATGCCCGTACCTACGAACACCGACCGGACCTCGCCATGAAGGCCAGAGAGGAAGCCACGGAGTTGGCACGCGCATGGCAAGCCAATTGGTGCGAGAGGCAGCTGGGCTACTACGTGGTATCCACGCTCGATGGCACAACCATTGGTTTTACTGGCGTGCGCCATAGCGAGGAAGCTGGTGAAGAAGTGCTCAACCTCTACTACCGCTTTGCACCTGAATCGCAGGGCAAAGGCTACGCCAAGGAGGCCGCAGCCGCTGCAATTGCCACTGCGCGAGAGCGTTTCCCGCAGCTCCCCGTCGTAGCCGTCATCGACCCCACCAACGAGGCGTCGATTGCCCTAGCCTTGAAGCTCGGACTTCAGCACGTCCCCGGCGCAGGAGTGCCGGATGACTATGAGGTCTACCGACTTGGCTGATAAAAATATCTCGACACTCGCAGCACCGCCACTCTTTTGGTAGGCGGAGACGTCTCCGTAGATATGAAATACCCTCGTTATAAATGCGTTCCCTGCAAAGGAATCGATCCAAGGGAAGAACCAGTTGCTAGAAGCCCGGCAAGAGGGTCTTCAGATAGCGAGCGATCCCATCCAGTACAGACTTGGGAGTAAACGCAATGAAGGCTCCTGCCAGTGCAGCAATCACCCCGATGGCGACGGCTGCGCCATGCGAAGATCCAATCGATGATTCTTCTGTCTTCCCACCGTTTGCTGGGCCGTTTGGCTTATCAGCAGTCTTCAAAGGTGAGAGCTCACCGTGCCGCTTGATGTACTCGGAGAAGACATCGACGTCGATTGCCGTGCCGGCAGAAGTGACACGCGCATCACTGAATGAATCGATCTTGTCGCCACCGTTTACCACGTAGTTGCTAATGGCCAATGAGTAGGTGGCATTCATGTCCATTGACGTGCCATCATCGAGCTTTATCGCCGTGACGCGCTCACCAAATGGCGCAGATGCGTTGAAATCAAACGTGAATCCGGCAGTTCGTGGGAAGCCGTTTCCACCGTCCGGGTTGGATTCAATCCCCTTTTCCAGTGCATCCTTGATCTGTGCGCCTGTTGCTCGAATCGCGATTGGTGAGTTACCGAAAGGAAGCACCGATTGCGCATCGCGACGGGTCAAGGTCCCTTCTTTCATGTCAGCACGCTGGCCGCCACCGTTCTGCCATCCGAGCTGGGTATCGAAATGCTCGCGGTACGCGTCCGCTACCAACGGACCTAGTTCGGCTTTTGATAGAGCTTGCGTCGCGGTACCAAGTTGCTCGCCCAGTTGACGGCCTAATTCGCCGTCGAGTTTCTCGCTGCGCGCCTTCCACTCTTCGTTAGCGTTAAGCGATGGATTGACCGGATGGTTCACTACCTTCACCGTGGTCTTCTGCGTGGAACGGTCAACGGTGACGTCGAGGTGAACCAACGTTCCATAATCAGCACGCGGTGCGACAATCGGCCGACCATCTGCGGTGTAGGTTACCTCTTCCAGTGATTGGGCCTCGTTTTCTTCACGCAGCGCTGCTGCAAGCTCGGGAATCTCTTCCATAACCCGAGTGGTGTCTTCTTTTGAGATCTGGCTCAGCAAAACGATCGCATCGACGCCTTCTTCTTGGAGCTTGTTAACCCCGGCGCGTGCGGATTCAACGAAGTCCCCCATCACGACGTCCTTGGCAGCTACCGTTCGATCAAGGTCGTCAGTAAGTGAAACAAACCCGACGGTGAGGTCGCCGGACTTAGCAGTGAAGGTGGTCCCGTCCTCGCTGATCGGCTCGCCATTCTGGGTAGTCAGGTTGCTGGAAATCCACGGAAACTCGGCCTTTTCGATAAGGCTACGAGTATGGTCCACGCCGTAATCAAAGTCATGGTTGCCAAAGTTGCCAACGTCCACACCGAGTTCGTTAAAAGCCTCTACAAATGGCTCACCGCGAAAGACTGAGCCGAATAGGCTGCCGGCGGCCAGTTCCCCACCAAAGGCGACGATGGGATCGCCTTCTTCTTGCCGAATATTCTCGAGGGCAGTTACCAAGTAGGCGATACCACCTTGATAGCTACTGTCATCCCAGACCCGGGGCTCGAACTCCTTCATATCCTGAAAGTAGACAACGTCTCCGGCCGCTACTGCCGCCTGACTTGGGTCCGATTCAGCAGCGATAGCGTTAGATGCGTTGAGAGAAAGAAGGGCAGTCAAAGCAAGAATGGTGTGACGATTGCGCATAGAGGCATTCTGCCTAACGCGACTAGAGGTTCCCCGACCTTGAGGCAAATTCTAGATGAACATTCACAGTCCAGATGCTTACCGCTGGGAACGAGCTACGAATACGCCTAGCCCACGGGCATGCCTATTCAGGAATCCCACGGAACCAATGCCTTAACCGAATAGCGCTCATCAACGGCAAAACGCTGGCACACCACCTGTGTGTCATCGTTGATGTCTATCTCTCCGATGTAGTCAACGAATTCGGGTGAGCGCCAGAACTCTTCATG
>NZ_CABTZR010000026.1 GCF_902489365.1 uncultured Corynebacterium sp. | reverse complement strand
GGCACCCCCCCCCCCCCACGACGTCCGCGGAATAGTGGGAGGCAGTGGCCTCCTCCTTCGCGGCGGCCAAGGCGCAGACGATCTCGGCGGGTTCACCCCCCGCCAGGCGCTCCTCGATGGCCCGTTCGTCCACGTGGGCCGGGGCGATGACGGGTTCCACGCCCGCACCCCGCAGGATGGACAGGCGGGACGGGGATTGGGAGGCCAGAACTAGGCGCATGCGCTTAGTAGTAGCGGACGTTGCGGAAGGCGGACGGGTTGAACACATCGCCCGGCTGACCCCACAGGTCGCGCTCGGAGCGGATATCGGCGGCCTTGGCGCGCGCCTCAGAGTCGAGCTGGCTGAGCACCGTGGACAGGGCCGCCACCTCAGCGTCGGTGGGGTTGCCGCGCAGAACGGTAAACAGGGAAGTGGTCATTGGACACCTCTACAAAACGATATTGCCGTGCTTCTTCGGCAGGGTCGGAATAATCTTGCGATCCAGCAGACGCAGGCCTTCGATGAGGGAGCCGCGCGTGGCTGCCGGGGTAATAACGGAATCGACGAGACCGCGCTCAGCGGCCTGGTACGGGGTCAGGTAGGCGGCGGCCTCCTCCTCGCTCAGCTCTAGCTCGGAGGCCAGTGCGGGCGCATCGGCCACGGCGATCTCGGCCGTCGGCCACGCATAGGACAGGTCCGCGCCGAGCTCCTTGGAGCCGAAGGCGATGTATCCGGTACCGTGCGCGCGGCGGACGATGACGCTGATCTTGCCCACGCTCGCCGCGGAGTAGGCATGCACCAGCTTGGCCAGCGCTGCCTTCTCCACGTCCAGTGCCGGAGTATCGACGAACTCGATGATGGGAGTATTGAAGGCATCACACAGGCGGATGAAACGCGCGGCCTTGGCGGCAGCTTCCGCGTCGAGGGTGTCGCGGTTGGCGATGATGCCCACGGTGCGTCCCTCGACGCGACCGAAGCCTGTGAAAACACCGCGCACCTGGGCACCGAGCTCAAAAACATCCTCGCAGGTGGCGGTGACCACGTCGGCGAGATCGACGGCGCCGTCATCGCCCACGAGGGTATCGAGGACGTGGTCGGCGTCGGTGATGTTCTCCTCCACCGAACCCGACACGATGGTGGCCTCGGTGCGGGGAGCGGCGGCGCGGTTATTCGAGGGCAAGTAGGAGAGCACGCGCTTGGCGACGTTCACCTCGTGCTCCTCGTCCGCCTGCAGGTCACCGTCCGGAGCAATGACGACATCCGACAGCGCGGCCACCAGCGAGGCCTCCTTGGAGTCCGCGTAGACCGCCGTGACCTGCGGGATGAGGCCGGAAGCGGTGGTGGCGCGGGCGAGGATGCGAGCCTGCATGGCGGAGGAGACGATGCCTTCCTGGGCGCGGGGCTTGTCGCTGGCGACGAGCGCGACGATGGGCACGCCGGTCTTAATGGCGAGGTCGTAGAGCTTGGTGACCTTTTCCCCGTAGACCTCGCCCATGGTGCCGTCGAACAGCGAGGCATCCTGCGCATAAGCGCAGACCTTGCGGCCATCGACGGTGCCGAAGCCGGTGACGACGCCATCGGTGTAGGGGCGGACGTGCTCGCGGCCGAACTCGGTGGAGCGGTGGCGAGCAAGCGCGTCGGTCTCTACGAAGGATCCGGCGTCGAAGAGCGCCTCGATGGCGCTGCGAGCCGCAGGGACCTCTCCCTGCGGCGCACGGGACTCGGTGAGCTTGGCGCTGAGGTCCTCGATCTTGCCAGCGGTCGTCTTCAAGTCAGTCATGGGACACTAGTGTAATACAGTGCGTCTTCTGTACTAATCTGTGCCGATCCGAGTGCAGCCTATAGCGGGATGTTGCCGTGCTTGCGTGCCGGGCGGGCCACATTCTTGTCCGTGAAGAAGCGCAGATTTTTGGCGATTGCACTGCGGGTTTCGGAGGGGAGAATGACGGCGTCGATAAGCCCGCGCTCCGCTGCCTTATATGGGTTGAGCATGTGGTCTTCATACTCACGCTCGAAGGACTTGGTCAGCTCAGCCACGTCGAGGCCCTTTTCGTGGGCAGCCTTGATCTCCTTGCGGTAGATAAAACCGACGGCGCCGGCAGCGCCCATGACCGCGATCTGGGCGGTGGGCCAGGCCAGGTTGACGTCCGCTCCCAGTCCCTTGGAGCCCATCACACAGTAAGCGCCGCCGTAGGCCTTGCGCAGGGTGACGGTGATCTTCGGAACGGTTGCTTCGGCGTAGGCGTAGAGCAGCTTGGCGCCGCGGCGCAGGATGCCATCGTGTTCCTGGTCGGCGCCGGGGAGGAAGCCGGGGACGTCGACAAGCATGATGATCGGGATATTAAAGGCATCGCAGGTGCGCACGAAGCGCGCGGCCTTCTCCGAAGAATTGATGTCGAGGCAGCCGGCGAAGACCTGGGGCTGGTTAGCCACGAACCCTACGGTGCGCCCTTCGATGCGGCCGAAGGCGGTGACGACGTTATCGGCGCGGTCGGCTTGGATCTCCAGGAAATCGCCGTCATCGGTGAGAGTCTCGATGATCTCCTTGACATCATAGGGCTGGTTCGGGGAATCCGGGATGATGCTATCCAGCACGAGGTCGTCGACGGTTTCTTCGCCCAGCTCCTCGTAGGGCTCAACTGGGGTCAGCTGGCGGTTATTGGAGGGCAGGTAGGTCAGTAGGTCGTGTACCCAATCGAGCGCTTCCTCGTCGCTAGAAGCGGTGTAGTGCGAGGTGCCGGACTTGTGCATGTGGACGCCGGCGCCGCCGAGTTCTTCCTGGCTGACTTCTTCGCCGGTGACGGTCTTGATGACATCTGGTCCGGTAACGAACATCTTAGACTTTTCATCCACCATCACGACGAAGTCGGTCAGTGCGGGGGAGTAGGCGTTGCCGCCGGCGCAAGCACCCATGATGACGGAGATTTGCGGGACGACGCCGGAGGCCTTGACGTTTTGGTAGAAGGTCTTGGCAATCCAGTCCAGGGAGACGGCACCGTCCTGGATGCGGGCGCCAGCGCCCTCGTACAGCCCGATGAGTGGACGGCCGGTCGTGATGGACAGCTCCATGATCTTGATCATCTTCTCGCCGTAGACTTCGCCGAGGGCGCCGCCGAAGACGGTTCCATCCTGGGAGAAGATGCAGACCTCGCGGCCGTCGATGGTGCCCCAACCGGTGACGATGCCATCGGTGAGCGGGCGCTTCTTGCCCATGCCGAAGTCCGTGGTGCGGTGCACGGCGAGCATGTCAGTCTCCACGAAGGATCCTTCATCGAGGAGGTAGTCCAAGCGCTCACGCGCGGTGAGGCGGCCCTGGGCGCGGACTTTTTCGTGGGCTTTTTCGCCCATGGGCTGCGCCGCTGCTTCGCGACGCCTCTTCAGTTCAGCGATCTTGCCTGCGGTGGTGTCAGCGCTCAGGGAGTCAAGCTCTGACAAATGTGAGGAAATAGTCATGTTTCGACAGTGTAGAGAAGTTTTGCATAGGAATGTATAGCGGCGCGCAGGTGATTTCCCTCACAATCTTTGTTTGTGCAGGTGAGCGGCGTGGAAAAGGTGAGGGTTTCCTCGCTTACGGCGTGTTGGGTGCATGGTTGCCAGTGTAATTGGCGAGGTGCTGGTGGGGTTGGTTGGTGTGGGTAAAAGAAAAGCCTCGCTCCCCGGAGGTGGGGGCGAGGCTTGGATTAAGCGGCTTTATCTGGGGTGTCGGCTAGCCAGCCGAGGTTGTAAAGGAAGAGCTCAACCTCTGTGAGGTCCTCTTCGCTGGGGAAGGAGTTGGTCAGCGCCGCGTAGGACTCTTCGATGTCGGTGCGGGTGGCTGGGACGAGGCCGTGTTTGTGCAGATCTTCGGCGATCTGCGATTCCAGCGGGGCTGAGTGCACGGTGTCAAGGTTGATTCCGGTGGCATTCTTGAATTCGTTAGTGATGGCGGAAAGGAATCCGGTCAAGGTATTCATTTGGCTCACCTCTCTATTTCTTATCGTGATGATGCGACTGTCCACATCATGGGGTTGAACCAACTATATAGGTAAAATCCCCCGAAAGCTAGTTTTCGTTCACGGAGAGTTAACTTTTAGTTAACCTAGCGAGAAATGTGAGGTGAGTTACGACGTGTTCTTTATGCCTCTACAGGCAACCAAGCGTAGCCATAGGGGCCCAGCTCCACAGGGCCCAAGTCAACGGTCTGATCCGTAAAGTTGTGCAGGCATAACAACTCACCGCGCTGGAATCCCAGAACGCCCGTCTGACCGGTTTCCACGGCTTCGAAAGGTGCGGTACCGAGCTCTGGATGCGCCTTGCGCTGCTGGATCAGTCCGCGCAGGCGGTGGAGGAGTGAGGAGTCGTCGGCAAGCTGCTCTTCTACCGAAACCCCTACGCCGCCGACGATGGGACGGCGCGGGTGGGCAGACGTAGTGAAACCTGCACCTTCGCCCGGCTCCCACTGCATGGGCGTGCGTACAGCATCGCGGTCAGGCAGCTCGGGGGCATCGTTCATCCCAATCTCATCGCCGTAGTACAGAAAGGGAGCGCCTGGCAGGGTCATAAGTAGTGAATAAAAAAGCTCAATCTTGCGGTAGTCGTTGCCCAGCAGCGGCGCGAGGCGCCGCGCGATGCCCACGTGGGCGCGCATCTGCTCATCCGGCAGGTAGTGCTCGTACATGATCGCGCGCTGGTCCTCGTTGACCATCTCTAGGGTCAGCTCGTCGTGGTTGCGCAGGAAAGTTCCCCACTGGCAGCCTTCGGGCAGCTCTGGAAGCTCCGCCATGATGTCGTAGATCGGTGTGGCGTCCCCCAGCGCCAGCGCCTGGTAGAGCCGCGGCATCACCGGGAAGTTGAACACCATGTGGAAGCGGTTGCCCGTGCCATAAAACTCCATGGTTTCCGCCGGTGGCTGGTTGGCCTCCGCGATCATGATGGCTTCGGGGTAGTTCTCTTCGATGAAAGCGCGGACCTTCTCCACAAACTCGACCGTCTCCGGCAGGGACTCGCCGCCCAACCCATCGCGCTCGTAGAGGTAGGCGATGGCATCGAGGCGGAAGCCATCCACCCCCTTGTCCAACCAGAAGGAGAGGATCTTGAATACTTCCTCGTGGACCTTCGGGTTGTCGTAGTTCAGGTCCGGCTGATGGGAGTAGAAGCGGTGGAAGTAGAACTGCTTGCGCTCTGGATCCCACGCCCAATTCGAGGTCTCCGTATCGGTGAAGATGATGCGGATCTCCGGGTAGCGCAGCGGATCATCGCCCCACACGTAATAGTCCCCGTAGGGCCCTTCCGGATCGGTGCGGGAAGCCTGGAACCACGGGTGATCGGTGGAGGTGTGGTTGAAAGCCAAATCCGTCATGAGGCGCATTCCGCGCGCGTGGAGTTCGTCAACGAGCTCGTCGAAGTCCTCCATCGTGCCGTAGTCAGGGTGGATGGAGTAGTAGTCGGCGATGTCATAGCCGTCATCGCGCAGCGGGGAGGCATAAAACGGGGAGAGCCACAAGCAGTCGACGCCGAGCCACTTGAGGTAATCCAGCTTCTCAATAACCCCGCGCAGCGTGCCTACGCCTTCACCGGTGGTGTCCTTGTACGAGCCCACGAGGGCCTGGTAGAAAATGGCGTTGTCGTGCCAGCTCATCGGAGATCCTTCCGTTTAGCCCGCCACAGCAGATACTCCGCCAGGCACAGCGCGCCCGCGAGGAGCCCCGGCCAGATGGCGGGGGAGGGGTGAAAAAGGTTGAGGACTGCCTGCACCAGCGCCAGGAAGGCAAAGAAACCAACGAATCCTAGCGCGGTGTCCCACAGCAGTGCGCGGCGCATTAGGCCTTAACACCTCCGGCGGTGAGGCCGGCGACGATGCGGTGCTGGAAGATGAGCACCATGATGATCAGCGGAACAGTCACCAGCGCGCCCGCAGCCATGGTGGCGGCGTAGGGGTACTCGAAGGCTGAGGGGCCGGAGAAGCGTGCGATGGCCACGGTCACCGGCTCAGTGGCGGTGGTGGAGAGCTGCTTGGCCAGCATGAACTCGTTCCAGGTTGTGATGAAAGCGATGATGGCGGTGGTAAACAGCGCGGGCGCGGCCAAGGGCAGGAGTACGAGGCGGAAGGCCTGACCGCGGGAGGCGCCGTCCACGCGGGCGGCCTCTTCCAGTTCCCAGGGGAGCTGGCGGAAGAAGCTCAGCAGTGTGTAGACCGTCAGGGGCAGCGCGAAGGAGATGTTCGGGATGATCATCGCGCGGTAGGTGCCAATCCATTCGAGGTTGCCGAAGAGCTGGAACAGCGGGGTTACCAGCGCGATGGCCGGGAACATCGAGGCGGCCAGAATGATACCGGTGACAACGCCCTTGCCCGGGAAGTCATAGCGCGCCAGTGCATAGGCGGTGAACACGCCGATGAGGACCGCCACCGCGGTCGTGGCCAGGGAGATGAGCAAAGAGTTCCCCAGGGCGTTGAGAAAGTCATTGCCCTTGTCCGTGGCTAATGCATCCCGGAAATTATCGAGGGTCACGTGCGTGGGCCACGGGGTGGTGTCGAAGGTATGGGACTTGTGCCGCAGGGCGGTGACGACCATCCAGTAGAAGGGCGCGAGCCCCCAGAACATGATGAAGAGGATGCCTAGGTAATGGCCGAGCTTTTTCATGACTTCTTCTCCTTCTTCTGGCGAGCAGTACCGGAGACATCAGCGCCGAGGAAGCGCACCAAGATGAACGCGACGGTGAAGATAAGCAGGAAGATGAGCGTGGACAACGCGGAGGCCGAGTTGAAATGACCCTGGCGCATGTCCTCCACGACGAGCTGGGAAATGGTCGCCGTCGGGGAATTGGAGGAGGCCGAGATCATGATGACCGGCAGGTCGTACATGCGCAGTGCATCCAGCGTGCGGAAGAGGATAGCCACCATAAGCGCTGGGCGTACCAGCGGCAGGGTAATGGTGAAGAAGGTTTGGATGCGCGAAGCGCCGTCCACGCGGGCGGCGTCGTAGACATCGCGGGGGATCATTTGCAAACCAGCCAGGATCAGCAAAGCCATGAAGGGGGCGGTCTTCCACACATCGGCGATAATCACCGCCAGGCGCGCATAGAACGGGTCCGTGGTCCACGCGATGCGCGTGCCGACGAGCGCGTTGACGATGCCATCCGGAGCGAACATGAACTGCCACAGCTTCGCGGTGACTGCGGTGGGAATGGCCCAGGGAACCAGCACCGCTGCGCGCACGAGGCCGCGCCCGCGGTACTCGCCGTTCATCACCAGCGCCATGAACATGCCAAGGATGGTCTCCAGGGCAACCGTGACCACGGTGAAGAAGAGCGTGATCTTCACCGCCGGCCAGAAATCGGTGGCGATGACGCCGTCCGGGCAGGCGGTGGCCTGACCAGTGGCAGACATGCAGCGATTGGTAATCCAGTAAAGGTAGTTTTCAAGGCCGGCGAAGGAGCCTTCCTCAAACACTCCCGTGGTGGGGTTAAGCCGTTTGTTGCCCTGGAAGGACAGCATCACAGCGCGCACAATGGGGTAGCCGATGACCACAGCCAGCGCTATCAGCGCCGGTGCGATGAGCGCGGCCACACGCAGGTACTGTCTGCGGGGCTGCACGGTAGGCGGTGCTCCAGCCATGCGGTGCCTGCCTTTCTAATTCATAGGGGGGGGAGAAGGGGTTTAACGGGGGTTGTTGGGGAAATCATAGCGGCTAGCCCGGACTTCCTCTGGGCGAAAAGAGCCCGGATCGCAGAAGGAGGCGCGGGCAAGTCACGTGGACTTACTCGCGCCCCAAGCACGCTGGGAAATTAACCCTGCGAAGCGGCTTCGATGGCTGCCTTCATATCCTTCATGGCGTCATCGACGGACTTGCCTGCGGTGAGCGCCGCGTAGGCGTTATCCTGAACCGCCTTGGAGATGGCGGTGTAGAACGGGGAGACCGGACGCGGTGCGGCGTTCTCCAGGGACTCCTTGAGAGCCGGCAGGTACGGGAACTCTTCGACCAGGGAGTCATCGTCGTAGATGGATGCCAGCACCGGCGGGAAGGAAGCCTCAGCGAAGGACTTCTGGTTCTCCTCGTTGATGATGAACTTCATGAAGTCCAGGGCCGTAGCCTTGTGCTCGGAGTTGATGTTGATGCCGTTGTTGTAGCCACCGAGCGTGGAGACACCGACTCCGTCCTTGCCCACCAGCGGCTGGACTTCAAACTTCACACCAGCCTCTTCGGCGTTGGTGTACATGTACGGCCAGTTGATGGCAAAAGCGGTCTTGCCCTCAGTGAAAGCGAGGTTGGTCTCCTCCTCCGTAGTGGCGGTGGAGTCCTTGGAGATGGTGCCGTCCTCGTAGGCGTCGACAAGCGCCTGCAGGCCTTCCTTCGCCTCGTCAGAGTCAACAGCTACGTTGCCCTCGTCATCCAGGATGGAGCCGCCCCAACCCTCGATGAAGCCGGCGGTGTTGACGGTGAGGCCCTCGTACTGCTTGAGCTGAGTGGTCAGGCAGGAAGCATCATCCTTGAGAGCCTCGCAGGCAGAAGCGATGTCGTCGAACTTCTCCGGAGCCTTGTCCGCCAACTCGGTGTTGCGGAAGAGCAGCTGGCCGTTGGTGTTCTGCGGCAGCGCGTAGAGGGTGTCGTTGTAGGTGGCGGATTCCACGGTGGGCTCCAGCAGTCCGGAGGTATCCACCTCGAGGTCACCGGTCAACGGTGCCAGCCACTGGTTAGCGGCGAAGTCCGCGGTCCAGACCACGTCCAGCGCCATGACATCGTAGTCAGAGTTGCCCGCCTGCAGGGACTGCACGAGGGTCTCGCGCTGTGCGTCGGCCTCGCCGGCGAGCTCCTTGAGCTCGACCTTCTCATCTGGGTGCTCGGCGTTCCATGCCTCGATGATGGGCGTGATCTTGTCGGTATCGTTCTTGCCCATGGCAAAGGTGATGGGGCCGCGGCCGTCACCATCCGTCGAGGAGGCATCGGAGCCAGTGCTTGACGACGATCCCTCGTCGCTTGAGGAGCAACCCGCCAAGGTCAGAGCAAGGGCAGCGGTGGTGACGACTACGCCGCGGCGGACAGAGCGCAGCGAGCTAGGGAGGAACGGCTTCTTCATGGAGTATTCACCTTTCGGAAAACTTCTGGTGACTTCAAAATAGGGGATCACCCCCACAGTGCACGTGGTTTTGACGTTTAATTCACTCAAAATGGGGGTAAAACTACCCCCTGATTCTTCTTAAACCTCGATGCGCTGGCCGGTTTCCGGATCGAAGCGGTGCGCCTCCCGGGGGTTGAAGGTGAGGACGACGTTGTCCCCGCGCTGTGGAACGTTATCGCTTGCGCGGGCAACGAAGCGCTGCTCACCAACGGTGACGTAGACAAAGGACTCGGAACCTAGCTCTTCTACGAACTCCACCGTGCCCTGGAAACCCACCGGACCCTTGTTGATGAACATCTTTTCTGGGCGAACGCCAACGCGGCCGCCGTTGTAGTCGAAGATATTCATCGCGGGGGAGCCAATGAAGCCGGCGACGAATTCGTTAGCGGGGGCGTCGTATAGCTCGCGCGGCGGTGCAACCTGCTGCAGGACACCGTCCTTGAGCACGGCGACGCGGTCTCCCATGGTCATGGCCTCCACCTGGTCGTGGGTGACGTAGACGGTGGTGGTACCGAGGCGCTGTTGGAGGCTGGCCAGCTCCGCACGGGTTTGCACGCGCAGCTTGGCATCCAGGTTAGACAGCGGCTCATCCATGAGGAACGCCTTTGGCTCGCGCACGATGGCACGGCCCATGGCGACGCGCTGGCGCTGGCCACCGGACAGATCCTTCGGCTTACGCTCCAGGTACTCCGTTAACCCTAGAGTCTTCGCGGCTTCCTCTACCTTGGCCTTGATTTCAGCCTTGGGCATCTTGGCCAGCTTGAGGGCGAAGCCCATGTTTTGGGCCACGGTGAGGTGCGGGTAGAGGGCGTAGTTCTGGAAGACCATGGCGATATCGCGCTCGCCGGGCTCGAGCCCCGTGACGTCTTTACCATCGATGAGGATGCGGCCGCTGGAGACCGGCTCAAGTCCTGCGAGGGCGCGCAGGGTGGTGGACTTACCGCAGCCGGACGGGCCGACGAGGACTAGAAACTCGCCATCCGCAATCTCGAGATTGAGGTCTTTGACCGTGGGGTTCTCGGCGCGGGGATAGGTGATGCCGACGTTCTCAAAAGTGACCTTTGCCATGCACATACACTAGCACCCGCTGCGGACACAGTGCGCGTGGTCGAGTACTAACGGCGGGTAGGGTTGGCAGTATGACAGCTCTAAATCTTGACCGCATCCGCGAAGCTCTCGATGGTGATTTTTCCGTCATCGATTACACCGAGTCCACTGGCTCGACCAATACCGATCTCATGGAGGCGGAGAAGGTTGCTGATGGTACCGTGCTGCTCGCCAACGAGCAGGTTGCCGGCAAAGGCCGATTGGGCCGTCAGTGGGTGAGCCCGGCTGGCTCCCAGCTTATTTTCTCCGTGCTTATCCTTCCGGATTCGCTGGATCACCTCGGTACTCTGCCGCTAGCTGCCGGCTTGGCCGTGACTGATTCTGTAGAGGGTGCGGTACTCAAGTGGCCGAATGACGTGCACATCGATGGAAAGAAGCTGTGCGGCATCCTCGCCGAGGCCGGCCCAGTGGGGGAGGCCTTCAAATCTGCTCCGAAGACTGAGGTTTCCAAGACCGAAATCAATAAGGCCGAGGTGAACAAGGCGGAGCTGAATAAGACTGAGGTGAACAAGGCCGAAATCAACAAAGCTGAAGTAAACAAAGCTGAAATCGCCCCGAAGACCCAGTCTGCGAACCCGCCTTCAGCCCGCGTAGTCGTGGGCATGGGCATCAACGTCACCCTGACCCGGGAGGAGCTGCCCATCGAGGCCGCGACGTCGCTTGCGCTTGAGGGCCTTGATACCGACCGCACGAAGCTGGCCATTACCGTGCTGAAGAACCTGCGTCACCGCATTACCCAGTGGGAGCAGCGGGATCCACAGCTGATGGCTGATTACCGCAAGGTGTGTTCTTCCATCGGACAGGAAGTACGCCTCGAAGCCCCGACCGGCGACGTCATCGGCACCGTCGAGGGCGTGGCAGATGACGGCCGCATCAATGTCGGCGGCGAGTATTACTCCGCCGGCGATGTCATCCACCTGCGCCCTGCTGGTCAGTAGCGAAATGGGATTGCTTGCTTTTGGGAAGAATCAAAAGCTGTTCTAGAAGGGCACGCCGGAGCGAAAGATGACGTTGGAAAACGGCGTGGTTGACCCAGTACGCACCACGAATGAAGCGTGGGCGACTTGACGTTTGAGCTCCTCATGAGTGACTTCCGTAAGCGGGGCGCTGGGGAGCAAAGACCGTATCTCAGGCGGAGTGCAATCCGCAATGGTGGCTGCTTCGACTACTACTTCGGTGAGTAGCGCGGAAAGTGTATCGCCGAAGGAAGGGATGTCAAAGGTTAACGTCAAATCAATAACTGTCACATCGTGCGGTATGGGAAGCCCGCAATCCGCAATGACGAAGGTATCGGTGTGTCCAAGACGAGCAACGGCGCTGGCGAGTGCCGGGTTGAGGATTCCAGACTTACGCATTTTCCACCTCCGGTAAGCATGAAGAAGTAGTTGGGTAAGAAGGTTGTGCACCATTGCCGGTTGTAGCGAAAGCTCCGACGCGGGCGGCGAATGAGGCGGCATCGGTGAGTGAGTCGCCTTGCAAGAGTCGAAAGCACAAGGCGCCGGCGAAGGCGTCGCCAGCGCCGGTGGTATCTATGGTGGTCACGCGTGGGGTAGGTATATCCGCGCCGCCTTCCGGGGTAGCTACATACGCTCCACGCGCGCCAAGGGTTAAGACTACGGAGCGGATGCCAGCCTCAAGAAGCCGATGGGCAAGCTCGTGAGGGGTGCCATCGGAAGGAAAACCGAGCTGCTCCAAAATGAGACCAGCCTCGTGCTCATTGGCAAGAAGCGGATTAGCTTGCAGCAGGCTTTCCCGGTCTACTTTGACAACAGGAGCTAGGTTAACCACGACGCGCCCGTTGCTGTGTTCTACTGCAGCTTGGAAGCCAGAAGCAGGAATTTCGCCTTGCAGGAGGACGATGTCGGCATCAGCGATGGTGGAGCTGCGGGCGGTGACAAAATCTGAGTCAACCCGAGCGTTAGCGCCGGGGGAAATGACGATGGTGTTCTCGCCGTCGGCGGAAACAGTGATGACAGCAAGACCAGTATTGGTGTCTACCTGCTCTACTGCACTGAGGTCGATACCCGAGGTCCGCATGTAATGCATAGCGGGTTCGGCATAGGGATCAGAACCTACGGCACCAACGAAAGCGACATGCGCACCAAGTTGGGCGGCGGCCACTGCTTGGTTTGCGCCCTTGCCCCCGGCTAGGATTTCACCGCCAGAACCCAACAGGGTCTCTCCGGGCTGAGGGTGGCGCTCGGCGTGGACGATGAGATCGGCATTGATAGAGCCGACGACAGTTAACTTGCTCATTGGAATTCCTCTACGTTGTCGCGGGTAACGGTGATGACTTCTACAGGGACAGATTTCTGTGCCTTTTCGCCATGCAGGAGTAACGCGGCTTGCTCGATGGCGCGGGCACCGAGCTCGGCTGGCTGTTGAGCGATGGTAGCTTCTAGTTTCCCGTCTTTGACAGCTTTGAGGCCATCAAAAGTACCGTCAAAGGCCACGACCTTGACCTCGGAACCCGCGCGCGATCCCAGGGCCTCGACGGCGCCAAGGGCCATTTCATCGTTCTCCGCAAAGATGGCTTTGATGTTCGGGTTGGCCTGCAAAAGGTTGGTGGCTACATTGAGCCCTTCTGTACGGTCAAAATTTGCCGACTGTTTAGCGACGACCTTGATACCCGGATATTTGGCAATCTGTGACTCGAATCCCTTGCCACGTTCGCGCGAGGCCGACGTACCTGCGGTGCCCTGCAGGATGAGGATGTCACCTTCTTCGCCGATGGATTTGGCCAGCTGATCCGCTGCTTGGGCACCGCCGGCGACATTGTCGGAGGCAACCATGGAATCCAAATCTACGCCGTTAACGTCGCGGTCTACACCGACCACAGGGACACCATTGTTCTTGATTCCGCGTACTGCCGGAGCTACAGCATCGGAGTCTGTGGGGTTAACAACTACTACTTTCGCGCCCATCGAAGTAGCGTTGCCGAGTTGATTGACTTGCTGAGCAGGATCATCCGAGGCGTCTTGGATATCGAGGGGGACTCCGAGTTCTTTGGCCTTGTCCTGTGCGCCATGGCGTAGCTCAACGAAGAAAGGGTTTGTCTGGGTTGAAAGCGCAAGAGTTATGCGCTGACGGTCTTCTTCAGAGCGGTTGCACGAGACCAAACCCAATGCAAGAACGGCAACGAGAACTGTAGAAATGATCTTTTTCATGAGGCGCTCCTTAGTTAGCCGTCTTATTGCGGAAGACGTCGAAGCCCACGGCCAACGCGATGACTAAACCGATGACAATTTGTTGCCAGAAGGAGGAAACATTGAGGAGGTTGAGGCCGTTTCGGATGACCGCCAGCAAAATAGCGCCAACCAGGGTCCCAGTAGCTTTGCCTTGACCACCAGACAGCGAGGCACCACCGATAACGACTGCAGCGATGGCGTCTAGCTCATAGCCGGTGCCTGCTTGTGGTTGTGCAGATTCGAGGCGGCCCGCCATGACCATTCCTGCCCACGCTGCAAAAAATCCAGAAAGTGCGAATACTGCTATCTGGATGCGTTTGACTGGAAGACCGGAGAGACGTGCTGCTTCGAGATTTCCTCCGATGGCGTACATGGAACGTCCGAGCACAGTGCGCTCTAGGATGAACCAACAGAGAAGTCCTGCAATGACCATCATGATGATGGGCACTGGGAAGCCGGCTACGTTGCCACCAAAGAAGTTGACCGAAGGTGCGGTCTCAATGGGGGAACCTTGCGAGATGACGAGGGTTAGGCCACGCGCAATAGACATCATCGCCAGTGTCGCAATGAATGAGGGAATCTTTCCCCACGCAGTGGCCATGCCACAGATAGCGCCCGCTAAAGCACCAACGCTGAGACCAATGATTAGGGTCAGCCAGCCTGGAAGTCCGGCAGTGGAGAACATATAGGCCGAAACCATAGCGCCAAGCGCGGCTACGGAACCGACGGACAGGTCGATTCCTGCGGTAACAATAACGAAGGTCATACCGAAAGCCAGGATGGCTACGGTAGCTGCCTGGATGCCTACATTAAGTAGATTAGTTATGGTTAAAAAATACGGGGTGGCGATGAAAAGCGCTATACACAGGGCGATAAGACCGACGAGAGCGCCATTGTTCAGGGCCCAGTTGGCTACACGATTCTTGGTCATAATTAATCCTTGGGGTTGTGGTTAGCGGAGTTAGTAGCGGCTGCGGAAGTTGCTGAAGTTACGTTGGCTACGGCGAGGGTCATGACGTCGTCTTGAGTGGATTCTTTTGGCAGTTGTCCGGCAAGTTGTCCCCCTGACATGACGAGGATCCGGTCAGACATTCCAAGTACCTCTGGTAGATCAGAGGAAGCCATGAGGACCGCGCCGCCGGCTGCCGTAATCTCGTTAATGATGTTGTAGATTTCTACCTTGGCGCCTACGTCCACGCCGCGGGTTGGCTCATCGAGTAAGAGAACTTTTGAATTGGCGAGGACCCACCGGCCGAAGACTGCCTTTTGCTGGTTTCCGCCGGAGAGATTGCGGATAGCCTGGTCAAGCCCGGACATACGTATACGAAGTTTTTCTGCCACTTCGCCTGCACGCCGATATTGGCCAGAACGGTCCGCAATCCCAGCTTTAGCGGTGGGGTAGAGTGTTGCGAAACCGAGATTGTCTGCTACCGAAGCATCCAGGACTAGCGCCTGTGCTTTCCGGTCCTCGGGGATATGTCCCACTCCGGCGCGAATTGCGGCGCCGATGTCGCCGCCTCGAAGCTCTTGGCCATTCACACGAATGGATCCTGAATCGTAGGTGTCTGCGCCAGCAATGGCGCGAATGATCTCCGTGCGGCCAGCGCCGACAAGTCCGGCGAGACCGACAACTTCGCCGGAGTGGACCTCGAAAGAGATGTCCTCAAACGAGCCTTGTGTAGTCAGGCCTGCAACTTCAAGCAAGGCCTCGCCGCGCTCGGGCGGGGTGTCGCGTGGGTATTGGTTTTCGATACTGCGACCGACCATAAGTCGCACCAGTTCATCCTCATCTGTATCAGAAGGGACCTCGGCGATAAAGGCACCATCGCGCAGTACACAAATGGTCTCTGCAATCCGGGCAAGCTCATCTAGGTGGTGACTGATAAACACCATCGCCACGCCTTTTGATTTGAGACCTTCGAGAACTGTAAAGAGTGCATCGACTTCTTTGCCGGTCAGCGCGGCTGTGGGTTCATCCAAGATAAGAATGCGCGCATTCATGGAAAGGGCTTTCGCGATCTCAACCAGCTGCTGCTTGGCGACGCCCAACTTTCCCACCGGAGTATCGAGATCAACATCAAGCCCGATGAGGCGTAGGGCTGCTTGCGCTTGAGCCCTTAGATGCTTGCGGTTGACGAGTCCGTAGCGCTGCGGAGTACGACCGAGCATGATGTTTTCGGCTACAGACATTGTTGGCACCAAGTTGAGTTCTTGGTGAATAGTCGCGATACCGAGGTCCTCGGAGGCCTTAGTATCGGGGATTTTAACTTCTTTGCCATCTACTAATATGCGGCCAGAGTCGGGTTCGTGTACGCCCGCAATCATTTTGATGAGCGTGGACTTGCCGGCGCCGTTTTCGCCCAAGAGGGCTTGGACTTGGCCTCTCCGTACGTTGAGGTCGACCCCTTTAATGACATCAACGGGGCCGAAGGACTTGGTTACGCCCTCAAGTTTTAGGACGGTTTCACTCATGTGAGTTCTCCAGGGAATCGGTAGGCGGTGGACATTCGTGGGATATAGCGGGTATCGATAACCGTCGATTCGGGCTGCCGCTTGTTATCAATTGCGTCAACTAATCGAGCGGTAGCTTCTTCTCCCATGCGCGTGACGTTCTGGTCTATGACAGAGATTGGCGCTGGTTGGAAACGTAGAAAAATGAAGTCATCGAAGCCGACCAGTGCGATCTCTTCACCAATTCTTTTGCCAGCGTTATGGCAAGCCTCTAGCGCGCCTGCGGTCATCATGGAATCGCCTGCGACTATGGCTGTGACGCCGTCTTGAAGAAGCGCGATGGCGCCCTTGTATCCAGATCGGTGGCGGAAGCTGCCGTGATGGATGTGGATATCCATTCCGATTGTTGCATCCTTGAATGCTTTTAGGCGCTCGCGTCCGGTAGAAGTTTCCTGGGGGCCAGAGAGATAGCCAATCGAGGTGTGCCCCTTGCTCTTGAGCTGGGCCACGGCCGCATTTATCCCGATAGTTGGGTTTGAGACCACGGCTGGAAGATTATTAAGGGAACGATCGATGAGTATCAGAGGGCGAAATTCTGCCGCGCGCTGCAGTGCATCTTCTGCACCTTTGAGCGGGACACTGATGATTCCGTCTACCTGCCGTTGGGAGAGGGTGTCGAGGGCCTTGATCAGGCGCTCTGGGTCTTCTCCGCAACTGGTAATTATGGTCGAGAGTTTGCGCTTATTCGCTTCTTCTTCCACTGCAGCGGCCATGGCAGCAAAATAGGCATTGTCCAAGTTAGGGATGATGAGCCCTATGGCGTCGGACCGAGAATTTCTCAATGCTCGTGCCTGAGCGTTGGGCAAATAATTGAGCTGTTGCGCGATGCTCATTACCTTCGCCCGTGTTTTCTCGGAGATAGCAGGATTTCCGGCAAGGGAACGCGAGGCGGTGGAAACTGAAACCCCAGCCGCAGCGGCAATATCTTTTAATGTGGCTCCAGTCATGAAATCCTCCTTCCTGTGGCTTCTAGTGCAATCGATTGCACGGGTGTTTCTCAACCTACTGCCGGCCTTTCCTGCTGTCAAGGGTTTTGTGTCGTGCGCTAGTCGTGAGGTCTAGAAATTTCCGTGCACTGGCCCTTTCTGGGAGGAGAAGTAACCCCCAGTGGAACGCGCTAGGTTGTCACAATTCCGCATGGCGCTTTTCACAAGGTGTCTGTCAAAAGGCATTAGTCAAAAGGTGTCTTCCCCCAAAGACGCCTTTTGCAGGCCCACAGATGGTGTTTTCAGGAGCAAAGACGCCCTTCGACTGATGCCTTTTAGGAAATGCCATGTGCGATGCCGCGCCGGACCGCCGGACTGCCGAGGCTAGGAGGCGGTCACCCCTCACGCTCGGGTAGCGGGGGAGGACCATGGAACGAGTAGGAAGGTAGGTACCATGAGCCCCATGAATCTCATGCAGATGGGCCGCGGCGAGGTTGTGCGCGCGGACATGACCGCCCCGTTTCGGACACTGCTCTTTCCCTTCTTAGAGCTCGTCGTCGTCACGGGTGTGTGCTGGATTGCCATCGGCTGGTGTGACTATAACGGCATTGAACTGGCGATTCGCAATGGGTTGGTAGCTATATGGGCCCTGCTTGCCGTCTGGCGCTTCGTCGTGCCCCTCGTCAAGGCCCGCCGCAAGCGCTTCATCGTGACCAACCTGCGCGTCATCGCCCGCGAAGGCAAACGCGTCGATTCGATCCCGCTCACCGATATCCGCGGCGCACGCCGCCGTCGCGGCGGGATTTCGCTGGCGCTCCACGGCTATGAGAAGCCGATGTATTTCCCGTCCATCCCTAAAGCCAAGTACGTCGAGGACATCCTCAACGAACAACCGGTCTGGGGTTAGTCCTTAATCTCCGTCGTGTGCAGCTGCTGGTCCAAGTCATCAGGGGCCAGGTTGGCGGAGCGGAACTCGTGCGTCAGCGGCAAGCGCAGATCCAGGTCCGTGCCGGGGCAGAGCTCAATGGTGGCCTCATCCACCGTGTAGTCCAGCACGTGCCCGCCGGAGGTGCGCGCAGCGTCGATAAAGTGCACGTGGCAGCCCGGCACCGAAATACCCTTCTCAAAGACCGGTGTGCGGAAACCACCGATGACGCCTTCAACGTCGTTAAAGCGCAGCTCCTTATCGCCGCCCACGGCCTGCGCCATCGGCGGATAAGGCTTGCTCTGCTTGACCACCGTGCGGGTAACCACGTTGCTGAAGCGTCCGGTGATTCGCACCGCGTACATGTAGTTGGCGGAAGGCTCGACCTCATCGATGAAGGCTGACAGCTCCTCGCGCTTCAATCCCTTGGGCGCGGCCACCTTAATACGGGGGACAAAGTTCGTGGCCACCGCAAAAGGCGTTCCCTGGTCTAAATCAGCCACCGTCGCGGTGCCATCCCCGCGCAGTTGGTAGCACACGCCGTCGAGGATAATCATCTCCCCGTCCAGCGCATCGAAGGTGCCGATGCCGAAATTGCCCTTGCCCAAGAGCTCGCCGATGCTCATTTCGCCGTCGTAAATGCCATCCAACAGCGCGGTCATGAGGGAGTTCTGAAAGATGGTATGCCGGACGATCATGGCCCCAAGGCTAGTATTGAAAGAGTGAGTGAACAACACAAACCCCTCGTTACTGTTTATGGAGACGGCCAGCTTGCACGCATGATGCAGCCGGCCGCCGCTGAGCTCGACATCCACCTGCGCGTGCTGGCTTCCGCACCGGACAAGTCCGCCGCACAGGTGATCCCGGACGTGGTTCTCGGTGACTATCACGATCTCGACGTGCTCTCCACCGCCGCGGAAGGCGCGGATGCGATCACCTTTGAGCACGAGCACGTCCCCACGGAGCACGTTCAGTCTCTCATCGCCGACGGCCTCAACGTCCAGCCTCAACCTTCCGCCCTTCTCTACGCACAGGACAAGCTCTTCATGCGCCGGAAGCTGGCTGAGCTGGGCGCCCCGGTGCCGCGCTTTGCTGCCATCGAATCAGTGGAGGATGCGCGGGAGTTTGCAGCGCTTGTCGACGGTCACGTGTGCCTCAAAGCCCGCCGCGGCGGCTACGACGGCCATGGCGTGTGGTTCCCCTCCGCGGAGGAGCTGGAGCCGCTGGTAGAAAAGCTCCTCGCCGCTGGCACACCGCTCATGGCCGAGGAAAAAGTTTCCCTTACCCGCGAGCTATCCGTGCTCGTCGCCCGCCGCCCCTCCGGCGAGGTCAAAGCCTGGCCGGTCACCGAGTCCGTGCAGCGAGATGGGATCTGCGCTGAGGCTTTTGCCCCTGCCCCGAACTTGTCGGCAGCGCTCGCGGAGCGTGCGATGCAGGTAGGTATCAAGGTAGCCACCGAACTCGGTGTGACTGGCGTGCTGGCAGTGGAGCTTTTCGCCTTTGCCACGAAGCAAGATGCCGGCTGCATCATCGCCTCCGCTTCGGGTGCCCCGGGAGCGGTTGTGGAAGAGGATATCGCGGTCAACGAGCTGGCCATGCGCCCACACAACACCGGACACTGGACCCAAGATGGCTGCGTGACTTCACAGTTCGAGCAGCACCTGCGCGCGGTGCTGGACCTGCCGCTTGGCTCCACTGAGCCGCTGGCGCACGTAACGGTCATGGCCAATGTGCTGGGGGCTGAGGAGGATCCGCAGATGCCCATGCCGCAGCGCGTTCGTGAAGTTATGGAGCGCTACCCGCAGGCGAAGGTTCACCTTTATGGAAAGGACCACAAGCCGGGCCGCAAGATTGGCCACGTTAACGTCGTCGGTGAGGATGTGGAGGAAACCCGCCGCATCGCCCACGATGCCGCCCACTTCCTCGTCCACGCGCTGTGGGCTTAAACCCACAGCGCACTCTTCAGACCACTGCGCACTCTTAAGCCCGCAGCGAGCTTGAAACCTATTCAATAAGGAGAGTTTTTATGGAACCACTCGTCGGCCTGATCATGGGCTCCGATTCCGACTGGCCCACCGTCAAGCCTGCAGCCGAGGTGCTCGCCGAGTTCGGCGTGCCCTTCGAGGTAGGCGTGGTTAGCGCGCACCGCACCCCAGAAAAGATGCTGGCTTATGCCAAGTCTGCGCATGAGCGCGGGCTCAAGGCCATCATCGCCTGTGCCGGTGGTGCGGCCCACTTGCCGGGCATGGTCGCCGCGGCCACGCCGCTGCCGGTCATCGGAATCCCGCGCGCGCTGAAGGATCTCGACGGACTCGATTCTCTGCTGTCCATCGTGCAGATGCCAAGTGGGGTGCCGGTGGCCACCGTGTCCATCGGCGGCGCGAAGAATGCGGGCCTGCTTGCCGTGCGCATCCTGTCGGCAGGCGATCCAGCCCTCGTAGAGAAGATGGCGGCCTACCAAGAGAACATGGCCGCCGAGGTGGAGAAGAAGGATGAGAACCTGCGTTCCCAGCTCCTGGGTGAATAAGCCGCTGCGTGGCCTGGTAATTAACCGGGCAACTCGCTTGTCAGATCCGGGTAGGAGGCCTGCGCGCCGGAGCCCGTGACGGTAAAGGCCCCGACCCGCGCGGCGAAGCGCGCGGCATCCACCAGCGAATCGCCCTCCAGCAAGCGGGCGCACAGCGCGCCGGCGAAGGCATCGCCCGCGCCCGTCGTGTCGATGGCGGTGACCTGCGGGGAGGGGACGTCGACAAGCTCAGCCTCTTCGGCCACGAGCGCTCCCCGCGCGCCCAGCGTGAGGACCACCGAGGCAAAGCCGGCTTCGCGCAACCGTTGTGCCAGCTCTGCTGGCGCGCCCTCACCGCTAAGGCCCAGCTGTTCCAGGATGAGCCCGGCTTCGTGCTCGTTGGCTAGCAGCGGGTCAGCGCGCAGGAGCGCTTCCTTGTCAACCTCGATGACCGGCGCAAGGTTGACCACGATCCGCCCCTTCGCCAGCTCGATTGCTTTGGCAAAACCTTCCGCCGGAACTTCGCCTTGGAGCAGAATTAGTTCCGATTCGGTGATAGGGGAGGAGTGGGTGGTGACGAAGGAAGCGCTGACAAGCGCATTGGCCCCCGGCACCACGATGATGGTGTTTTCTCCCTGTGCGTCCACGGTGATGACCGCCAAGCCCGTCACCTCTTCGCTGGCCTCGACGTGCGTGAGGTCCACGCCGCTGGCCTGCAAGTAGTGCATCGCGGGCGCGGCATAAGCATCGCTGCCCACCGCGCCGACGAAGCTGACCTGCGCGCCAAGGCGGGCGGCAGCGACCGCCTGGTTTGCTCCTTTGCCGCCCGCAGTAATGGTGCCGCCGTGCCCCAAGAGGGTTTCGCCCGGCTGGGGATGCCGCGCGGTGTGGACCACGAGGTCAGCGTTGATGGAACCGACTACGCACATGCTCATGCTGACCAGTATGCACGCTAAGCTAGCGAGCATGCAGTTTCCGCTTCTGGTGTTGGGCGCGCGCGTCGAGGGCGGCGAGCCCGGCTCGCTGCTGCGCAGCCGGTTGGACCGTGCGGTGGTGATGGCTCGCCTGTTGCCGGAGGAGCCAATCATCGTCTCCGGCTACGGGGAAGCAGAGCCGATGGCGCGCTACCTCGTCGAACGCGGTGTTCAGCCGGAGCGGATCCTCCGTGAACCGCTCGCTACCAGCACCAACGAGAATCTTGAGCGCGCCCATGCGCTGTGCCCGGACTATCGCTATTTTCGCGTTGTAACCAATGACTTTCATGTGCTGCGCACCCGCATGTGGGCCGGGCACTTGGGGATTCGAGTACGCATGCACGGCGTTCGCACCCCGCGAAAAGACCGCCCGTGGAACTACCTGCGCGAGGTGGTGGCGACGCCGCATTCGCTGCTGCGCATCGTGTGGCGGCGGGTGGTGGCTAGGCGCCGAAGAAAATGAGCACGATGGCAATCAACCAAATGACAAACCAGTGACGCTTTTGCGGAGTGGTCGGGTTAGCTTTCTGCTGCAGCGACTTGAGGAAGTACCACGCTCCCGGCAGGGCGAAGCCAATGCCGAAGGCTATGTCGCCATCGGTAATCGCGGTAAAGCCTACCAAGAACGAGAACAGACTGAGCAGGCCTTTGAAGATAGAGAAGTGATGAATCTTGCCGCCCGTTGAGTGCTGCTCAAGAGAATAGTCTTGCATCGGTGCCGGTGTGTAGGCGCGCTCAGGCTCAGCGAAAGGTTCAGCAAAAGGCTCAGCAAAAGGCTCCGTGACCGGATCTGCAAAAGGCTCTACAGAAGGATTCGCAGAAGGCGCCGCGTAGGATTCGCGCGCGGGCTCCGCGAAGGGATTAGCCCCGCGGCCGTTAAATGGCTTGGTCGGCTCCTCAAAAGGGTTGGAGTCAAAGGGATTGCTCATGCGATTTACCCTAGGTCACTCGTGTACCGAACCCCGAATTAGAGCTTGGCCAACGCCTTCCTGATGCCTTCTTTCAGCGTGGCGCGTGATTGCTTCATCGGATGCGCAATCGCCCGCAGTCCCATGTACGCAATCTGGTCCGCCGCCCGGTTCAGCGGGTCACCCGCATGCCCCATCACGCGGCGGATGGTCACCTCGCAGACTCCCTCCACGTCATGCCACGCCTGCTGGAAGCGCGAACGCGAGCCGGAAGACAGTCCGCGCCACACCCCGCGCGAGCGCACCGCCTTCGAGCCCTTCTTCCGAATCTGCTCCACCGCTTCCAGAGCGGCTACTGAGTCCGACTCGATGATCGCCTTGGTGGCCCCGACCTTGAGCAGGTATTTCAACGCCAGGGTGAGGGATTCGAGCTCGAGCTCATCGGTGCTGGCCGTCGTTTTGCGCGTGCGCAACCGGTAATCGCCGTTGCTGGCCACGAAGCACATGGAGCCCTTGAACACCGTGTCCGAGGAGGCATCCGTGGCGATGCGCACGGTGGCGCCCTCGGGCCAGGAGGAGGCCGTCGAGAAGTTCGGCCACCAGTGTGCCTTCGGTGTGTCCACCTTTACTACCTGCTTCTTACGCGGGGCCTCGCCTTCCTTCTTCGCGCGGCGCGCGGTGATTCCGGCCTGCTTGCGCCGCACGGAGCTGGCGCTTTTCGACGCCCTATTCTCCTCCGCAAAACTCCCCGTCACGGCATAGCCGCGTTCCTCCAGCGCGGCGCGCAGTGCCGCTTGCCGGCGCCCGGTGACGATCCACCTGCGTCCCCGGATCCCCTTGGTGGCCTTTTCGAATTCGCGGACGGCCACCTCAACGATGTCGCCCTTCTTGATCTGTCCTTTGCGCACGAAGCGCGTTTTCTTGGTGTTGACGGCGATGACCCAGCCGTCGACAGTTCCGTTTTCGGCGGAGTCCCAGCGCTCATCCCACAGCGCAATAGCCACATGCACGGGCGCTGAGATCATGTCCTTGGTGATCTTGCGCGTGCCGTAGGTGCGCGATTGCGTGCCCGTCAGGGCGGAGAGCTCGAGTGGTTCCATCCCCTTTAGTAAACCATTTCATTGCTGTGCTGTAACGCTCGGGCGTCTAGTGCAACATACTCAGTGAGCCCATTAGCATTCTGGAGTTTTATTAGTGTCTGTCCTTACCTTGCCTGGTTCGCGCAAGCGGGAGTTTTCCCGCCTGTTTCGCGAGCATTATCCGGCGGTGCTGGCGTATCTGCGCCGCCGCGTCCCACCGAGCCACGCCGAAGAGCTGGCGGCCGACGTTTTCGAGCGGGCGTGGGCCGGCTTCGACTCGTTGCGCGGCACGCCGCTGCCGTGGCTGTATGGCATCGCCCGCAACGTGATGCGCGAGTTCTACCGCACCCGCCAGGAGACGGAGAACCTCGATGATCATGAGCTGGAGTCTTATGCCGGCTATGACGCTGTCGATGCCAACCTCGACATCACGCGCGCGCTGATGCAGCTCTCGCACGCCGAGCGCGAAATTCTCACTCTCCACGCCTGGGAGGGACTCGACCACCCCGATATCGCCGAGGTCCTCGGCATTTCCCGCAACAACGTGCGCGTTCGCCTGCACCGCGCACGCACCCACCTTTCCGAACTCACAGGAGAAACCGATGTCTAACTCTCTCGACAAACTCCGCGCCGCCAATCCGGTTCCGGACGCCGCGCTTGACGACGCATCCCTCGCCCGCTCCGAAGACACCCTCGCAAAGATCACGAAGGGCCGCCCCACGTGGACTATTGCGGCGGCTTCCGTCGCGGTGCTCGCGCTGATCGGCGGAGCCTTCCCGCTGCTTAATAACTCGGAGCCCGTGGCCTCGGCTGCGGAGATTTTGACCCAGGCCGGCGAAGCTGCCGCGACCCAGCCGGATGCCGTGGATAAAGGCGTGACCGCGAAGGAATACATGAAGCGCGTCGATACCCTCGGCGATGCCACTGCAATCACCGAATATGCGGTGGATGCTGGCGGTGCGGTGGAGGTTTCCTCACAGGGCGAGGTGCCAGGCTTCGATCCGCAGCCCTCCATCAACCCGGAGGATCTCGTCGTGGCGACCGACCGTGCCGGCTTGGAGAAGTTGGTGGATTCCGCCCCGAATCGCGCGCTAGGCGCGCTGGAGCTGCTGCTCCAGCCGGGCCTGAGTAGCGAGCAACAGAAGATCGCCTATGACATGCTGGCGGAAGCGGAGGGTAATGAGGTCGGCACTGTTGAGGGCGAAGGCGAGGACCAGCTGGTCACCGTAATTCGCGATTCTGACCGCGTCTCCTTCTCCGTCTTGCCTGCTACCGGCCAACTGGTGCGCGTGGTTGGCCTCGTAGGCCCAGACGTGGAAACCACCATCGATGCCACCGCAATTTTGGACTGCGTGTCCGTCACTGGCCTGGAGGGGCCAGACCGAATCTCGCTAGCGTGCGCTGACAATAATTACCTGGTCAACGAGTTGGACTGGCAGCGCTGGGGAGCCGACTCCGCGGAGGCAGAGGGCGTGGCCATCGAAAATGACTGTGACCCCAACTGCGCGGAGGGCAAATTCAGTGAGGATCGCGTCAAGGTGGTCGTCGACAAGCGCGTGGCGTGCGGCTACCACGCCGAGGTCTATTCTCGCGTGCGCGTGCAGTACCCGGATGGGCGCGAGGAAGAGCAGCAGATTGGCTGCGCGCCCTAAGTAAGTTGGCGCAGGGCGAACTGGCCGTACATGTCACCTAAAGCCTCGGCGGTGTAATCACCGTCGGGGCTAAACCATTGGGCCACACCTATGCCCATGTCGATGAGCGCCCAGCAGGCGATTTTGAGGTTCTCCGCGTGGAAATCGCCCTCGTTGACCACGGCCATCCAGCGCGCGACATAATCGCGGCGCAGCTGGAGCACGACGGACTTGTGGGGCTCTTCAAGGTTGGTGAGCTCGTTGTTGACCACGCGGACGCGGCGGGCGTGGGTGGCGTGGTAGATGACGTGGGCTTTCATGGTAGCGACGAGCTTGTCGCGGGGATCGCTCAGCCCGGCGAGGCAGGCGGCGTTGGCGCGAAGGAGATCCTCCATGGCGGTGATGGTGACTTCAGCGAGGAGTTCCTGCTTGGAGGAGAAGTGGTTGTACAGGCTGGAGGCGCGCATGCCGACGGCTTTGGCGATGTCCTCCATGCCGGTGGCGTGGTAGCCGCGCTGGTCAAAGAGGTCGAGTGCGGCGGCGGCGATTTGGTCACGGCGTCTTTGGTTGGCCATGGCGGGCGTCCTCCTGTTCTAGCTAATGGTGGTTAGTGTACCTGCGATGTGGGTTGTGGGGGACGGTTGGGGGCTGGTTTGTCTGGTGGCTGTGCTTGCGTGGTCGTGTTGCGTTATATGCGGAAGTGCTGCGTTATGTGTGGTCGTTTTACCTTATGCGTGGGACAGCTTGACAGCCGATGGAGAGTCAAGTCACAATTGTGGCTAATAGCCATTCGTATTGCCTGTTTATTGGAGAACTCACCATGTCTCACAACCTCTTCGAGCCGACCACTGATTTCCTCGGTGTTTTTGACGACCTCTCTGAGTCCGATGCTGCAGGGTGGAAGCGTGCAGCGCAGTTTCGTGAGTACTCTGCCCCAGTGATCAACCAGCACTGGCAGGCCGCGGAGTACCCGCTGGACCTGGTTCAGCGCTTGGGTGACTTAGACGTGATGACGGATGGCCTCGCGGTGGAAGGCCATGAACAGATGTCGACGCTCGGCGCTGGCTTGGCGCTCATGGAGGTCACGCGCGCGGATGCTTCGATGGGCACGGTGATTGCGGTGCAGGCGGGGCTGGCTATGCGCTCTATTTCTATGCTGGGTTCTCCGGAGCAGCAGGCTTCGTATTTGCCGCGGATGGCTTCGTGCTCTTTGCTTGGCGCCTTCGGGCTGACGGAGCCCGCTCACGGCTCGGACTCAATTGCTTTGGAGACCACCGCGGTACGCGATGGCGATGAATGGGTGCTTAACGGTGAAAAGAAGTGGATCGGCAACGGCGCTTCCGGCGGAATCACGATCATTTATGCGCGCATGGAGGATGGCAATGTTGGCGGTTTCATCGTGCCGCAGGAGGCTCCTGGCTATTCGGCTTCGGTGATTGAAGGCAAGCTCTCCCTGCGCGCTATCCATCAGGCGCACATTACGTTGACTGATTGCCGAATCCCCGCCGCCAACCAACTGCTGGGGTGCCGCAGCTTCAAGGATGTTTCCCGCGTTCTCACCGCTACCCGCATTGGTGTGTCCTGGATGGCGCTGGGCTCGGCGGTGGCGTGCTATGAGATTGCTCGCTCGTACGTGCTGGAGCGCGTGCAGTTTGGCCGTGAGCTGGCGAAGGCGCAGATCATTCAGCAGCGCTTGGCTAACATGGTCCTCGATTTGAGCCAGATGATGCTGACCTGCCGTGAGGTTTCTTTGCGCGAAACCGCAGGGACCCTGGCCCCGGAGCAGGCCTCAGCGGCAAAGCTGCACAACACGCGTGCTGCTCGCCGCATCGCCTCCGATGCCCGCGACATGCTTGGCGGGGTGGGAATCCTGCTAGAAAACGACATCGCGCGGCATTTCGCTGACATCGAGGCCATGCACACCTACGAAGGAACCGATACCGTGCAGTCCCTGATTATGGGCAAGAAGATTACGGGCTTTTCGGCCTACAAGTAGCGTTTCGAAGTGGCCCCATATTCCACCGTGCCCATCTTTTTCCCACTATCGCGGTCATTCTAGGTTCGAGTCCTGGTGGGGAGGCCTCTATTGGAACCGCCGTGAGCGGCCGAAGATGGTTCTGCTCAGAAGGCATTAGTGAGAAGGTTTGTTTGGGGGCAAACGAACCTTCTTTGTGCTGTTAGAAGGTTTACTTGGGTGCAAATGAGCCTTTTGACTAGAGACTTCTGAGTGAAGCCTTGTGAGTGGAACCTTGTGGATTACTTTGTTGAAAGATCAGCCAATTCGATGGATGAGTTGAAGTTATCCACAGACGGGGAATCGACCGTAGCTTTTGAGGGCTGGAAGCCATGATGATGGAAGCATGATTGACGATTCACACCTCATTTACCTACGACCCCTTTCGAACAACCACCCTGTGTGGAAACAACTTGCTTCAGGTGAACTTATCCGCCTCACCTCGCGTTACGCGATAAACAGCGAGTACTATTCAGCTCTTCCTTACTACCAACGCCATCTCTTTGACATCGTTGCCTTCGGGCGTAGCGCTCATCGGTCAGTTCTCGTGGAAAGATCTGCGGCCAAACTGTTGGGCTTGTGGACGCTGTCGTCTCGGGACGCACAGGTTGTTCTAGCACGGCAATCCAAAACAGTCCCGCCGCGACAGCAATGGGATAGCAAGGTGATGTACCGAAAAATGTGGCTGCCAACCTCAGACATTATGGAGCGCTTCGGGCTTCGGTGCACGTCGGTTGCGCGCACCTGCATCGACGTCGCACGGCTTGCGACGTTTGAGGAAGGGCTGATGACTGTCGACTCCGCTTTGCGCAAACGACTCGTTAGCGTTGACGATTTACAGTCAATGATCACGGCAATGGGCCGTGTAAAAGGTGCTGCTCAGGCTAGGAAAGTGGTTATGCATGCTACCGCCCTCGCCGAATCTCCCTATGAGTCCTATGCGCGCGGCATGTTGATTGTGGAAGGCCTGGGAAAGAAACTCGTGGTTCAGCCAGAGCTTCAGGGTGGGTATCGGCCGGACTTGCTTCTCAACGGCAAAGTCATCATGGAAATAGACGGCGCTGTGAAGTACGACGGAGCGACCTACGGAAAATCTACCGAAGCGGTGATACGGGCTGAGCGGCAAAGAGAGAAATACCTTCAGAATCTCGGATACATCGTGCTGCGTTACTCACCACGGGATCTTCTCCAGAACCGAGAACAGGTTCTTAACGAGGTGCGCGGTGCGTTAAACACCGTGCAACCTCGTTCAGCCTAGCGAGCCTCCTTGTCAGCACGAGGGCGCTGCCAGATGGTTTCATTCAGAAGGCATTAGTGAAAAGGTTTGTTTGGGGGCAAACGAACCGTTTGTAAACGCCTAGATGGTTTACTTGGGGGCAAGTAAACCATGTGACTAATGCCTTTTAAGTAGAACCATGTGCATGGCTAAAAGCTGTACACAGAATGCCCAGCTCAAACTTGCAAGTGACCAGCTTAAACCTGCCTGTCAATTGCCGGTTCAGGTCGCAATGAACAAGGAGAAACCCCACTCCGAAAAAGGGAGCGGGGTTGGGAAATAGAAGCGGCCGGGGCTAGTTGTTGAGCGGCTTGCGGGTCGCGGCCATGTGCTTGGCGCGCTCCACGTTGGCCGGTAACAGGACTAGCGGCACGTCGTACTCCACCTCGCGCTCGCAGAACTCGGTGAAGCTCAGCGAGCCGGAGCCGGTGTACATCTCGGCCAGCTTGGACACGATGACGTGGTCGTTCTCGGTAGTGCCGTCGATGGGCCAGTCACGGTCCAAGCCGGGGGAGCCGGAGTACATCTCGATAGAAGCGTCTGCAGGCGGGGTGTAGGAGTCGGCGAGGTTGCCGGCCTCCTCCAAAGCGCGGGCGAGGACGTGGTCGAAGGACATGAGCACGACGTCATCCGAAGCCAAGAAACCAGCCTTCTGTGCC
>NZ_CABTZR010000025.1 GCF_902489365.1 uncultured Corynebacterium sp. | reverse complement strand
TTCAGCTCGCGATCGAGCTGGTTGAGCGCATCATCCAAGCGCTGGCTGTTAGTAGACACCTACGTTTCCTCCACTGTGGTGGTTCACAACTTTCGACTCACCTATCTTAACCGCACCGTCCTACACCGTGGCGCGACGCCCCGCGCGTCAGTACGCTTGGGTGCCATGGCTACAACGAATTTTCAGAATGAACCCGTCGAAACCAACGCCGAGCTGCCCAAGGAAGGAGAGGCCCTGCCGGACTTCACCCTTGTCGGTACCGATCTGGCAGAGCTGACCAAGGCAGACTTCGCTGGCAAGCGCCTAGTCGTTTCATGCTTCCCTTCCGTAGACACTGGTGTGTGCGCGGCGCAGCTGCGCAAGTTCAACGAGGAGGCGGCTGGACTGGAGAACACTGTTGTTCTTTCCGTCTCCCGTGACCTGCCGTTCGCGCAGGAGCGTTTCTGTGCGGCCGAGGGCATTGAGAATGTCGTCAGCGCCTCTGACTTCCGCTCTGATTTCGCGGATAAGCTGGGCCTCGTGCTGGAGGGATCCCCGCTCAAGGGCCTGTTCGCCCGCGCCGTCATCGTCACCGACGAGAACCACAAGGTGACCTACACCGAGCTGGTTCCGGAAGTCACGACTGAGCCGGACTACGACGCAGCTTTGGCAGCCCTCAAGTAATGAGTGCTCCCGAAATCTACGGTTTCGCCGCCGGGCCCTATAAAACCAACACTTATGTGGTGGCTAACGGATCCCGGGCGTTCATCGTGGACCCAGGGATGCACACGCGCGAGAAGCTTGAGCAGCTCGCGCGTGAGAAGTCCTTGGAGTTTGAGGCCGTCGTGCTCACCCACGGTCACATTGACCACACACGAGATGCCGCCGAGTTCGAGCTACCGGTCTACATCCACCCGGATGACGCGTTCATGCTCGTGGATGGCTCCGGTGTGTCTCCCGAATCGCAGATGCTCTTTGCTGCCGCCTCTATGAAACAGGTGGCGGACCGCCGCGACTTGGTCGGCGGAGAAACGTTGAATCTGGTTGGCCTTGAGCTCAAGCTGCTCCATGCGCCAGGGCACTCGCCCGGATGCGTCATTCTCGTGGCCGAGGGGGTTGCCCTGACGGGCGACGTGCTGTTCAAGGGCTCCATCGGGCGCACCGACTTGCCGCACTCCGACCACGCCGCGATGCAGCGTTCCTTGCGCGGCCCGGTGTGGGGCCTCGATGACTCCCTTGCTATCTTGCCGGGACATGGCCCGACCACGACGATGCGCCGTGAACGTGCGACTAATCCGTTTCTGCGCGCAGCGGGGGATGTACTCTAAAGGGCGTGAGTGATAAGAAGCAGTTCAAAGCCCTGTCCGCGCCCAAAGGTGTGCCGGACTACGTCCCGCCGCAATCGGCCATCTTTGCCAAGGTGCGCGAGACCTTCGTGCACCAGGCACACCTGTCCGGCTTCCAACACATCGAACTCCCAATCTTCGAGGACACCTCGTTGTTCGCCCGCGGAGTGGGGGAGTCCACGGATGTCGTGTCCAAGGAAATGTACACCTTTGCCGATCGTGGCGATCGTTCCGTGACACTGCGCCCGGAAGGCACCGCTGGTGTCATGCGCGCGGTCATTGAACACAACCTCGACCGCGGCCAACTGCCGGTCAAGCTGAACTACTATGGTCCTTTCTTCCGCTACGAGCGCCCGCAGGCTGGCCGCTATCGCCAGCTGCAGCAGGTCGGCGTCGAGGCCATCGGAGTAGACGATCCGGCGCTGGATGCTGAAATTATTGCGCTGGCGGATCGCTCCTATCGCAGCTTGGGGCTAAGCGAGTTCCGCCTTGAGCTCACGAGCTTGGGAGACCATGAGTGTCGCCCCGCTTATCGTGAGAAACTGCAGGAGTTCCTGTTCAAGCTCGATTTGGATGAGGAAACCAAGGCCCGCGCCGAGCTCAATCCCCTGCGTGTGCTCGATGACAAGCGCACAGAAGTGCAGGAGCAGCTTGTCGACGCCCCCCTGATGCTCGACCACCTCAACGCCGAGTGCCGCGAGCATTTCGAGACGGTCACCGGCCTGCTCGATGACATGGGCGTGCCCTACACCATCAACCCGCGCATGGTTCGCGGCCTCGACTATTACACGAAGACCTGTTTCGAATTTGTCCACGATGGTCTAGGCGCGCAGTCTGGCATCGGTGGCGGCGGCCGCTATGACGGCCTCATGGCCCAGCTCGGCGGACAGGAGTTGTCCGGCATCGGCTATGGCCTCGGCGTGGACCGCACCATTCTGGCCCTCGAGGCCGAGGGCGTCGAGCTCGATGACGTCGACGAGCGTGTGGCCGTCTACGGCGTGGCCTTGGGTGCGGCGGCGAAGCAGAAGATGGTCAGCATCATTAATGACCTGCGCAAGGCCGGCATTTCTGCTGATATGTCTTTCGGTGACCGCGGCCTCAAGGGCGCAATGAAGGGCGCTGACCGCGCTAACGCGCGCTTCGCCCTCGTCCTCGGCGACCAGGAGCTAGAGGCCGGCACCGTGGCGCTCAAGGATCTGCGCGCGCACGAGCAGCACGACGTCCCCGTGGGGGACGTCGTCAAGCAGCTTCGTCAGCTGGTTTAGCACTCCACCTGGGAGACGGTGAAGCCCATCGTCTTCGCTAGACCACCGAGCGAGGTCTCCTTGTACTTGGAGAGCATGTCGCGCCCCGTGTCGGCCATCGTGCGCACCGCGTTATCGAGGGTAACGTGGTGCGTTCCCTCGCCCATGCGGGCTAGGCGTGCGGCGTTGATGGACTTGACGGCACCGATGGCGTTGCGCTCGATGCAGGGAATCTGCACGAGGCCCCCGACTGGGTCGCAGGTCAAGCCGAGGTTGTGCTCAAGCGCGATCTCGGCAGCATTCTCTACCTGCTCCGGAGTCGCCCCAAGCAGTTCGGCCATGCCGGCCGCCGCCATAGAGGAGGCGGAGCCTACCTCACCCTGGCAGCCCACCTCGGCGCCAGAAATGGAGGCATTGGACTTAATGATGATGCCAACGGCACCCGCGGTCAGCAGGTAGCGGCGGGCATCGGCGCGCGTAAAGTCCGCCATGAAGTCGCGGGCATAATGGAGCACTGCCGGGATGATGCCACAGGCGCCATTCGTCGGCGCCGTGATGACGCGGCCGCCGGCGGCATTCTGCTCGTTGACGGCGAGCGCGTAGAGGTTTACCCACTCCATTGCGGAAAAGCCACAGGACTCGTCGTCCTGCTTGGCCAACAACTGTTGGTACATCTGCGGCGCACGGCGGTTGACGCGGAGGCCACCAGGCAAGATTCCCTTGGTGGAAATTCCCTCCGTTACGCATTCGCGCATAATGTCCCAGACGAGGTCAAGGTGCTGGTAGACGTAATCGAGACCGCCCTCGGCGCGGTGAAGCACAGCCTCGTTCGCCGCAACGATCTCCCAAATCGCCATGTCATTGGCAGCGCAGAGGTGAAGCAGGTGCTCGCCCGACTGGAACTCATAGGGGACAACGTCCTCGGCGGTGGCTGCTGCGACGCCAGCGGGGACACCGCTTTCCGTCTGCAGCTGGGCATCAAACTCCTTGCGGGACAGGATAAATCCGCCACCGACGGAGAAATACTCCGCGTTCTCGGCGAGGATGGAGCCGTCTTCGTCCCAGGCAGTGAAAATGAGGCAGTTCGGGTGCTCGGGCACCGGCTCGTTGTTGAATTCGATGCTGTATTCCACCTCTCCTGCCGGGCCGCTGATGCTGCCCTCGGTGGGGATGAAGGCATCTGCGCGTGGCTCAGCATCGAGCGGAACGGAGAGCGGATCCCAACCGGCGAGGCCTAGAATGACGGCCCGGTCCGTAGCGTGTCCACGGCCGGTAGCGGACAAGGAGCCACGCAGTTCGATGTGGACTTTTGCCGGGTGTTGCTCAAGGGTCTCGAGGAAGGCCTTAGCAGCACGCATAGGGCCCACGGTGTGGGAGGAGGAGGGACCGATACCGATCGAGAAGATGTCGGTCACGCTAATTGTCATGGGGGCTAAACCTCCTTAGAAGCGTTAGATAAGTTACGCCTTACGATAGTACCGAGCGCCCCCAGTAGTTGTTTAGCCCGGTTGGCCGTCGTGGCGGGACAGGAGTTCGCGGAAGCCCCCTGAGCCCGAATCTGGTGCCTTCCCGGTAGAACCCTGGTGCGTGTTCTGTGGTTCGCCGAGAGAGCCGGCAAGGCCAGCTACGCGGTCGAGCGGGCGCACCATGAGGTCCGCCAACTCCCCAGCGGCGCGCTCGATGCGCTTTTCATTGCGCGCGCCCTCAGCGGTGCCAAAGTCTTCTGTGGCCTGGAAGATCCCGGTGGGGACCACTGTGGCATGCAGGTAATTGAGTAGTGGGCGCAGGGCATAATCCAACACTAGGGCGTGACGGCTGGAGCCGCCCGTGGCCGCGATGAGGGTAGGAAGCCCCTCCAAGGAATGCGGCTCCAAGGTGTCGAAGAACATCTTGAACAGGCCCGAGTAACTGCCCTGGAACACGGGACTGACCGCGATGAGGCCGTCGGCATCCAGCACCGCGGACTGCGCCGCGTTAAGACGGGGCGTGGGCGAAACCCAGTTCGTCATTGCTTCAGCTAGCTCGCTCGCGAGGTCCCGGAGCTCCACGACGGTGATGTCGGTGCCTTCGCCCCGCGCGGTGACGTGGGCGGAGGTGGCGGCCGAGAGGGCGTCGGCAAGCGCACGCGTCGAGGAGGGCGATGACAGTCCAGCCGTAACGAGTACGAGCGAGCGCAACTATTTCTCCTCTCCGGGGTTGACCAGCGCGTGCGGGGCATAAGTGCCGAGCGTGGCATGGGTGGGTGGGGCAGAAGGTACATGATCCGGGCGGCGTTCCTCAAAGCGGCGGCGCAACAGGTGGTAGTTCTCCACCGCCAGAGGGATACCTTCGCGGATATCCTTTCCAAACCACGGGTAAACCGGACCGGTGTTACCGCGGCCCAGCATGAGATCGATGCGCCCGTCAGCCAGGTGCTGGAGAAAAGCGTAGTCCTCTGCAAGCCGGACGGGGTCGTTGGTGGTGATTAGCGTGGTGGCAGTGGAGAGTTGCAGGTTCTTCGTCTGTGCTGCGATGTAGGCCAGATGAGTGGTGGGTGCGGACGGGACGAAGGGTGGGTTGTGGTGCTCGCCGGTGGCGAAGACATCGAGGCCCACCTCCTCTGCCTTGAGGGCGATCTCTGTCATAGCGCGGATGCGCTCAGCCTCGGTGGGGGTGCGACCGGTGGTGGGATCTTGCGTGACGTCACCGATGCTAAAGACTCCAAATTGCATGCCATACTCCTCTCTGTGACATGTCAACAAAGTGCAGTCGGGTAATTATTCCCACTCAAGGGCGTCGACCAAGACAGCGAGATCCGCTGGCGTTGCGATAGCGAGCGGGCGCTGCGAAGGCTTGCCGTGCTCGGTAAGGAGAACAGCACTAGGATGCGTGCCGTCCGCCGCGGGTTCGGTGAGGGCATCGATGACCTCTTGCGCACTGGCGGTGCGGGGGAGGAACTCGGCCCTGTCCTTCTTCTCTGCAAACTCTAGAACGGCGCTAATCGACGCCGCGTTGATCACGCCATCGTCTCCCAAGTCTGCTGCGACCCAGCGGGCGATGACATTGGTCGTGAGGAGGGCTCGGTAAGCGCCGGAATCATAAATCGGGATCTGCGAATAACCGGTCCTATTAATGAGCCGGAGGGCGTCCATGATCGGGGTATCGGGGCCAAGGGTGGTGACCTCACGGTCGGCGAGTAAGGACTGCGCTGTGGGCGGATCAGTAAGAAGCCGTTGGAGGTTTTCGAGCTGCGCCAGCACCTGTGGGTGCGGGGTAGCGATGGGTTCGCCGTTGAAATAGCGGCCGTGGGCGATGGCGTTGCGTAGATTACCAAAGTCCTTGAGCTGCTCTGCCTGTCGCTTGCTTAGCAGATGTTTGTCGTGTGCGCGGTCGACAATCCACCAGAAGGAATCGGAGTTCTTGGCCCCGACGGCCTGGCGGAGAAACTGCTCAATGTCGTTGAAGGCGGAAAAGAATCTGGCCAGGGAGTTATCGCTCATGGAGCCCCAGTGTACGGGGGCTCTGAAACCCGGTGGTTGCTGGAGGGCAGAGAAAACAAAGACGCCGCGAGTATCCCAAGGTGGCGGGAGACTCGCGGCGGCTGGGCGCGACGCCCTGTGCGTGTGCTGTGTTGAGACTAGAACACGACGCGCAGGATGGAGACCGTCAGGGCAGCGATGGCAGCGGCGGCTGGGAGGGTGATGACCCATGCGAGGGCGATGGGCTTCATTAGGTTCCAGTTAGCAGCGCGGTTGACGATACCAACGCCAAGGACAGCACCGATGAGGATGTGCGTCGAGGAAACCGGGAGGCCCAGGAGAGACGCTGCCATGACAACGGCAGCGGCAGCCAGCTCGGCGGCGAAACCGGAGGAGGGGTGCATCTGGGTCAGGCCGGAACCGACGGTCTGGATAACGAAGCGGCCGATGAACCAGAGGCCGGAAATGAGGGCAATGCCCATAGCTACCATGACCGGCAGCGGAACGGTGACTTCGTCAGAAATCTGGTTGGTCTTTAGGACATCGAAGACGGCGGCGAAGGGGCCGATGGCGTTAGCGATGTCATTGGAGCCGTGCGAGAACGCGAAGGCAGAAGCGGTGAAGACCTGCATCCACGAGAAAAGGAGGAAGGTCGAGCGGGACAGGGACTTCTTCTTCAGGGAGCGGGCGAAGATGAAGACTGCCATCCAGACCACTGCGCCGACCATGCCCATGACCAGGAGGTTCTCCAGGGTGGAGAAGTCAACGCCGGTATTCTTGAGGCCCTTGAAGAGCATCATCGCGGAGATGATGACAGCGCCCAATGCTGCCAGCAGCGGGACCCAGTTCTCCAGTGCGCGGTGCGCGTTAACGTCCTCGAGATCCTTGTTGAGGTTGTGCAAATCTCGGTAGTAGTCGGACTCGAGGGCCTCTGGGTCGTAATCATCTTCCGCGGTGAGGGCGGCATCACGGGCCATGGCATTGGTGTAGGAAATCTGCTGCAGCTCGTTCATGCGCTCGAAGCGGGTCTTGTGCTCCTTGCGCAGCTCAGCGCGGCGAACCTTGATGTCGCGCAGACGCTCGTCTGCTGCGTCGTTGTAGACGAGGATGGATGTCTTAATCCACTTGAAGAGAAGGTAGGCGGCAATACCACCAAGGACTGGCGAAAGCACCCAGGAGACTGCGATGGTGCCGATGCCGCCCCACTGCACCATATCCATTCCGCCCTTGCCGGTGATGAAACCAACGGTGAGGGCAGCGCCGACGATACCGCCGACGATGGAGTGGGTCGTGGACACAGGCCAGCCCATGCGGGTGGCCACCAGCAGCCAGATGGCCGCGCCGAGCAGCGAGGACATCATGATGTAGACGAACTCCATCGGGTCAAGCCCGTCAATGGCGTTAAGGTCCACAATGCCGGAGCGCACGGTGTCGGTCACCTCGCCGCCGGCGAGGATCGCGCCGGATACCTCAAAGACCGCCGCAACAGCGAGGGCCTGCTTCATAGAGAGGGTTCCCGCACCCACGGAGGTGCCGAAAGAGTTGGCGACGTCATTGCCGCCGATGTTGAAGGCCATGAAAAGGGCAAAGATGATCGCGGTAACAAGGACGATCTTGTTAGCGCCCTCTGCAACCTCTCCGTTGCCCCAAATGATGAAGAGGACAAGGGTAACAGCGGTGATGACGCCGAAGAACAAGTGCCAAATCCAGTCCTTGTTCTTACCATTCATCGTTTCGAGATCAGGCATCGTCGGCGTGGCGGTGCTCAAAACGTCGTTCCTTTCACGAAGAGAACGCTGCGCGATGAGGCGGTGCGAGCGGGTGCAGGCACGGGAATCCCAATGACACGACGAGTGGTGTGTTGTGCCTGCGGCAGTGCAGAGATGGCATCACGCACAGTTCTTTAATGTTTTCAAAGACAGAGCGGGTCCCACCACGGTCCGGCGGGAACCAAGCCATCGTAAAGCATCAAGATGGACTGCAGGTAAACAGGGTGTGGATTTGAATTTAAACTTCATTGAATGAAGCATATTCGGGGGTGGAGCGACCGCTTGTTGGTCGCACCGCAATGCTCATCGAGCCTATTAGGACTGGTAGACGCCTCGACCCAAAGTATCGCACTGCTCCATCTTGCCGGAATTATACCCGGCGAGGAAGGACTGTGCCCGGTCCTCGGAGGAGCCGTGCGTCCAGGTATCGGGGCGTACCTCGCCGCCAGAGCGGCGCTGGATGTTGTCATCGCCCACGGCGCGGGCAGTGTTGACGGCGTCGGTTACCTGCTGTTCGGTGATCGTTTCGAGCAAAGCGTCCTCGCCCTTGTCGGCGTAGTGCGCCCACAGTCCGGCATAGCAATCCGCCTGCAACTCAATCTTCACCGCGTTGGAGTCCTCACCGGGTTCGTTGTAATTGGACAAGCTGAGCGTGCCCTCTAGCTTCTGAATGTGGTGGCCAAATTCGTGGGCGACGATATACATCTGTGCCAGAGGTGCATTATCCCCACCGAAGTTGCGGAGCTGATCGAAGAATGCGGTGTCAAAATAAGCGGACTCATCGGCCGGGCAGTAGAACGGGCCCGTGGCGCCGGAGGCTTGGCCACAGCCGGACATGGTGGTGTTGTTGAAGATGACGCGGCCCGGCTCGACGTACTCGATGCCTGCCTGAGCCGGCAGCTGCTGGGCCCAGACCTTGTCGACGGACTGGGCGGCGAACATGACGCGGCAATCGTCGTACTTATTGCCGTCTTCGGCAGTTTGGCAGTGTGCGAAGGCATCCTCCCCGCTTTCCTCCGGACCCACCTGGGTTTGGTCGGTCTGAGGGCTGCTTTCGGTGATGGCGCCGGGATCGCCGCCGAGTAAGAGGTAGAGGCCAATGAGGAGGAGGGAGCCAATACCTCCGCCGGTAGCGATCATGCCGCCGCGGCCACCGCCGCCGGAGCTTGCTCGCTTGCCGTCAAAGTTGGCACCAGATTTGAAAGTCATGGTCCAGATTCTGCCATATGCAGGCGGTGATGTGCGTGTGATGAGGGGAGCTGCGTCAGGCGGGGGTACCAGCGCTCAACGTTCGGCGGTGCTCGGTGTTTACCCCAGAGCTGAGCAAGTCCGGTGCGGGCGGTAGACTTGGGCCGTTCAAGTTCTTGCATCCCTCGGCGCGTGCTGTCTACGCGTGGCGTGTGTGGGTGCGAGCGTCAACAATGAGAAGGGATTGAACGAGAGTGCTGCGTACACATTTGGCAGGCGAACTGCGCAAAGAGATGGCGGGGGAGACCGTCACCCTGACGGGTTGGGTGGCGCGCCGTCGCGACCATGGCGGTGTTATCTTCATTGACCTGCGTGATCGCTCCGGCGTTGCCCAGGTGGTTTTCCGTGAATCCGAGGTTGCTGAGCGCGCCCATGATCTGCGCTCCGAATACTGCGTTAAGGTCACCGGCGTGGTGGAGCCTCGTCCGGAGGGTTCTGCTAACGCGAACCTGGCCTCCGGTGAGATCGAGGTCAACGTTACGGATCTGGAAGTGCTCAACAAGTCTGCAGCGCTGCCGTTCCAGATCGATGATCCTTCTTCCTCCGGTGAGGTCGGCGAGGAGACCCGTCTGAAGTACCGATACCTCGATCTGCGTCGGGAGCGCCAGCATGAGGCTCTGCGCCTGCGCTCGGCAGCTAACCGCGCCGCTCGCCAGGTTCTGGATAGCCATGATTTCACTGAAATTGAAACCCCGACCCTGACCCGCTCCACCCCGGAGGGCGCTCGTGACTTCCTCGTGCCCGCCCGCCTCAAGCCGGGCAGCTGGTACGCACTCCCACAGTCCCCGCAGCTGTTTAAGCAGCTGCTCATGGTGGCCGGCATGGAGCGTTACTACCAGATCGCTCGCTGCTACCGCGATGAGGACTTCCGCGCGGACCGTCAGCCGGAGTTCACGCAGCTCGACGTCGAGATGTCCTTCGTTGATCAGGACGATGTGATCGCGCTTGCGGAAGAAATTATCTCCGCCCTGTGGAAGCTCATCGGCTACGAGATCAAGACGCCCATTCCGCGCATGACCTATGCCGACGCAATGAAGTACTACGGATCCGATAAGCCGGACCTGCGCTTCGATATTAAGATCGTCGAGTGCACCGAGTTCTTCAAGGACACTACTTTCCGCGTGTTCCAGAACGAGTACGTTGGTGCCGTCGTCATGGAAGGCGGAGCATCCCAGTCGCGCCGTCAGTTCGATGCGTGGCAGGAATGGGCGAAGCAGCGCGGTGCGAAGGGCCTGGCTTACATCACCATCGCTGAGGACGGCACCTTGGGCGGCCCGGTGGCCAAGAACATTACTGATGCCGAACGCGAGGGCATTGCCGAGCACGTCGGTGCCAAGCCGGGTGACGCCATCTTCTTCGCCGCCGGTGACACCAAGTCTTCCCGCGCTCTTCTGGGTGCAGCACGCGGTGAGATTGCAAAGAAGCTGGATCTCATCAAGGACGGCGACTGGGCCTTCACCTGGGTTGTGGACGCACCACTGTTCGAGCCTGCCGCTGACGCCACCGCCTCCGGTGACGTGGCTCTGGGCCACTCCAAGTGGACGGCAGTGCACCACGCCTTTACCTCGCCGAAGCCGGAGTATCTGGACAACTTCGACGAGAACCCGGGTGAGGCGCTGGCCTACGCCTACGACATCGTCTGCAACGGCAACGAGATCGGCGGCGGATCTATCCGTATCCACGACCAGGACGTGCAGAAGCGCGTCTTCGACGTTATGGGCATCGGTGAGGAAGAAGCACAGGAGAAGTTCGGCTTCCTCCTCGACGCTTTCCAGTTTGGCGCCCCGCCGCACGGTGGCATCGCGTTCGGTTGGGACCGCATTGTCTCCCTGCTGGGCGGTTTCGACTCCATTCGTGACGTCATCGCTTTCCCGAAGTCCGGTGGCGGCGTGGACCCGTTGACCGATGCTCCGGGCACCATCCCTGCCGAGCAGCGCAGGGAGACCGGCGTGGATTTTAAGCCGGAGAAGGCAGCCAAGGCCGCTCAGGGCGACAAGGTTGGGAAGGAGTCCTAGGTCGCTCAACTCGGTAATGTAGTTGGGCCTACGATATGTGGAAGCAGGCAAGCAAGTGAATCCGATGGGACACGAGTCCAAGAAAGAATCTGTGGCGGATGCCGTGGTGGCGGAAGCCTCACAGATGCTCTCGCGCCGCTTTGGCGGGGAGCCTGAGCTTAGTGACGTCGAGCAACTCACTGGTTCGGGCAACGCCGTGGTGCTTCGTGCCCGCACGTCACCGAGTGCCTTCTTCCCGCATCGTTCGGTGGTCATCAAATACAACCCAGTCACCGGGCACACCATTGATGACGCCGCCCTTCTGCGTGAGGTGGTGGCCTATCAGTTCACCACAGCGTTATCCGAAGAGGTTCGCCCAGGCCCAGTGCTGCTCGCACACGACGTCGAGAAGCGCATTCTGGTGCTGTCTGACGCCGGTGATGGCGATACCCTGGCGGATACTCTTGCCCGCAGCAATGACGAAGAACGCGGAGAGCTGCTCAGGTCCCTGGGCGGCGCGCTGGGCAAAATGCACGCGGGCACGGCTGGGCGCGAAGAGGATTACAAGGCCCTGCTGAACCGTCAGTTGCGCCGGCATCCCGAATACGCCGAGCACCAGGCCCTGCGCGATGAGTCCCTGAAAAGCTCCATTCTGATCGGTGCGGACATCCTCAGCGAAGCAGGACTGGAGCCACCAGAGCACGTCCGCGAATTGGCCCGCACCGCCATGCAGAGCTTTAGTTCTGGCCGCAACCGCGCTTTTACGCCCTTCGATCTATCCCCAGACAACATCATCGTGGGGACAACCCTGACCTTCCTGGATTATGAGTGGGCCGGTTTTCGCAACGTGGGCTTTGACGTGGCTTGTGTTGTCGCCGGCTTCCCACAGTTCCTCTTCAGTCGCCCGATTACGGACGCTGAGGCGGACGTTTTCATCCAAGCCTGGCAGCGTCGAGTCGTCGACGTGTGGCCGCAGTTAGCGGATGAGAAGACACTGCATGAGTTGATAGTCGCTTGCCTTATTGGTTGGGCTTTATCGAGCGTGACCACGATGTATGCCGGTGGGATTGAAGGGGTAGTGGCTCTGGCGGAGGGCAACGCCGAGATTTATCGTGACCCGCGTCGCTCGCTGCTGCGCCGCTCCGATCACGGCCCGTTCAGCGAGGATGAGCTCCTGATTCGGCGCGACCTTTATGAAACTTTCGAAGCGCTCTCACGCTTTGCCGCGCAGTGCAAGAACGATGGGTGCTCGACTGTTGCCGCTTTCGGCCACGCTGTGGCCTCCCGTCTCCGGGAGCCCTGATGGGACAGGAGTCACTCTTCGGCGACGACCAATCAGCGCCAAGCCTGCCGGGTGGCCCCGATATTTTTGCGACTCATTCGGGGTCACCGCTGGCCGCACGCATGCGGCCGCAAAGCCTCGACGAAGTAGTGGGGCAAAAGCACCTTCTGGAACCCGGGACTCCGCTGCGCCGCCTCGTCGAGGGCTCCGGCGAGGCCTCCGTCATCCTGTACGGCCCGCCGGGCACAGGAAAGACGACCCTGGCCTCGTTGATCGCGTCCTCTCTGGGGGATAACTTCATCGGCCTGTCCGCCCTGGACTCCGGCGTCAAGCAGGTACGGGAAGTCATCACGCATGCACGCCGCGAGCTGATTGAGGGCCGCCGTACCGTGCTGTTTATCGATGAGGTGCACCGCTTTTCCAAAACCCAGCAGGACGCGTTGCTTGCTGCGGTGGAAAACCGGACGGTGCTGCTCGTGGCAGCCACGACCGAGAACCCATCTTTCTCCGTGGTGGCGCCCCTGCTCTCGCGTTCGCTGCTGCTTCATTTGGAGCCGCTTGACGACGCCTCCCTGCGCACTCTCGCCGAGCGAGCGCTGACGAGTGAGCGCGGATTAGCTGGGCGAATCACCGCAACGGAAGACGCTCTGGACCAACTGGTGTTGCTGGCCGGGGGAGATGCGCGGCGAACGCTGACCTACCTCGAGGCTGCGGCCGAGGCGGTACCGGATGGCGGCGAGCTGACCGTTGACATCCTTAAAGACAACGTCAACCGCGCCGTGGTGCGCTATGACCGTGACGGCGATCAGCACTATGACGTAGTCTCCGCGTTCATCAAGTCCATCCGTGGTTCCGACGTCGACGCTGCGTTGCACTACCTCGCCCGGATGATTGAGGCCGGCGAGGATCCACGTTTCATCGCGCGCCGGCTCATCGTGCACGCCTCAGAGGACATTGGGATGGCCGACCCCACCGCGCTCCCCACTGCCGTGGCCGCCGCGGAGGCCGCTGCGCTGATCGGCCTGCCCGAGGCGCGCATCCCGCTGGCACAGGCCACGATCCACCTGGCTACGGCGCCGAAGTCGAATTCCGTTATTAATGCCATCAATGCTGCCCAAGCCGATGTCCGGGCCGGTAAGAGCGGACACGTCCCGCCGCACTTGCGCGACGGGCACTACGAGGGCGCTAAGCGCCTAGGTAACGCCGTCGGTTACCAGTACCCGCATGATGATCCACGCGGTGTTCTAACCCAGCAGTATCTGCCTGAGACGCTGGCCGGTGCCGAGTATTATCAGCCCACCGACCACGGAGCGGAGAAGCGTGTGCGCGAGTACCTGGGAAGGTTGCGGGACATCATCCGGGGGCGGCGTCGCTAAGCACAGCACCGGACGGGTAAAGTTGAGCGCTGACTAGAAACTACTCAACAGTGAAGGACTTTTGCTCGTGAAGACTCATGAGATCCGGGAACGCTTTACCCAGCACTTCGTCAAGGCCGGTCACGAGGCCGTGCCCAGCGCGTCGCTGATCCTGGATGACCCGAACCTGCTCTTCGTCAACGCCGGCATGGTTCCCTTCAAGCCCTACTTCCTGGGCCAGCAGAACCCGCCTTTTGCTAACGGTACGGCGACCTCCATCCAGAAGTGCGTGCGCACCTTGGATATCGAGGAAGTAGGCATTACCACCCGTCACAACACCTTCTTCCAGATGGCAGGCAATTTCTCCTTTGGCCAGTACTTCAAGGAGGGGGCCATCACCCACGCCTGGAACCTGCTGACGAACTCGGTAGAGGAGGGCGGCTTGGGGCTAGACCCCGAGCGTTTGTGGGTCACGGTCTACCTCGATGACGATGAGGCAGCCGATATCTGGCACAACAAGATCGGTGTTCCCCGCGAGCGTATCCAGCGCCTCGGCATGGAGGATAATTACTGGTCCATGGGTATTCCTGGCCCGTGCGGACCGTGCTCCGAGATTTACTATGACCGTGGTCCGGAATATGGTCAGGACGGTGGCCCCGTCGCGGACGATAATCGCTACATGGAGATCTGGAACCTGGTCTTCATGCAGAACGAGCGCGGCGAGGGCATCGGCAAGGGCAACTTTGAAATCATTGGTGAGCTGCCCAAGAAGAACATCGATACCGGCATGGGCATCGAGCGCGTGGCCTGCATCCTGCAGGGCGTGGACAACGTCTACGAGACGGACCTGCTGCGCCCGGTCATTGATGTTGCTGAAGAGCTCACCGGGGCGAAATACACGCCCGATGCACCGAAGGAAGATTTGATCCGCTTCCGTGTGGTGGCGGACCACTCGCGCACCGGCATGATGCTCATCCTGGATGGCGTTACTCCCGGCAACGAGGGCCGTGGCTACATCCTGCGCCGACTGCTGCGCCGCATCATCCGCTCCGCCAAGCTGCTGGGTGCGAAGGGTGAGACCATGGAGCGCTTCATGAACACCATCATGGACACCATGACTCCGTCCTACCCGGAGATTGCGGAGAACCGTGAGCGCATCCTGCGCGTCGCCGTGGCGGAGGAGAAGGCTTTCCTCAAGACCTTGGAGTCGGGCACCAAGCTTTTCGACGAAGCTGTCGACGAGCTAAAGAGCACCTCCCGCGCGGCCACCCCGAAGGTGCTATCCGGTGAGAAGGCTTTTGAACTGCACGATACCTATGGTTTCCCCATCGACTTGACGTTGGAGATGGCCCAAGAAGCTGGCCTTAGCGTGGACATGGAGGGCTTCGATGCCGCCATGGGTGAGCAGCGCCGCCGCGCCAAGGCTGATAACCAGGCTAAGAAGCATGGTCATGCCGATCTGTCTCTGTACCGTGACTGGGTGGATAACCACCCGACTCTGTTCACGGGCTACGAGACCTTGGAGTCCGAGGCCAAGGTACTCGGCCTCGTCCGCGATGGCGAGAAGGTCTCCGAGGTCCAGGCAGGGGACACGGTCGAGGTTATCTTGGACCAGTCGCCGCTCTATGCCGAAGCTGGCGGCCAGACCGCCGATCGAGGCCGCATTACCGCGGGTGAGACCCTCCTTGAGGTCAATGACGTGCAGAAGATCGGCAAGAAGCTGTGGGTCCACAAAGCTACGGTGACCGCTGGTGGCCTTGAACTGGGCAGCGGTGTTACCGCTGAGGTGGATGAGCAGTGGCGCCACGGTGCCGTGCAGGCGCACTCCGCCACGCACCTCATTCACGCCGCGCTGCGCCAGGTGCTGGGGCCGACCGCTGTCCAGGCTGGCTCCTTGAACCGACCGGGTTACCTGCGCTTTGACTTCAACTACACCGACCAGCTCACGCAGGAGCAGCTCGATGAGATCGCTTTGGTTACCAACCAGGCGGTGGACCAGCACTTCCCGGTCAATACCATCGAGACTTCCTTGGAGAAGGCCAAGGAGATGGGTGCGATGGCCCTCTTTGGTGAGAACTACGGTTCCGAGGTTCGCGTTGTGGAGATGGGTGGCCCCTTCTCCATCGAGCTTTGCGGTGGTACTCACGTCAGCAATACCGCTGAGATTGGGCCGGTTTCGGTCCTCGGCGAATCCTCCGTGGGTTCCGGCGCGCGCCGCATCGAGGCCTATTCAGGCTTGGATGCATTCCGCTACTACTCGAAGGAGACCGCCCTCGTCGAGGGTGTCTCCCGCGAGCTCAAGGTCCAGACCGAGGACCTGCCGGAGCGCATCGCGCAGCTGACGGAGAAGCTCAAGGCCGCTGAGAAGCAGATTGCGGAGCTGCACAAGGCTCAGCTCATGTCGCAGACCGCGGAGATGGTTTCTGGTGCGACCACCGTCAATGATTTCACGATCGTGGCTGTCAAGCTCCCTAAGGGCGTGAACGGCGGTGACCTGCGCACGCTGGCCGCTGATATCAAGAACCGCCTCGGAGATGTCGCCGGTGTGATTGTCTTGGCATCGGAGAACGAGGGCGGCAAGTTGCCGTTCATCGTGGGTGCTACGAAGGCCGCCATCGAGCGCGGTGTCAAGGCTGGTGACTTGGTTAAGCTGGTTTCCGGCTACGTTGATGGCAAGGGCGGCGGTAAGCCCGATATGGCTCAAGGCTCCGGCGCAAACGCCGAAGGTCTGCAGGCTGCCTTCGACGCCGTCCGTAATGAGCTCGAAGCCCACTAATGGATGCGCACTAGTTGGCATCCAGTTGTAGCTGACCCTCAGGACCAGGAGGAACACCATGGCCGTAGAGCCCGATAAGCCAGGAGCAGACGATCCCGGACCAGGGCGCCGGTTGGGCCTCGACGTCGGAACCGTCCGCATTGGTGTGGCGGTATCCGATCGGGATGCTCGCCTGGCTATGCCGGTCGAGACTGTCCGCCGTGAAACTGGGTTTAAGGACCGCGACAAGGGTGACATCGACCGACTGCTTGAGCTTATTCACGAGTATGACGTCGTCGAGGTGGCAGTCGGTTTGCCGCGTGATCTCAAAGGCAACGGCTCATCAAGTGTTAAACATGCCAAGGAAATCGCGTTTCGTATCCACCGCCGCTTGGCAAAAGATGACACGATAAACACACCTCCGCCTGTGCGCATGGTGGATGAGCGCCTCACCACGGTGGTGGCATCATCCGCACTGCGAGCCTCTGGCGTGTCAGAGAGACGCGGCCGTTCGGTTATCGACCAAGCGGCCGCGGTGGAAATTTTGCAATCCTGGCTGGATGCGCGCCATTTCGCGTTGAACGGCCACAGCCCTTCAAACCTAGGAGACGAAGTACGTGAGCCGTAAACCTTCACGCATCGGACGCTCGATGGAACCCCAGTACGTCAAGCGCCGCCAGCGCGGCATGGCCGTGCTTATTGCCAGCCTTGTCCTCATCATCGGCGGCCTCGGCTACATCGGTTTCCGCCTTTTAGGAGGGGGCAATACCTTGGACTATGAGGGACAAGGCAATGGTGTAACACAGCTCGTTCAGGTCCCGGAAGGCTCATCCATGGGCGAACTGGCACCTGAGCTAGCAGAAAAGAATGTGGTGAAGACGCCTGAAGCTTTCTCTTCGGCGGCCAATTCCAACCCGCGCGCGAGCCAAATTAAACCCGGGTTTTACCGTCTCCAAGAGGAGATGAGCGCCAAATCCGCTGTGGAGGCACTGCTTGATGACGCCAACATGGTGGACCTGCTCGACGTGCATGGCGGAGCGACGTTGCTGGACGTCAACGTCCTGGGTGGCGATGTCCGGTTTGGTATTTACTCCCTGATCTCGCAGGTCTCCTGCAAGGAGGGCGGTTGCGTATCCGCCGAGGAACTGGAGAAGATCGCGGCCACGGTAGACCCAGCTGAACTGGGTGCACCGGACTGGGCTGTGGAGGAGGTCCGTGCCCGCGGCGAGGATCCCAAGCGTATTGAGGGGCTTATCGCCCCGGGACAGTACGTGCTTGACCCGAATATGGATGCCCAGGAGATCCTGACCGATCTCATCACTCGTTCGACGAAGAAGTACAACGACACCAACATTGTCGACCGCGCGCAGGCCATCGGCCTGAAGCCCTATGAGCTCCTGACCGCAGCATCCCTGGTGGAGCGTGAGTCGCCGGCCGGTGAGTTCGACAAGGTTGCCCGCGTCATCCTCAACCGCCTCCACGAGCCGATGCGCTTGGAATTGGACTCCACTGTGAACTATGGACTCGAGGATGTCGAGCTGGCCACCACCGATGAGGACCGCCACCGCGAAACCCCGTGGAATACTTATGCGAAGGATGGTCTTCCGGATTCCCCGATCGCCTCGCCGTCGGAGGAGGCCATCCAGGCCATGGAGAACCCGGCAGAGGGCAATTGGCTCTTCTTCGTCACGGTTGATGACAAGGGCACGACGGTCTTTACCGACAACTATGATGAGCACCTTGCCAACGTTGACGATGCAGTGCGCTCCGGCATCCTGGACAGCCAGCGCGAAGGCGCCGGCGAGCCACCAGCAGAGGAGCAGTAATACGATGCCGCGCGCCGCAGTTCTAGGCAGCCCCATCGAGCATTCGCTATCCCCAGTCCTCCATAAGGCCGGCTATGATGCGCTGAACCTGCAGGACTGGGATTACACCAGGTTCGAGGTGACCGACTTGGCTGCCTTCCTCGCCGAGGTAGGGGAGGAGTACAAAGGTTTCTCAGTGACCATGCCATTGAAGTTCGACGCCCTGGCTTATGCGGACATCGTCAGCGAGCGCGCTGAGCTCATCGGTTCCGCGAATACACTGGTGCGCACCCCGCAAGGGTGGCGCGCGGACAACACGGATACGGAAGGCGTGTTGGGCGCGCTCGATGAGCTGCTGGGCTCTTCCCAGCCGTCTTCGGCGCTGCTCATCGGCGCCGGTGGAACCGCGCGGCCGGTCCTGTGGGGGCTAGCCCAGCGTGGTGTTACCGATGTCACTGTGCTCAATCGCTCAGATCGTCGTGCTGAACTACGGCCGCTCGGGGACGCCCTTGGCCTCTCCCTCCACTCAGCATCTTTTGGTGATGATCTCGCGGGGTTAGCGCGCTCGGTGGACCTCATCGTCTCCACTGTTCCCTCCGCCGCCGTGCAAGAGCATCTGACCCAGTTGGCAAAGGCTCCAGTGTTCGACGTTATTTACGATCCATGGCCTACGCCTTTAACTGTCTACGCGGCTGCTGATGGCTATCCGACGGTCGGCGGGCACATCATGCTGGCTAACCAGGCTTATTCGCAGTTTGAACAGTTTACCGGGCACACCGCCCCGCGAGCAGAAATGCTGGCTGCTCTCAACGCTGCGCTCAAGCTGCCTTAATCAACAGCATGCGCCGCAGCACCCCGCACGGTAGGCTGCGCAGTCATGGGGGATGTGCTCTTTCTGGCGTGGGGGTGCGCCTTAATCGTTTATGACCTGCGCTTCAAACGCCTGCCCAACTATCTGACCCTGCCGGCCGCCGTGCTGTCGCTGTGGTGGTTCGACCCAGCCGGGCTGCTGTGGCCGGGGCTTTATATTCTGGTTGCCTTGCTGAGCCGTGCCGGAAGCGTGGGCGGGGGTGATCTCAAGCTGGCGTTGCCACTGGGCATGGTGACCGCCCACGCGGCGGGAGTACTAGGGGTAGCGTTAGCGATGGTAGGGGCGTCGCTGAGCACGCTGCTCTGGGGGTTCATAACGCAGGATCGGAAACCCGCGCACGGGCCTGGCATGCTCATTGCCGCAGCCTTTGTCGTGTTCTTTAGCCCCGACACGGTGTGATAGGCAGCCCAGTGCCCACGAAAGATTCCCTAGCGTGTGATAATAGTCCGCATGCTTCGTTGGACTACCGCAGGTGAATCTCACGGCCAGGCACTCGTTGCACTCATCGAGCACATGCCCGCCGGGGTTCCCGTTTCCCAAGACGACATCGCTCTCCAGCTCTCTCGCCGCCGCCTCGGCTACGGCCGTGGTGCCCGTATGAAGTTCGAGGCCGATGAGCTCACCTTGCTCAGTGGCATTCGACATGGCCTGACCCTGGGCAGCCCGATAGCCATCATGATCGGCAACACGGAGTGGCCGAAGTGGACCACCATCATGTCCCCGGACGCGCTAGACTTTGATGATCCGGAAACCGCTAAGGCGATGGCATCTGGCCGCGGCGCCCCGCTGACTCGTCCCCGCCCGGGGCATGCCGATTTCGCCGGCATGGTGAAGTTTGATCACGCGGAGGCCCGCCCCATCCTGGAGCGCTCTTCGGCGCGTGAGACCGCCGCCCGCGTGGCCGCGGCCACGGTCGCGCGCAACTTCCTCCGCGAAACCCTGGGAGTCGAGGTGCTGTCCCACGTCATCTCCATCGGTGCCTCTGAACCTTATGACGGCCCGCACCCTAGCTTCGCGGACCTTGAGGCTATTGATGCCTCACCGGTACGCGCCTGCGATAAGGCGGCGGAAGAGTCCATGATCACAGAGATCGAAACCGCGAAGAAGCAGGGAGACACCCTGGGCGGAATCGTCGAGGTGATCGTGGAAGGTTTGCCGATCGGTTTGGGCTCGCACACCTCGGGTGAAGACCGTCTCGACGCACAACTCGCCGCCGCCTTGATGGGTATTCAGGCAATCAAGGGCGTTGAGGTCGGCGATGGTTTCGCTGAAGCCCGCCGCCGCGGCAGCGAAGCGCACGATGAAATGGTTCGTACCGACAATGGTGTGGATCGTGAGACTAACCGCGCTGGTGGTCTGGAAGGCGGCATGACCAACGGCCAGACGCTGCGCGTGCGCGCGGCGATGAAGCCGATTTCCACGGTTCCGCGTGCGCTCAAGACGGTCGACATGGCCACAGGTGGGGCGGCAACCGCCATTCACCAGCGGTCCGACGTCTGCGCGGTACCGGCTGCCGGCGTCGTGGCAGAGGCGATGGTGGCGCTTGTTCTTGCGCGTGCGGTGCTGGAGAAATTCGGCGGCGATAGCCTCGCCGAAACCAAGCGCAACATCGCTGCCTACCAGGACTACGTGGCAGGCCGACTGGAGTGGGGTGACGCATGAACTCCCCACACGTCGTCCTTGTAGGACCTCCCGGTTCCGGCAAGACCACGATCGGTCGCCGCTTGTCGCGGGCGCTGAATTGCGACGTTGTTGATACCGATAGCCTCATTGAGGCGCGCTATGGAAAGAAGTGCGGCGAGATTTTCTCCGAGCTGGGTGAGCCGGCATTCCGAGAAGTGGAAGCCGAGGTCGTGCGCGAGGCACTGGCCACCACTGGTGTCGTGAGCCTGGGTGGTGGGGCAGTGCTGACTGAATCCACGCGCGACTTGCTCGATAGCCTGACCGTTGTGTTCCTCGACATCACGCCCGAAGAAGGTGTCACCCGCACTCTAGGGGATACCAACCGTCCGGTTTTGGAGTCGGCTGATCCCCTCGCGCACTATACGCAACTCTTGGAGGAGCGCCGGCCGCTCTATACCGAGGTTGCAGACCTAAAGGTGCGCACCGGTGTGCGTTCCCCGCAGCAGGTGGTGGGCGATATTTTGAGCTTCCTCGAGACTCTCTAAAACACTTGGTGTGCTGCCACTCGCACCCCACGACGACTAATGAAGACGACTACTAGCGCTGCAGAAGGAGCCGCTCACATGCACACCATTCCGGTTAATGGACCATCCCCCTACGAGGTCACGATTGGCAGCGGCCTCAGTGCTGCGATGATTGAGCGCGCCGCGAGCATTGGTGCAGCGAAGGTAGCGATTATCCACCAGCCGCCGCTCGCCGAGGCTGCCCGCAACCTTGCTGAGCAAGCCAGCGCACAGGGCCTCGAGGCCACCCCGGTCGAGGTTCCCGATGCCGAGGCTGCCAAGCAGCTTGATGTGTTGGCACGTCTGTGGGATGTGTTCGGTGACGCTGGGTTTAGCCGCCGCGATGCAGTCATCGGCCTCGGTGGCGGAGCCGTCACAGATTTGGCGGGTTTTGCCGCGGCGACGTGGATGCGCGGCATCCCGGTTATTCAGGCTCCGACGACGCTGCTGGCGATGGTTGATGCTGCCGTGGGCGGGAAGACTGGGATCAACACGGCCGCAGGAAAGAACCTCGTTGGGGCGTTCCACGAGCCGGATTCAGTCTTCGTCGATCTGGACCACTTGCGCACGCTGCCCGAGAACGAGATCATCGCTGGCTCTGCAGAAATCATCAAGACTGGCTTTATCCACGATCCACGCATCATCGAGCACTATCTAGCGGACCCCGCCGCATGCCTAAAACCGGACGGCTTGCTTCCGGAGCTCATCGAGCGGTCCATTGCCGTCAAAGCGCACGTGGTGGGCCAGGACTTGAAGGAGTCCGGTCTGCGCGAAACCCTCAATTACGGCCACACCTTCGGTCACGCCGTGGAGCGCCACGAGAACTATTCGTGGCGCCACGGCCGTGCGGTGGCGGTGGGCATGATGTTTATTGCGCACCTGTCCCACGCTCGGGGGCTTATCGACGCCACCCTCGTCGCCACCCACCGAGACATCCTCACCCGGATTGGGCTGCCCACCACCTATGAGCAGGGGCACTTCGAGGAGTTGCTCGACGGCATGCGGCACGACAAGAAGAACCGCGAGGGTCGCATCCGCTTCGTCGCGCTCACTGGTATTGGGGAAACAACCCGCCTCGAAGACGCCACAGAGGAGGAGTTGCGCGCAGCTTACGCGCAATTGGCCTCGTAGAGTTTCAGCTGACCCCCTAAAGCTTCAAGGAGTATTCCATGACAATCCTCGTTCTCAACGGCCCCAACCTGAACCGTTTGGGCAAACGCCAGCCAGAGATTTACGGAAGCGAAAGCCTAGCGGATATCGAAAGCCACGTGCGCGCCGCGGCGGGGGAGGAAGAGATCGTCTTCTTCCAGTCCAACCATGAGGGTGAACTCATCGAGCAGGTGCATCGAGCCGCCGACGAAGGCTGGCCCGTGATCATCAACCCAGGCGGCTTTACCCACACCTCGGTGGCGCTACGGGATGCCTTGGCCGAGGTAGCCGATGGCGCCGGTTTCGTCGAGGTTCACCTCTCCAACGTGCATGCACGCGAGGCTTTCCGCCAGCACTCTTACCTCAGCCCCATCGCGCGTGGTGTTATCGCAGGGCTGGGCTCCTATGGCTACGTCGCGGCACTGGGGTACTTCCTGGCAAATTAGCTATCATGGAGTATCGCTTGAAAATGATTGGAGTGATTCTCTCATGGCATTAGCCGATACTCGTTATGGCAACCGTCGCCGCAAGCTTATGACCGAGCTGTCCGGCCAGCGTATTGACGCCATTATTGTTACCCACTTGACGCACGTGCGCTACCTGACGGGTTTTTCCGGCTCGAATGGCGGTTTGTTGCTCCGCAAGGATCTCTCCGCGCTCATGGCAACTGATGGCCGCTACACAACCCAGATTGCACAGGAAGTCCCGGATATCGAAGCCAGCCTTGGCCGCGATGTGGGCCCGCACCTACTGGAGAAGGTATCCGATGATCTGCGGGTTGGCTACGAGGCGGACTATGTCACTGTCGCGCAACTCGAGCGTCTGGAGAAGGCGAAGCCCGAAGGCGTGACGCTGGTTCCAGTCACCGGGGTAATTGAGAAGATTCGCTTGGTCAAGGACAACATTGAGCTTCAGAAACTGGAGGAAATTGCCGCTTTGGCAAACCAGGCGCTCACCGATCTTATCGAGGCGGGTGAGGTAGCTGCTGGCCGCACAGAGCGACAGGTCGCTGCTGACTTGGAATACCGCATGCGCATGCTCGGTTCGGAGCGCGTGAGCTTTGACACCATCGTGGCCTCCGGCGAGAACTCCGCTAAACCCCACCACGGCGCGGATGACCGCGAGCTGCGCAAGGGTGACCTGGTCACGATCGACTTCGGAGCCCACCTGCGCGGTTTTAACTCCGACTGCACACGCACCTTCGCTATCGGTGAGGTCACCGACTTTGCCCGCGAGATCTATGACGTCGTGCTGCGGGCCCAGGAAGCAGGTGTCAAGGCTGCGGTGCCGGGCACGAAGCTTGTCGACGTCGACGCGGCCTGCCGCGACATTATTGCCGACGCCGGCTATGGCGAGTACTTCGTCCACTCCACCGGCCACGGCATCGGTCTTGACGTGCACGAAGGCCCCTCCGCAGCGAAAACCGGAAAGGGCGAATTGGCTGAAGGCATGACATTGACCATCGAGCCAGGCATTTACATTCCGGGCAAGGGTGGCGTTCGTATCGAGGACAGTCTTTTCATTACCTCCGGCGCAGCGAAGATCATTACGCCCTACCCGAAGGAACTTCAGGTGCTGTAGCCAGCACCCCTTCGCTCCGTTGGCGCCGTGCGTACGGTATGCTTAGACACTGTTTTCATAGTTTCGACTACAAGTGATTTGGGAGAGTCATTTCATGGCAGATACCACTGATTTCAAGAACGGTCTCGTTCTGAAGATCGACAACAAGCTGCAGCAAATTGTTGAGTTTCAGCATGTGAAGCCGGGCAAGGGCCCAGCTTTCGTGCGTACCAAGCTCAAGGACGTGGTCTCTGGCAAGGTAACGGACAAGACCTTCAACGCTGGCGTGAAGGTGGAGACCGCTAACGTCGACCGCCGCGACATGACCTACCTGTACAACGATGGCCAGAACTATGTGGTCATGGATGATAAGACCTACGAGCAGTACGAACTGCCGTTTGAGAAGTTCGGTGACGCCGGTAAGTTCCTCTTGGAGAACATGCGCGTCCAGGTCTCCTTCCACGACGGTGAGGCTCTGTTCGGTGAGCTGCCGATCTCCGTTGACCTGAAGGTGGAGCACACCGAGCCGGGCCTGCAGGGTGACCGCTCCAGCGGCGGCACTAAGCCGGCGACGCTCGAGACCGGTGCTGAGATCCAGGTTCCGTTGTTCATTGAGACCGGTAACATCCTCAAGATCGATACCCGTACTGGCGAGTACCTGTCTCGCGTCAACCACTAAGATGACCCCGCCAGAGCCTAACTATAAGCGTCACACGGCGCGCTACCGTGCGCGCCGCCGAGCCGCAGATATCCTCTTCGAGGCAGAGTCGCGCGATGTTGATCCGGTAGCAATCGTGGAGGACCGCGTCGAGCTTGCCCGCGACCCGGAAAATGGTGTGGCGCCGATCGCTGAGTACACCCGCGAGATCGTCAGCGGCGCAGCTGAAGAGTTGGACGCTATCGATGACGCCATCGCCCGTTACCTTTCCAGCGAGTGGTCCCTAGAGCGCATCCCTGCTGTTGACCGCGCGATCATGCGCGTGTCAGTCTGGGAGATCCTCTTCAATGCGGATGTTCCCAACGCTACTGCGCTCGTTGAGGGCGTTGAGCTTGCCTCGGAGTACTCCAATGACAAGGCCGCGCCCTACATCCACGCGGTGCTGGATGACGTCATCCAAGCCCAGTCTGCGGATAGCCCGATGGCCTCGGCCCCCGCCGAGGACTCTGAGGAGCCCGCTGAGACTACGGAAACGGAAGGGGACACCGAATAGAACCCCACCGCTAGCGTTAGCTGTTTCGCTAGCTCTCTTCAGAAAAACTCCGGCCAGATTTCCTTTGCGGACTGGCCGGAGTTTTGTCTTGGACGGGTTCAAATAGAAAAACTGCCCTTGTTGCCAAAGATCTGGCCAGATCCTCAATCTCAGCGGCGATCTTTGGCAACGAGGGCAGTTGCGGTAGTGCTGCGTGCGTGGTGGTGCAGCGCGCTAGAGCAGCGAAGAGAGGAAATCCTTCGTGCGCTGGTGCTGCGGGTTGTCCAAGAGTTGCTCAGGCGTACCGGTTTCGACGACGCTGCCGCCATCCATGAAGACAATGGTGTCGGCGACCTCCCGGGCAAAGCCCATCTCATGGGTCACGACAAGCATGGTCATGCCATCGGCGGCAAGCTCCTTCATGACGCGGAGAACTTCACCGACGAGCTCGGGGTCGAGGGCGGAGGTAGGCTCGTCGAAAAGCATCAGCTTCGGGTCCATGGCAACCGCGCGGGCAATGGCGACACGCTGCTGCTGACCACCTGACAGTTGCACTGGGTAGGCCTCCGCCTTGTGCGCGAGGCCGACCTTTTCCAGCAGCTCCATGGCCTTCTTTTTGGCTTTCTCCGGGCTCTGCTTCTTTACCTGGACCGGTGCCTCGATGATGTTTTCCAGCACGGTGCGGTGGCTAAACAGGTTGAACTGTTGGAAGACCATGCCGATATCCTGGCGCTGGGCGGCGGCTTCTTTCTCGGAGATCTCATAGAGTACGCCGTTGCGCTCGCGGAAACCGATGAGTTCGCCGTCGATGTAGAGGCGGCCTGCCGTGACCTTCTCCAGGTGATTACAGCAGCGCAGGAAGGTGGACTTGCCGGAACCGGAGGGGCCCAAGAGGCAGGTGACTTCGCCGGGCATGACGGTGAGGTCGATTCCTTTAAGAACCTCGAGCTGGCCGAAGGATTTGTGCACATTCTGCGCGGAGATCATGGGGGTGGTCATTAGTTCTTTACCTCCGGGATGACAGAGACGTTGCGGGGGATAGTTCCTTCGGCATCCGCTAGTGCGGCCAGCTGGCGGCCGGTGAGCTCGCGGGTGGCGCCGCGCTCAAAGCGGCGCTCCAAGAAGTACTGGCCCACCATGAGCAGAGAGGTGATGGCCAGGTACCACGTCGCGGCCACCATCAGAAGCGGAATGGGCTCGAAGAGCGCGGCCGAGATATCCGTGGCGCGGCCAAAAATTTCGGCCGTGTAGGGAATGGCAACCACAAGGGAGGAAGTCTTGAGCAGAGAAATGAACTCATTGCCGGTCGGCGGGATGATGATGCGCATAGCCTGCGGCAGTACCGTGCGGCGCATGGTCATCCACCAACCCATTCCCAGGGCCTTGCTTGCTTCCTTCTGGCCTTCCGGAACAGATGAGATACCGGAGCGGACAATCTCCGCCATGTATGCGGCCTCGTTTAGGCCCAAGCCCAAGACGGAAAGAAGGAATGCGTTAGTGAGCACCTCGGTGAGGGAAATCTCCGCGAATCCTAGGTTGATGGATTGATAGAGGGCCGAAAGCAGACCCCAGAAGACGAGCTGCACGTAGATTGGCGTGCCACGGAAGAGCCACAAGAAAACCCAAGAAACGCCTCCCAGCACTGGGTTGGGGGACATGCGCATCACCGCGAGGGCAGCGCCGCCCACGACGCCAATGATCATCGCCAGAATCGTAATGGCAATGGTGTGCAGCGCAGCGGTGGCGATCCGGGTATCGAAAAGATACTGGAAATACGTGCCCCACCCGAAAGCCTCATTGCGCGCCGAGGAGATGATGAACCACACTGCAAGCAGAGCGAGAAGGGTAGCGAAGACCCAGCGCCAGGGGTGGCGCAGTGGGCGAGCTTCGATCTTTTCCGGGGGAGTCGAAGCCGCTGAATCCGGCGCAGCCGGGAGAGAGGAGTTAGTCATTGATCGGCCTTTCATTAATCATTGCTTGTTCGACGAGTCCCTCGGTTACACCCCATTTATCGAGAATCTCCGCGTAAGCTCCGGTGTCGATGAGGTGTTGGAACGCCGCTGCTACGGCTGGGCCCAGGTCGGAGTCCTTTGGTACAGCGAAGCCGTAGGGTGCTGCGTCGAACATTTCGCCGACCATGGACATACGCCCATCCGAGCGGTTGACCGCCCATGCGGAGACTGGGGAATCCGCTGACAACGCGTCCGCTCGGCCCATCAAGACCGCTAGAGCGGCATTGTCGCTCGTGTCATAGGGAAGAATGGTCAGGTCGCCGTCGCAGGCTTCCTGCTTGGGGCGCAGATCGTCGGTCTCCGACACCGTGGTGCGCTGCACCGCGACGGTGAGGCCGCAGGGGTTGGATGGGTCCACGTCATTGGGGCCATCGGTGAGTTTCGCCCACTGAATGCCGGCATAGAGAATATCGACGAAATCGAAGTTCTCGCGCCGCTCATCGGTATCGGTGAATCCGGAACCGCCCAGATCGATTTGTCCGGCTTGGACCGCCGGCAGAATCATGGAGAAGTCTTGCTCCACCGGCTGAAATTCAAGCCCCAACACCTGGGCGACGGCATTGGCCAAGTCCATCTCTAGGCCGATGATCGAGCCATCGGAATCCTTGAATTCAAAAGGCGCAAAAGGTGGGTTCGTGCCGACGGTGAGGACGCCGTCGGCGTCCTCGTACATCGCCGCGATCTCGGGTACTTCGTCCACGTTGGGTGCGGACCAGCCTTCTGGCAGTGCTGGTTCCTCGTTCGTGACGCAACCGGAGAGGGTGGCCGAAGTTAACAACCCGGCAGCGCCCACGATGGCCGTTTTCTTTCTCATGCTTTAACTCTCTTGGTAGCTAGCGGCTTTGCGCCGGTCCACAACGATGAAAATGGCCACGATGATGCCGCCAATCGCAAACATAAGCAGGATTAGTGGTGTGGAGGCGTCTTGGTCAGCGCCCCATGGCCACAACGCACGTAGGGAGCCGAGCATGAAACCAGCCATAGCTGCAAGGGTGATATCGCGGTGATTATCCAGCAGGTAGTTCAACACCTTGACGAAGGCTGCGAGGCCGCACACCGCACCGAGTGCAAAGACACCCACCACGACCATGTCGCGGTCTGAGACCGCACCGATGATCGGGGCGTAGAGGCCCATCGTCAACAAAATGAGGGAGCCCGACACACCGGGAAGAACGAGCGCGCACACGGCCACCATCGCGGCGAGGAAGACGACAATCAGGTTGGGGTCTTCTATTGGGGTGGAGGTGAAGCCGGTGACGAAGAAGATTGCGACAGCGGCGATGAGAAGTGCGGCCAAGGAGGCGGGCGAAAAACGCGACATCATGCTCAGTGGCACGATGATGGATACGGCGACCATGCCGAGGAAGAGGGCGCTGGATAGCGACGCTTGGCCCTCCACAAAGTTGTGGAGAATCGTGGAGAACCCGAAAACGGCGACGAGCATGCCGACGGCCACGGAGACGAGGAAGCCCCATTCGACCTTCTTAAAGCGGCCGGAGAGGAGATCATTGGCGTTATGCAAAGCACGCTCATAGATACCGACGATGAGCGCAACGGTGCCGCCGGAGATTCCGGGGACTAACTCGGCCATGCCAATAAGGGCGCCGCGAATGGCGTTGAAAAGATAATGCATAAACCGAAAGTAACCTTGACTGTCTACCCGGTGGGATTGCCGTGCCGGGAAGAGCGGGTGAGCAGATGACTTTTTATTCTCTCACCACAACGCAGGCTTATGCAAACTATTCAGTCAGTAGAAGGTTATACGCCTTTTACATCGGCAGGCGCTTGGACACTTCACCGTAGATCGATCCCAGGATGGCGAAGACAGTGAGGCCGACGAGGCCGTCGAGAAGCACTGCGTAGAAATTATTCAGCTGAGGATCGTTGGAGGAAGCCGTGGACTTGCGCAGCTCTTGATAGTAAGAAGATCCTTCAACCTTGGTGGATATCTGCTTGTCCGCGCTGGACTCGGCAGCAGTAGCAGCGGCGGTGCCGCCTAGGGTGAGGGCAATGGCGGTGCTCACAGCGATGATAGTGCGACGCATGGCGACGGGTTCCTTTCCGTTGAAAACGCTAACACCCCACAACAGGCTCTGTTGTGGGGTGGAATTGTGCCCCTGGTGAGACTCGAACTCACACTACACGGGTTTTGAATCCGTTGCCTCTGCCAATTGGGCTACAGGGGCGCA
>NZ_CABTZR010000024.1 GCF_902489365.1 uncultured Corynebacterium sp. | reverse complement strand
GGGACCACACGGAGCATCTCCTCCGTATTACGGACCACAATCGGAATCATCAGGAGTACCAAGGACAGTGCCACGGCCATACCGGAGCGCTTGAAGCCGAACAGCGTAATCCACATGGCGAAGATGAACAGTGCGGCCACGATGGAGGGCACACCGGACAGAATGTCCACCATGAAGGTGGTGAGGCGGCTCAGGGGGCCACCGCGGGAGTACTCCACCAGGTAAATCGCGGTAAAGATACCAATCGGAACCGAAATGACGGTCGCGATGATGGTCTGAACGAACGTACCGATGATGGCGTGCAGTGCACCACCGCCGGCTTCAGTATCCAGGATGCCGCGCTGGGATTCGGTCCACCACTCGGGGCTCAGGACAGCACCGGAACCGCGAACGATGAGCTCGAAGAGGACCCACAGCAGCGGAATCATGGCGATGATCATCGTCGCCCACACGAGAACGGTGGCGATGTTGTTGGTGGTCTTGCGGCTCGAGGAAATATCCAGGAAGGTCGGGCCGGAAGAAGCCGGGACAGAGTTAGAGGTTGTAGTCGTAGTCATCTCTGTTCCCTCCTTACTTGCTCTTCACGATGGAACGGGCAATTGCGTTGACCACGAAGGTCAGAAGGAACAGCATGAGGCCTGCAGCGATGTAGGCGCCGGCACGCATCTCATTACCGAACTCTGCGGCCGCCAAGGCGATGGCGGTTGCGAAGGTGGTACCGCCGTCGAACAGCGAGAAGCGGAAGTCGACCAACGGGGAGACAACCATGTACAGCGCCATGGTCTCACCCAGCGCGCGGCCCAGGCCCAGCATCGAGCCGGCGATGTAGCCGGACATACCGAAGGGAAGGACCGTCATACGAATAACTTCCCAGCGGGTGGCGCCGAGTGCCAAGGCAGACTCGACCTGGCCCGGAGGGGTCTGCACGAAGACCTCGCGGGCCGTGGCGGCGATGATCGGCAGGATCATCACTGCCAGAACGATGCCACCGGTGAGGACGTTGCGGCCCGTCGCAAAGTGCGGGGAGTTGTCGTAGACCTTGAACAGGAAGAAGCCACCTGCCCAGGAGTGCAGCCACGTGTAGAAGCCGGACAATGCGGGGCCGAGAACCTGCCAGCCCCACAGGCCGTACACGATGGACGGCACGGCAGCAAGCATGTCAACGAGGAAGGCCAGCGGCTTCACTAGCTTGGCCGGTGCGTAGTTGGACAAAAAGATAGCAATTCCGAGTGCCACCGGCATCGCAATGATGAGTGCCACGATGGAAATCAGCACGGTATGACCGAACATGGTCGGAATACCGAATTTCATTGCGTCGGTATCGGTGGTTTCCCAACGCTCACCGTAGGTGAAGAAACCTACGATGCCACCCTCGTTGACGGCAAGGGAAGGAACCGCTTGCCACACAAGGAAGACTGCGATGGCAGCGATCATCACCGTGATTAGCGTGGCGGACGCAGTGGACAGGAATTCAAAGACACGATCGCCCGGGCGCTTGACGCCCGTTTTAACGGCCTGAGTAGGGGCAGCATCAGCGGTGGATGCATGCGCGCTAGGACGAATCGCCGAAACGGCATCCTCCTTCGCGGATGGCGCTGTGGTGAGATTATTGTCTGCCATGAGACTAGGGAATCCTTTTCAACGGGATCAATGAAAAATGCGGGACACGCTACCGCCCCCAAAGCGCTCGTTAACGGCGGATTGGGGGCGGAAGTGTGTATTTAAACGGCAACTACGGCACTAAGGCCCGCAGTCAACGCACTTACTGGATAGCCTCAACAGCTGCCTTCAGGCGCTCGAGGTGGTCACCAGCAACCGGAATGAAGCCTGCGTTCTCCAGCTCGTCGTTCTGGTTGTCCAGCACGGTGTTGAAGAATGCCTTCACCAGAGCGGAGGTTTCCTCATCGTAGCCAGCAGAGCAGACGATGTTGTAGGTGGTCAGGATGAGCGGGTATGCGCCCTCGTCGTTGGAAGCGAAGAGCTTGTCGGAGTCAACAACCATGTTGTGCTCGGAGTCGGTGTCCTTGAAAGCAAGGTGGTCCAGAGCAACACCGACGGACTCAGCGTTGAGCTCAACCGGGCCGTTGCCGAAGTCAATCTTGGCAATCTTGACGCCATCGGCTTCCTTCTGGTGAGCGTAGCCAGCCTCAACGTAGGTGATAGCACCCTCGATGGAAGCGACCTGGTCAGCCACACCGGAGGAACCGTTAGCGCCCTCACCAACAGCATCCGGGAACTGCTTGCCCTCGCTGTCCCAGTTGCCGGTAGCGGCGGTCAGGAACTTCTGGAAGTTGTCGGAGGTACCGGACTCATCAGAGCGGAAGATAACGGTGATGTTCTTGTCCGGCAGGTCGGTGCCTTCGTTCTCAGCCTTGATGGCGTCATCATTCCACTTGGTGATCTCGCCCTTGAAGATCTTGGCCAGAGTGTCGGTAGAGAGGTTGACCTCGGTGTCACCCAGGTTGTAGGCGATAGCAACCGGGCCGATGGTGGTCGGCAGGTGCCATGCATCGTTGCCATCGCAACGCTCCTTAGCAGCCTCAACCTCACCCTTGTCCTCCTTCAGGGCGGAGTCGGAACCAGCGAAGTCAACGGTGCCACCGTTGAAAGCCTTCACACCAGCGCCGGAACCGGAGGAGGTGTAGGAGAAGTTAGCATCCGGGTGCTCGTTCAGGAAGGCCTTCTCGAAGACAGACATTGCGGACTTCTGGGAGGAAGCGCCCTCACCAGAGAGGTCACCGGAGACCTCTACGGAGTCGGAGCCGCCATCGGCGGAATCAGACTCGTTGGACTCGGAGCAGGCGACGAGAGCGGTGGAGGTGGCGGCGACGATGCCGAAGATAGCGGCAGTGCGCTTGAAGTTGCGAATCACGGGGAACCTTTCCGGTACGGATACAAGAGAATGATTTTTCGAGGAAATCGCCCCCTACCCTCTCCAAAGGCAAGCGCGATTAACTCACGGGAAGTAAAGCTATATGCGGAGGGTTAACCCCACAGGGATCAAGAGGTGAACAATCGGTTAACTTGTACCAAAAAGAGGTGAGACTAGTCACTTTCCGCCCAGACGCAGTGCTCCTCCGCAGTACCAAAGCCGAGCTTCTCATAGGCCTTTACTGCCGGCTCATTGTCCGCCTCGACGTACAAGATGACCTTGTCCGCACCTTTAACCACCATGCGCTGCAAGCCAGCGGTGAGCAACGGCCCACCCAGCCCGCGCCCGCGATAGTCCTCGCTCAGCCCCACAACATAGACCTCACCGAAGGCTGGTATGTCCTCCTCATGCCATTTCAGCCAGTGAAAGCCGGCCATTGTTGGGGCACTGTGTGCACCACCATGCGAATCCCACAGGAAGAGCACGTCGGCCGGGTCGAACCATTCGGCTTCCATCCCACGGTGTAGGCGCTCTAGGTCCCACCCACCTTGCTCTGGGTGCCAGGAAAAAGCCTCGTTGTTGGCTCGTAACCACTCCGCCTCGACGTGCTCGCGCCCGAAACGCTCGACCGACTCCGTGTACGTGCAGATCTCTAGGCCTTTAACCTTTGCGGACGCTTCCTCCGACGCGCGTAGGGCCCGGCCCTCAATAGCCATCACGAGCAAGCGCCTGACGATGTCCATCCCATTGCGCTTCGCCAACGCTTGCGCTGCTGGGAGGTTGCCGTGTGCCCAGATCTGGGGGGAGGTCGGGAGGGCGTCGACAAGCGCCTGCCCCACCCCGCGCCTGCGGTGTTCGACGTCGACGACAAGCTCTACCGTCTGCCCTTCGACGGCAGCCACGCCTGCTATCTCACCGTCTTCGATTGCAAGCAGGTGGCGGTGCCCAAGGCGACCATCTCGCAGGCCGACCACAAACTGCTCGGAGAACGGCGCATAACCATCGTGCGTTTCGGCGCGTGTAGCCAGCTCCTCCACGCGCTGTGCCAAATCCGGATTCTGCGGCAGGGCAAGGGTCTCAATATTCATGTTTCCCAGCTTACGTGCGGTAGTAATAGAAGGGTGACCGTCATCTATCTCAGCCGCCCCGTCGTCCGACTCGCCGCCGTCGCGGGAGTGGTCCTGACCGCATGGCTGGCGGATTCCGCGGTAGCGATGCATGCCGAGCACACCGTGGCACAGAAGGCGAAAGCCAGTTCCCAGTTGGAAAGCAGCCCCAATGTGTACATCGGCGGCGTTCCTTTTACCCTCGGCGCGCTGACCAAAGAGGTTCCTTACCTCGAGGTCAATTCCTCCGACGTGGAGGTGCCAAAGCTCGGGATGGTCAACGCTTCCACGACGCTGCGCGATATCACCATTCGCCCCGAACAACTCTTCAGCGGGGACCTGGAAGGTGCTCCGGTCTCCACCTACACGCGCAGCATTAGCATCGACGGAGTAGCCCTCGGACGCCTGCTGGGCATTACGGACCTATCCATCGCCAACCCAGATGACATGTCCCCCACTGGCGGCCCGTCTGCCGAAGCGGAGCTCACCGGCACGCTGCCGGGAGACACCACTAAGTCCACGGCGACGGTAACGCTGCGCCTCGTCGGTCCGGAGTTTCGCATGAGCGTCTACGGGACCGATGATGAACGCCTCAAAAAAGCGTTCGGGCTGGTCTTGGATACTCGTCAACTACCGTTGCCTGCCCAGGCCACCTCCGTGAAGCTGCACGGCGGTTCCATTACGTTCGAGGTGCAGCGCCGCAACATCACCTTGAAGACGGCGCAGCTCTCCCCTCTCGAAATCGATGGGTCGGAGGAAAAGGCCGTCGAGGATGCAGCGCAAAAGGCACAGGACACCGCCAACGAGGTAGGCAGCGCACCGACGACGCCGCCGAGTTGGCGCCAGAACTAATTGATTCGAACGAGGTCGCGCAAGATCCTGCGGACGTTGCGGTGTATGGGCGGGGCTGGATCGGTAGGAGCGAAGACTTCCAACGCATCTGCCTCCGATTCCAGGTGCACCTCCGTGAAGGTACCCTCCGATTCTCCGTCTGCCTGGAAACGGTGCGGCTTCGGGCACACCAAATCCACCTCGACGGCATCCTCAAAGTGCAGCGTTCGAGCATCCGTGACCTTATTCAGCCAGTGGCGGTGATCCACACCAAAGAGGTGGAGCACGCCAACAAGACCATCAATGCCACCGAGATCTGACACCCCGAAGAGGCCAAGGCCTTGGTCGAAAGAGTTGCGCGGATTCGTTACCACCGGCAGCGGCCCGAGAAAAGTCCACGGGTTGGTGTTCGAGGTGAACATGACGGGCACGTCATCAGCCGAGAAGGTGTCTCCCGAACTCGAGCGCGCACGCACGCTAATGCGCGGTGGACGAATGCGGGCGCGCTGATAGGCCTGAAAGGCCACTGCCAGATAGCGGAGTGGGGTAGCTGAAAAGCCCATTTCCCGAGCACGGTCCACGCGAGCGAGCACGTCGGCATCCAATCCGAAACCAGCGTTGACCGCGAACCATCTGCCATTCCACACTCCCAAGGACACAGTGCGGCGCGTATTGCGTTCCAGCATCCGAGCCAGCACGTGGGCTGCCTCAACGGGAGTATTGGGGAAGCCGAGGGCGCGGACGAAGACGTTGGCGGAGCCAGTGGGAATCACCGCGAGCGCCGGAATCTCCTCGGGGCTGGGACGTTCCGCGGAATCTGCGGGGCCTAACAGCCCGTTCACAATTTCGTTCACCGTGCCATCTCCCCCGAAGACCAAGATGACATCGAAGTCTTCCCTGGTCATTCCCCGCACTATATCCTCCGCGTGCCCCGGGTAATGCGTGAAGCGGGCCAGCAGCTGCAGCCCCTCCACATCCCGAATAACGGGTAGAACCTCGCGGAAAAGGGCCGAATTCTGGCTCGTGGAGTTCGGGTTTGAGATCAGCAAAACGCGCATAACTCCCAAGACTACTGGAGCCTAGTGGTTTCTGTGATGCCACCACGACTACGCTGGGGCAGCATGAGCGAACAGACGAATAATGAGAACCACCCGGAAAACACCAAGATTGATGGTAACGCAGCCGTCAACCAGGCCGCGGAAGCATGGAAGGATGCTGCCTCCCGCAACATTCCTACCGTTGATGTGGCTGATAACCCCTTGCCGGATGAGACGGCGAACCTACGCCAAGGCCCGTCACTGCACGATGGCCTCCTAGGGCTTCTCCCCCTCGTCGGTGTCTGGCAGGGCGAAGGCCAGGCTCACAGCGCCGACGGCGAACAGTACGCCTTTGGCCAGCAGCTCATCATCGCCCACGACGGTGAGAACTACCTAACCTACACATCCCGCACCTGGAAGATCGATTCCGAGGGCAACCCGGCGGGCCCGGACGTGCGCGAATCCGGATTCTGGCGCATCTCTCTCAAGGACGAGATTGAGATGACCTACACCTCCTCCAATGGAGTCAGCGAGATCTTCTACGGCTCCCTGTTCAACGAGCGCGCCTGGCAGCTGGAGTCCGCCTCCACCATGGTCACGGAGACAGGCCCCGCCAACCTCGGCCCCGGCAAGCGCATGTACGGCCTGATGCCGAACAACAACTTGGGCTGGGTCGATGAGCGGCTTGTCGACGGCGAGATGCGCCCCTTCATGTCCGCCGAGCTCACCCGCGTGGCAGGCTAATCAGCAGGCGAGCTAGCTGAGCTAGCTGACGCTAGCTCGCGATGCGGAGAGTCTAGCGGGCCAGGGCGGCGTCGATCAGCGCGCGTATTTCTTCTGCGTTCGCCGGCGCCTTGAGCTTCTTGTCATCGAGGCGCGTCACCCGCACCGCTGTGCGCACCGAGGAGACCAGCCACACCGAGTCAGCCTCCTCGAGGTAGCTCAGGTTGAGCTCCTTCGCCTTGCAGCGATATCCCTGTTCTGACGCGTATTCAAACAGCGCGGCCTGCGTGGTGCCGGGGAGGATTCCCTTGCCCGCGGGGGTGCGCAGCTTAGTTCCCTTAACCGCCACCACGGTTGAGGTAGCCCCCTCCAAGACCTGCCCCGTGTCGGGGTCGGTAAAGATCACATCATCAAACCCGCGCTCGCGGGCCAGCCGCAGCGTGGCCATGGTTGCTGCATAGTTCAACGTCTTGGCCGGCAGCTCCTCCGCCACCTGCCACAAACGCGGCGTACTCATGACCTTGACGCCCTTCGCGCGCTGCGCCACCACATCGTCCGGGATTACCTCAACCGCGACCCAGGCCGTGGGCACCCCGGTGGAGGCCCGACCGCGGGTATAGGTCCACGTGCACTTGGCTTCGAGCGGCGAGCCACCCGTGTCCTCCGCGCCGGCGGGGCCATAAAAGTCGGCGATAGCCAGCGCGGTGGCTTCCTCCCACTTGTGCATCGGCGGTTCCGGCAAATTCAGAGCCTGGGCGGAGTGCCGGAAGCGCTCCGCGTGGCGGGGAAGGTTCGCCGCCTTGCCGTCACGCACTAGAAGGGATTCAAAAATCCCGTCCCCGCGCGTGACCGCGGCATCATCCCAGTGGACCAACGGTAGGTTCGGCATGTGGCGCCGCACCGATCCCCCAAACGGCTCCACGACGTAGATGACCGGCTCTTTTCTGCGCTGAAGGCTCATAGCCCCGATTATGCCCTACCATCGAAGGGCGTGAGTTACTCTTCGCCACTTCTTTCCCGGCCCGGAGCCGCTGAGTTCCAGGGCACCACGCTCGTCGATGTCTCCGGGGTCCCCTGGCACTACGGCAACCCCCTCGTCGAACAGCGCGCGGTGGAAACAGGATCAGCCGTCATCGACCGCTCCCACCGCCGCGTCATCGCGGTTTCTGGGCCCGATGCCCGGGCCTTCCTGCATAACCTCCTGAGTCAAAAGCTCGATGACGTGGACACCGGCTTTTCCGCAGGCGCCCTTGACCTCAATATTCAGGGCCACGTCCTGCACCACATGGATCTATCCTTCGACGGGGAAACCTTCTACCTCGATGTGCCGGCGGCGCAGTTCGAGTCTTTGCGGGATTTCCTCACCGCCATGGTGTTCTGGTCCCAGGTCACCGTAGAGGAAGCAGACGTGGCGGTCATCAGCGTCCTCGGTCAAGCGCTGGACAAACCTTCCACGGCCCTGGTGGAAAGGCCCGTGCACTGGCCGGGCTGCCCTCGCCAGGACATCCTCGTGCCGCGGGACAAACTAGACGCAGCGGTGCAAGAGTTGGAGGCCCAAGGCGGAAGCTTAGCTGGGCTCATGACTTTTACCGCCGAGCGCGTGCGAGCACGCGAGCCCGAACTAGCCGCAGATCTCGACACAAAGACTATCGCCCACGAAGTCCCGCATTGGATCCGGCGCAGCGAGGAGCAGCCCGCGTTCGTTCACTTGGACAAGGGCTGCTACCGCGGGCAGGAGACCGTCGCGCGCGTAGAAAACCTTGGGCGCTCTCCCCGTTTACTGGTGCTACTCTACCTCGACGGCTCCGCCCCGGAGCAACCAGAAAGCGGAGCGGACATCACGTTGGGTGGGCGTCGCGTGGGCAGGCTTGGCACCGTGGTAGAGGACTGTGAGTATGGCCCCATCGCGCTTGGTCTAGTAAAGCGCAGCGCCCTCGACCATGGAGATCTGGCCATTGGTCCGGTAGCAGCATCGATCGAGCCGAATTCCATCCCCGTCGATGAGGGCCCGAAGGCCGGCCGTGCCGCCGTGGATCGCCTGCGCGGAAAGTAGTGGCATATTACACAATGGACTATTTGCCGCAGGGTGGGGCACTTTTGAGCACACCGCTAGGGGGTAGTTCGGAATTTTTTCGTCACACAGGCTATGGTGTCTTACAGGAACATACACATATCTGACTAAGACGATGGGGCGGCCAAGAATCCCTGGACCGCCCTACACACCTCAAGGGGGTCATGCACATGGGACGCGGACGCGCCAAGGCAAAGCAGACCAAAGTTGCACGCCAGCTGAAGTACAATTCGCCCGAGATGGATCTGGATTCGCTCCAGCGTGAACTCGCCTCACAGAACTCCAAGCGCTCCAGCGATGAGGACGAGGATCAATACTCGGAGTACGCGGATTACGAGGACTATGCGGATCGCTGGGACTCGGACGAATGGGATGAGGATGATTCCGAGGAGCGCTAAGCGCGTGAATCACTTCCCCATTCCGTACATGCACAGCACGTAAGCGAAGGGCCGGAGATGCCTCCCCTCTCAGTGAGGGGCGCCTCCGGCCCTGTTCCTTTTCTTCAGAACCTAGAACCCTGGGTGCTCGCCGGTCATGAGGACGCGCGGCTCGCCTTCTTCGGCGACGCGGACGGTGCCCAGCTCCCATGCCTCAACGTGGCGGGCGGTCATCATGGCCAACGCGCGCTCGCGGTCCTCCGGCGCAACGACGGCGATCATGCCAACGCCCATGTTGAAGGTCTTCTCCATTTCCTCGAGGGCAACCTTGCCCACGGAGGAGATGGTCTTGAAAATCTGGCCCGGAGTCCACGTCGAGCGGCTCACCTCAGCGGTCAGGCCCTCCGGGATGACGCGCTCGAGGTTGCCCGCGAGGCCACCGCCGGTGACGTGGCAGAAGGTCGACACCGCGCACTCAGATACCAGCGCCAGGCAGTCCTTGGCGTAGATGCGGGTAGGCTCCAAAAGCTCCTCACCGAGGGTGCGGCCTAGGTCTTCCATGTAGCCATCGAGCGGCAGGCCGGCCTGCTCCAGCAGCACGTAGCGCGCCAAGGAATAGCCATTGGAGTGCAATCCAGAGGATTTCATGGCGATGAGCACGTCACCATCGCGGACCTTGTCGGGGCCGAGCAACTCATCAGCCTCTACAACACCAACCGCAGTAGCGGAAACATCGTATTCATCCTTGCCCATGACGCCTGGGTGCTCAGCGGTCTCGCCGCCCAGTAGCGCTGCACCTGCCTGCACGCAGCCCTCGGCGATGCCCTTGACAATGTCCGCGACCTTTTCCGGAACAACCTCGCCCACGGCGATGTAGTCCTGGAGGAAGAGCGGCTCGGCGCCGCACACGACGAGGTCATCCACGCACATAGCAACCAGATCGATGCCGATGGTGTCGTGCTTATCCATGGCCTGAGCCACGGCCAGCTTGGTTCCCACACCGTCTGACCCGGCCGCGAGGACCGGCTCCTTGTACTCGCCCAACTTAAACAGGCCTGCGAAACCGCCGAGCCCGCCCATGACCTCTGGGCGGGAGGCACGCTTGGCATGCGGGGTGATTAGCTCAACTGCGCGGTCGCCTTCCTCAATGTTGACGCCGGCGGCAGCATACGTGTTCTCGCTCATGAGTGACTTAGTCCTTATTCGTTAGTTGTCGTCGAGCCCTGCAGGGTACGCACGGCCTCAGCATTGGGATTTCCGGCGGGTAGTCCAAGCGGGTACTCGCCGTCGAAGCAGGCGCAGCACAATTCGCTGCGGGGCTGCTCGGTGGCCGCCACCATCTCATCGGTGGAGACGAAGCCCAGCGAATCCGCACCGATCGCCGTGCAGATGGTCTGCGCCACCTCCTCCGGGTCATCGGAGGGGTTGGCATTAGCAATCAGTTCACCCGGGGAGGCGAAGTCGATGCCGTAGAAGCACGGCCACTTTACCGGCGGGGAGGCGATGCGCACGTGAACCTCGGCAGCGCCGGCTTCCCGCAGCATCCGGATAAGGGCGCGCTGCGTGTTGCCGCGAACGATCGAATCATCCACCACCACGATGGACTTGCCGTCAATGACCTCCCGCAACGGGTTGAGCTTGAGGCGAATGCCCATCTGGCGTTGGGACTGCGTGGGCTGGATAAAGGTGCGGCCCACGTAAGAATTCTTGACCAAGCCATGTGCAAAGGTCAGCCCGGATTCGCGGGCGTAGCCCACGGCGGCCGGGTTGCCGGACTCGGGAACGGGGATCACCATGTCCGCATCGGGTGCTGGGTACTGGCGTGCTAGGCGGCGCCCAATTTCCACACGCGTGGCATTGACGGAGCGGCCCTTGATGTTGGTATCCGGCCGCGCCAGGTAGACGTATTCGAAGACGCAGCCGTGGCGCTTGGTCTCTGCGAAGCGCTCGGAGCGAATACCGGTCTCATCAATAGCGACGAGCTCGCCGGGTTCAATCTCCCGGATGAACTGCGCGCCCACGATATCGAGGGCGCAGGTTTCGCTCGCCACCACCCAGCCGGTGGTGAGGCGGCCGAGGGCAAGCGGGCGCACGCCGTGCGGATCGCGAGCGGCATACAGCGTATGCCCGTCGGTAAAGGTCAGGCAGTATGCCCCCTTGACCCTAGGCAACAGCTGCAGTGCCGAGTCGAAGACTGAATTATCCTCGCTGACGCCATCCGCCAACAAGATGGACAGGCACATGGAGTCAGAGACGGATTCTTCGTGCGACTTGATGAGCCCGCGTTCCACGGCCTCGGCGCGCAGCTCCACGTAATTCACCAAGTTGCCATTGTGGCCGAGTGCAATGTCAACGCCGCTGGGCGACGTCCCAAACATCGGCTGCACATTCGACCATTCCTTGCCGCCCGCGGTGGAGTACCGCGTGTGGCCAACAGCCACGTTTCCGTGCAGAGAGGTCAGGATGGATTCATCAAAGACATTGGACACCAAGCCCATGTCTTTGAAGACCACGATGCGGTCATCATCCCCCACCGCGATGCCCGCGGCCTCCTGGCCGCGGTGTTGGAGGGCAAAGAGGCCGAAGTAGGTTAGCTTGGAAACCTCTTCGCCTGGTGCCCAAACACCGAAAACTCCGCATTCTTCGCGGGGCTCCGGATCCAGGCTGGGATCCGTCGACAGGGGCTTAGTCATGCTCTGGACGTGTTCAGCTACCACGGCGCTAATCCTAGCCGTTCCGGCCAGTGAAAACTAACGGAATCACGGGCAAACAGGCAGCAATCTCGGGGGCACGGGAGCCGGAGGCGTCCACGCGGCCGTCGCCAAGCGCCTGCTCCCACCCCACGACACCGGTAGCCAGCTGCAGCCACGTCAGGGGATCCACCTCCACCACGTTCGGAGGGGTGCCCCGGGTATGGCGAGGCCCGTCGATGCACTGCACTGCCACGAATGGGGGGACCCGCAGCTCCACGGAGTGCCCCGGCGCGTCCGCCTCCAGCAGGCGGGCGGTGGTGCGTGTAGCAGCCGCAAGCGCGGGGCGACCTGGTTTTTCCACGCCTTCAGGGTCACGGATCCACTCCGCCACTGCCTCAACGGCGGCGCGGGTCGTGGCGGCGTCAACGGCCTTCTTCATACGGTAACCACGCTCCCTGATACTTTGTTATCCATGTCACCAACCATGCCATCAAGCTCGTCGGAAGAAAAGAAGCCTGTTCCCCACGAGAAGTCTCCTTCCATCACACTGCGGTTTATGGCCGCGCCCACGGATCTCACCATCGCCGGCGCCCAAGGCATCGGCGGCGGGCGCGTCCTGGAGTGGATTGATAAGGCTGCCTATGCCTGTGCGGTCCAATGGTCGGGTACGTACTGCGTGACGGCCTACGTGGGCCACATTCATTTCACACGCCCCATCCCTTCGGGTCACCTCGTGGAGGTACGCTCGCGTATTGCGATGACGGGGCGTTCTTCCATGCACATCGTCAACGAGGTGCTCTCCGCCGACCCGCGTGAAGGAATTTTTACCCGCGCGTGCGACTGCCTCGTCATCTTCGTAGCCAAGGACACGGAAACCGGGAAGTCGGTCGCCGTGCCGCCGCTGGTTCCGGACACCGTGGAGCACCAGCGGGTGTGGGAAGCCGCAGAATCCCGCATCGAGCTGCGCCAAGCCATCGAAGCGGAGATGGAAAAGCAGACCTATGACGGGCCTTCCGACGCTCCCCGGATGGTCAACCGCTTCTTGGCCAAGCCCACCGACGTCAACTGGGGCGGCAATGTCCACGGCGGTACGGCCATGGAATGGATTGATGAGGCCGGCGCTGCCTGCACCATGGAGTGGTCAGGAGAGCACACAGTGGCGGTCTATGCCGGCGGCATTCGCTTCTACCGGCCGATCCATATCGGAGACCTCATCGAGGTCGATGCCCGTATGATGCGCACGGATACCCGCTCGATGCAGATGTCAGTCCACGTGCGTTCGGGTAACCCGCGCGGTGGCCGCGAGAAACTAGAAACCGCCATCCACGCCACTGTGGCCTACATGGGCATGGACGCTGACTGGCAGCCGCTCGCCGCCCGCCAGTTTGTCCCCCGCACCGAAGAAGACAAGCGCCTGTGGGAGCACGCCGGTATTCTCCGCGGCCTGCGCGGCAAGTACTCCCCGAAGCCTCTGGTGGTGGCGCCACAGCACCAGCACGTGGATTAACCTAGGCCAGCCCTCCGCCCCCATCACTAGGGCGGAGCCGCAACTAATTCAGAGGCTCGACCCGACACGCCACGTGGAGGGTGCTCGGATCCTTGGCTTTGCGCAACGTGACGGTGCGCGCACCGATCTCAGTGTTTGTGGCGACACTCGGAGCCACAAATACGCCCGTCGTCGCCGGAAGGATGACCGGCTTGTAGAAATCCGCGCTGATGCGAACAGCACGTGGAAGGGTTCCGTCGAGCACCGACAGCATGCGAGCGTGCGTGTACATGCCGTGCGCGATGGGTGCAGGGAAACCGAAGAGCTTGGCACCCACCGTGGACACGTGAATGGGGTTCTTATCGCCCGATGCCGCGGCATAGACACGGGTGCTTTCGGGGCTAAAGCGCAGCGTTGCCGTAGGCGTTCCCACCTCATCGCCGGGGAAGTCGAGGAAGCGCTCGGCCTCCGGACGTGTTCTCACTTGACGCGGAGTGTCCTTCGTAAACTTCGCCCCTTGGCCAAGGAAGACTGATGTCTGGCGCCAGATCTCCTCGCCGTCAACGCTGTAAGTGGTCACCATATCGATGACCAACCCTTTGCGGTGCGGGCGCAGGTTTTCCGCGTGCACGGCGATGTCACAACGCTCGTCGACGCGCAGCGGGCGTTTCTGCTCGATGCGGTTGGACAGATGCACCACGCCCACGGCTGGGAAAGGAAAGTCCTGGGCGGCCATCACCTTGATGGCAAGCGGGAAGGCCAGCGCATAGAGATAGGTAGCAGGCAGCTCGTTGCTCAGGCGCAGGCCCGTGGCCTGGCAGTAGCGGGCCAGGTGCTCGGTGTCGACGCCCACCCCCTCAACACGGTAGGCGGTCTGTGGGTCGTCGACCTTGCGCTTACCTGCCCCCAGCCCAGGGATGGGGACCGCACCCAGCATGAGGCTGCGGTAAAGGGCGGGCAGATCAGGAATCTCGTTGACAGTGATGACGTTCATTTATGCTCCCATGAGGTTCTGGCCGCACACGCGGACGGTGTTGCCGCTCACCGCGGCGGACGCCGAAGCAGCAAAGAAGGCGACGGTCTCCGCGACGTCGACAGGCAAACCACCTTGCTGCAGTGAGTTCAGACGGCGGCCGATTTCGCGCGGGCCGGTCGGCATCGCCGCAGTCATGGCGGTTTCGATGAATCCGGGAGCAACAGCGTTGATAGTGGAGCCGTTCTCTGCCAAGACGGAGCGCAAGGAGTCAACGAGCCCGATGATGCCTGCCTTCGTCGTGGCGTAGTTGGTCTGGCCGCGGTTGCCGGAAATACCGGCCATGGACGACACACCAATTACGGCCGCGCCCGGTGCGAGGGCACCGGATTCGAGGAGATTCTCGGTAATGCGTACCGGTGCCAGCAGGTTAACAGCAAGGACAGCGTCCCACTGCCCCTCGTTCATGTTGGCCAGCAGCTTGTCGCGGGTGATTCCAGCGTTGTGGACGATGACGTCGAGGGCCCGTCCGTGGCGTTCCTGCGCGTGCTGGGCAATCTTGTCCGCGGCGTGAGGATCAGTGACGTCGAGCGGCAGCGCGGTGCCTTTGACCTTGTTCGCGGTCTTCGCCAGGTGTTCGCTGGCCTGCGGGACGTCGATGCAGATGACGCTAGCACCGTCGCGGGCCAGCACCTCGGCGATGGTAGCGCCGATGCCGCGAGCAGCACCGGTGACCACCGCGAGGCGCCCGTCGAGCGGCTTCTCCCACTTCGCTGACTCACCGCCGCGTGCGGGGGACCCCTCACTCTGCGCGCCCACGCGGACCACCTGGCCATCCACGAAGGCCGACTTCCCGGATAGGAAGAAGCGGAGGGTGGACTCCACCTCCGCGGTGGCCGCAGGATCTACCCACACCAGGTTCACGGTGCCACCCTTGCGCATCTCCTTGGCCAAGGAGCGCGTAAAGCCTTCGAGTGCGCGCGCGGTAATGCGGGCGTCGATGGTATCTGCAGCCTCCGGGGTGGTGCCGACAACCACGAGGCGCGCGCACGGCAGGAGGTTGCGCATCTGTGGGTTGAAGAAGTCATACAGCTCGCGCAACTGCTCCGGAGTCTCTAGGCCAGTGGCATCAAAGACGAGGGCGGCGCGCGTCGCCTCCGCAGAGGCGTTGATGATCTGGTAATCCACGGCTAGCTGGGAGCGAAGAAAGTCGGCGATGCGTCCCTGACCGCCAATGACGATAGGACCATCGAGCGCCGGTTCGCCTACTTTATGACGGCGCAGGGGGTGGCCCTGGGGCACACCCGCTTTGGCAGCAAGCGGAGAGTTGATGAGCTTCTCGGCAATGGTGACGTGCGGCATAAGGTGACGCATTCCTTTCTGGGATCTTCGCAACCTTGCGAGCATTATTTTGCTAGTTGCAAGGCCCGTTAATTGAGTGATAGAACTAACAATATCACCTTAGTTGTGATGCGAAACGCGCGGTGGGATTTCTCCCCCTCCCACTGGGGCGATTCGCACCAGACCACTCGCGAAGGAGTTTTTGATGACCAACCCCCCGCACCGCGTAGCCATCCTCGGAGGCAACCGCATTCCCTTTGCTCGCTCCAATAAGCAGTACGCTCACGCGTCCAACCAAGATATGCTCACCAGTGCGCTCGACGGCCTCGTGGCGCGCTACGGGCTGCACGACGAACGCCTCGGACTCGTCGCCGCCGGTGCCGTGCTCAAGCACTCCCGCGATTTCAACCTCACCCGCGAGTCGGTCCTCGGTTCCGCGCTCGACTCGACCACTCCAGCACTCGACATGCAGCAGGCTTGCTGCACCTCCCTGGCGGCAGCTATCCACGTCGGTGATGCCATTGCCCAGGGCCGAATCTCCGCCGGCATCGCGGGAGGCACGGACACCACCTCGGATGCCCCACTGGCCGTCAATGACACCCTGCGCCGCACGCTGCTCAACCTCACCCGCGCCAAGACCGCCGCTCAGCGCGCCCAGCTCATCGGCTCCATCCGCCCCTCGCAGTTAGCCCCGGAGCAGCCGCAGAACGGCGAGCCGCGCACTGGGTTGTCCATGGGGGATCACGCCGCTATCACCGCCCGCGAGATGAACGTGAGCCGCGAAGCCCAGGACGCGCTGGCGCTCGCCTCCCACCAGAACCTCCATAAGGCCTGGGAAGAGGGCTTCTTCGATGACCTCACCACCGGATTCCTCGGCGTCAACCGCGATACCAACCTGCGCCCGGATTCCTCCATGGAGGCCCTGGCCAAGCTCAAGCCGGTCTTCGGCAAGCGCGATGCCGAACAGCACGGCACGCAGGCCACCATGACCGCAGGCAATTCCACACCGCTGACCGACGGCGCCTCCGTCGCCCTGCTGAGTTCCGAAGAATGGGCAGCCGAGCACAATATCGAGCCCCGCGCCTTCCTCGTGGACTCGGAGACCGCGGCGGTCGACTTTGTCCACGGCCCCGACGGGCTTCTCATGGCCCCCACATACGCGGTCCCGCGCCTGCTGGAGCGCAACAACCTGTCGCTACAGGACTTCGACTTTTACGAAGTCCACGAGGCCTTCGCCTCCCAGGTACTCGCCACCCTGTCCGCATGGGAGGACGAGACCTACTGCCGCGAGCGCCTCGGCCTGCAGTCTGCGCTGGGCCCCATCGACCGCGCCAAGCTCAACGTCAAGGGCTCCTCCCTTGCCGCTGGGCACCCCTTCGCCGCCACCGGCAGCCGCATCCTCGCCACCACCGCCAAGATTCTCGAAGAAAACGGTGGCGGGCGCGCCCTCGTCTCCATCTGTGCGGCCGGTGGACAGGGTGTTGCAGCCCTCGTCGAGCGTTAAGAAACTTCCCTCCCCAGAAAGGAACCCCACCATGGCACTCACCAAGTCCTCCTCGGACACGAAACCCGTCTCACCAGAACTCAACAATCAAGCCACGACCGACGCCCCCAAGGCCGAGGCCCGCAGCCCGCACCGCCTGCCCACCACCCCGAAGCCTTCCGTGGCCACCGAACTGGCTGCGCTTCTCGACGGCCCCCACGCCGCCTTCCGCCAGGAGCTGCGCACCTTCCTCAACGACCCTTCGCTCTTCCCGAAGCCGGACCTGCCGATGGCGGAGCAGCGCCAGCACACCTTTGACAACCTCTCCAAGGTTCGCGACTTCGGCGGTTTCAACCACGGCCTGCGCCGCGCCAACGGCGGTTCCGGTAAGCCGAACCTGTCCACCTTCACCCTGGAGGGCCTAGCCTGGGTTGATGGTTCACTGGCTATTAAGTCCGGCGTGCAGTGGGGCCTGTGGGGCGGCGCTCTGGATCAGCTCGGCACCGAACGCCACCTCGAGTGGGTCAAGAAAGCCGCCAGCCTGGAGCTGCCAGGCTGCTTCGCTATGACCGAGCGCGGCCACGGCTCCGACGTGCAGTCCCTGGAAACCACCGCCACCTTCGACCAGGAGACCAACGAGTTCGTCATCAACACCCCCTCCGATTCCGCGGTGAAGAACTACATCGGCAACGCCGCCAAGGACGGCCGTGCGGCCGTCGTCTTCGCCCAGCTCATCACCCCTGACAGCGATGGCCGCTCCCACGGCGTGCACGCCATCATCGTCCCGATCCGTGATGAAGAGGGCAACGAGCTGCCGGGCGTGACCTTGGGCGATCATGGCCACAAGGGTGGTTTGGTGGGCGTCGACAATGGCACCCTGCGTTTCGACAACGTCCGCGTGCCGCGCGAGAACCTCCTCAACCGCTTCGCTGACGTCGATGAGAACGGTAAGTACTCCTCCCCCATCGAGTCGAAGAACGCCCGCTTCTTCACCATGCTGGGCACGCTTATCCGCGGTCGCATCGGCGTCTCCGGTGCGGCGGGCGCGGCCACCGAGGCCTCCCTGGACATCGCCATCCGCTACGCCAACCGCCGCCGCCAGTTTGAGGGCGCGACCGGCGCTGAGAAGCGCCTCATCGAGCACCGCCAGCACCGCCGCCGACTGCTCATCCCGCTGGCCCGCACCTACGCGCTGCACCTGCTCTACAACCAGATTCTGGAGCGCTACCAGGAGCAAAACGATCAGCACGAGGCCGGAACGTGGTCGGTGACGGAACCAGCCGAGGAGCAGAAGTTCGCCTCCCGTGAGATGGAGTCCCTAGCTGCAGCTATTAAGGCTGCTCAAACCCAGCACGCTACCCGCACCATTCAAGAGTGCCGTGAGGCCTGCGGTGGTGCCGGCTACATGTCGGAGAACCGCCTGACTACCTACCGTGCCGACTCCGATGTCTTCGCCACCTTCGAGGGCGATAACACCGTGCTCATCCAGATGGTGGGCAAGAACCTGCTCACTGCCTATGGCCGTGCGATGAATGACATGAGCCCGTGGGACACCGTGAAATACGCGGCCTCCACTGCCACCGACGTGGTTCGTCGCCGCTACGGGTTCACCACCCGTCTGCAAAGCCTGGTGGACCGCGTGAACCCCTCCGAAGCTTCGCTTTTCGACGCCACCTACCAGGCCAAGCTGATCGACGACCGTGCCCAGTCCATCCTCTTCTCCCTCGTGCGCCGCATCCAGCCGGCCCGCAAGGCCGATAAGGTGCAGGCTGCCGCCATCATGGACCAGTGCCAGGATCACCTCATCGCTGCCGGCTGGGCCCGCGTGGATACCTTGTTGGTCCAGGCCATGATTGAGGCAGAGGAGCGCCTTGAGGAAGGTTCATTGGCACGCCAGGTCTTTGAGCAGCTGCGCCACCTCTTCGTCTTCGACACCTTGGTCCAGCACGCGGGCTGGTACCAGGAACACAACCTGATCCCGGCAGGCCGCATCAAGGCCGCCCGCGCCGCCATCAATGACCTCGTTGATTCGCTGGCGCCCTGGTCCGTCGTGCTCGTGGATGCCTTCGGCGTTCCACCTGAGGTACACAACATCCCGATGCTCACTGAGGCTGGTGTGGACCCGCTCCACGTCTAGTCACTCCACGCATAGTGAGGGCACTTCCGCCATCTGGCGGGGTGCCCTCCCTGCTTTTCAGTCACGCGCAGTATCCCGCATCTACCATCCACAGGCATGACCACATCACACTCCATGTTCTCCAGTTCCTTCCCGCCCTCCGATGACCTCTTAGTCTCCGGCACCCTCCGCAACGACATCTCGCTTCATCTGTGTCACGGCCACTCACGCCGGGACATTCACAACGACTTCTTCGAGCTTCTCGACGATCCCTCCGAGTGGACCCGCACCCGCAAGGATCCGTTCCCAGAAGATTTCGACGCCATCATCGACGAAGTTGCCGCCGAATACGCACAGAAGGTCACGGAAACCTCCGCTGACGCCCAGCGCCTCAATGCCCTTCGAGAGGAGCTTGTGCAGCGCAACCTCGCTTTCAGCTTTGACGAGGGCTGGGATGCCTCCGAAGGCGCCGAGTACGGCGCCGAGCAAGCGGAAGAAGAGGATGCTGCAGGCTACGTTTATTGCCACGTGCAGGATATCGACCGCCTAATTCATACCGGAGACCTCTTCTTCGGCTTCGGCACCATGAAAACCGACGATGCACTCACCACGGCCGAAGCCGTGGGCGAAAAGCTCGTCGAGGCGCTGCGTGCTGTTGGCTTTGCTCCCGATTGGGACGGCAACCCCAATGCGCGTGTACTCTGCCAGGGCCTCGTCGTCGAGTATCCCCTCGCCGAAGATCTCACCGATGCCGAGTAAATAGCCCCACAACGCTAGCCCTGGATAAAGCTAGCCCGCCACAACCATCCAGATGGCTACCATGTGCACCACCGCCGCGGCAATCGTCGCGGTGTGGAAGTGTTCATGGTAGCCATACCAGCGTGCATTGCGCCCCGGCCACTTAAAGCCGTACATCAACGCACCCAGCGAGTAGACCACCCCGCCTGCGAACAACAGCCACACCACGGCCGGACCAGCAGACTGCCACAGGTTCGGCAGCAGCGGCAGGATGAGCCAGCCCAGGACGAGGTAGACCACCACATCCAGCCAGCGCGGGTGGTTGATCCACACCAAGTTCAAGATGACGCCCATAATGGCGCCCACCCACGCCGAGGTCAGCATCCATAGCGCCTGCGTTGGCTCCAGCACAATGGCGCACAAGGGCGTGTAAGTCGCAGCGATAAACACCGAAATCGTCGCATGGTCAGCACGTCGCCACCATTGCACCGCGCGCATTGATACCCACGGCCAACGGTGGTACAGCGCCGAGACCGTAAAGAGCCCCACCACGCCGACGCCGTAGACCGTCACCGCGAGCCCCTGCCACCACGGCAGCGTCATCCACGCAAAGGTAATCAGAACCGTCGATGCAATCAGGGAGGCAATGGCTGCAAAGAAGTGGCCCCAGCCGCGCGTCAGTGGACGCGGGCCACGATCCGCCATCCAGTACGTGCGCTGGATGAGCTGCTCTATCGTGTTGTTTTCCTGCACGGAGCCTTCTTCAACTGGAAATTCTTGCGGGGACGATTTTTGAGCACTGGGGGCGTTCATAGTGGGGCCTTGTCTTGCCTGAGATGCGGGTCATGCGCATAACGCATTCACTCCCAAAACTTACGTACCCGTAACTATACGGCCAAGCACTGTGGCAGACAAGGGTGCAGCGAAAGTTTTTGCCGTCTTTCCTGCCGATATTTGCAGTTCGAAGGCACTGACAACGTAAACTACCCGCACTATGCTTTCCTTTGTCTCGCGCCCTCGCCGCACCGCGGCGCTGTTCGCAGCAGCCATGGTGGTGCTGGGGGCGGCGTCGGCAGGCGCCGGCTCTGCCTCCGCACAGTCCAGCACCATCGGTGAAGTTTCCTCGCGCGTGACCAACCCGCAGCCCTGGCTGGGCGACAAGCCTTTCATCACCTCAAAGCGCCACGTGGGCGGCAACCACTGGGTGGTGGACGTGTGGTCCCCGGCCAACCGCGCGGTGATTTCCAATAACGTCCTGCTCCCCGAGGGCGAAGAGCCCCGCCCCTCCTTCTATTTGCTGCCAGGTATTGAGGGTGGCCAGGCCGGCATGAACTGGATAACTCACTCCGATATCCGCCAGTGGGCCGTGGGCAAGAACGTTAACGTGGTGATGCCTCTTGGCGGTGCGTACTCCCTCTACACCGACTGGAATGCTGAGGACCCCATCCTGGGGGTCAACAAGTGGAACACCTACATGACCGCTGAGTTGCCCCCGCTGATCGACGCCGAGTTCCACGGTACCGGCCGCGATGCCATCGGCGGTGTTTCCTCCACCGGCGGCGCCGCGCTCGACATCGCTGGCCACGCCCCACAGCGTTACAAGGCAGCGGCCTCCTACTCTGGTTGTCCGGTGCGCTCCGGCGCGATTGGCTTCCCCACCTCCACCGCGATGATCGCCTACGGCGGCGGATCCTCCTTCAATGCGTGGGGCTTGCCGGGCTCCCCGCAGTGGTTCGAGCATGACCCCAACGCCAACCCTGGGCGCCTGCGCGACGTCGAGGTCTTCGTGGGATCGGCCTCCGGCACCCCGGGCCCCATCGATGGGACCAACAGCCCCGCCCAGTGGCTCGGCCCCCGCGCGGTAGAGATGGTGGCCAACCAGTGCTCGGAGGAATTCACCCGCAACGCCCGCAACGCCCGCAACGCCGGGGTGCGCGTGAACCGCTACTTCAGCCCCCAGGGTTCGCACACCTTCAACCTCTTCTCCCACCAGATGAAGCTGAGTTGGGACCAGACTATCGCCCGCACCATCGGTGCTTAATTAGTTGGTTCCTAGGAGGCTGCCGCCTCACGGCGGGATCGGCCCCTCACCCCGTCTTCAGTATCTCCAGATAGCGCCCTTGCCTCCCCAGGCGATGAAGGTCTAAACTCAAGACGAAAGGTTCCGCCCCACCGAAAGAGCCCCTGAAGGCTTTCCGGCTTACGCCGGTAGGTGGGGCGGTCGCTTATTTTCGGACCGGACCACTCCAGTAATAAGTCTTTCCCGCCGAAAACATATTGAATTGACCCCAATTGTGCCGCCGCGAAAGTGCTTGAACGTACTGTCCCTTGCCTCGTTCCATTTTCTGAAACCATGACCAAGAAAAGTAGTCAGCAATCTGACCGTTCAGATCCTGTATTACTGGATGAAAAAGCACACGAAACTTTAGCTGTAAACCTTTCAACAGAGGCTTTATCTTCTTTTCAAACGCCGATCTTTCCTTGCCAGTAAGAACAGAGTCGAAAATTAAGATTACTTCGCTTACCTCTGAGTCTCCCCATACCGCATTAATCCACTTCCCCATTGCACCAGCAAAAAGCCCTAAAAGCTGCGGTGGAGACTGGTAGGTCGGATGCGTCATTCGCTTATCCACCCAAATCGTGTGGACACGACACCGATCAAGCTCATTGATTCGGCCTATTACCCGCTTTCGCGTTCCTTTCGAATTCTCTGTTGCATGAAACTCAAGGTCTTTGCTCCCCGCTGCCATAAGTTCATGCTTCAGCGCTTGCAGTCTGATCGCAGTGCCTGCTGGATCGAAAGTGCAAAATGCTGTGATTAGGAAGTGCGTGGAGGCTTTTGCACCAAACTGCATATCCCCCGACTCATCGAGAAAAACATACAAAGTTCTTTTTCTCTTCACGTCTTCCATCTCTGTTCCCCAGCCCCCGTGCGCAGCTATTGCTAATAGTCTACAACGCTGAGTGGAGCAATTAGACGCTGCGGGCAGGGCCTCGCCGTGGCGCGAGAACCCTGCCCGATTGCAGTTCTGTGCGTGTGGTCTACTCCACGACGGAGTTGGCGCCCACCGCGTGGCCGAAGAGGTCCGGCAAGGTTGCCGCCCAAGCCTCGCGCAGCTCGGCAACTGCGATGGATTCGCCGCCGAGGTCCAGCTCACCGTTGTCGGTGGTCTGGCCGATGACGACGGCCGGCACGCCGCACTCCTCAGCGCGGTGCAGCAGCATGTCGACGCGGTCAGCGGTCGTTGCCACGAGCACGCGGGAGGCGGACTCGGAGAAGGCTGCCACGAAGGCGTCCTCATGAACCTTGGACAGATCCAGGCTCAGGCCTACACCACTGCGCTTGGCCATCTCGAACGCGGCGACGGCAAGGCCGCCTTCGGAGATGTCGTGAGCGGCGGTCAGGCCTTCGTTGCCCACGAAGAAGTCTGCGAGGCGCTTCTCATTAGCCAGGTCCACCTGCGGCGGCAGGCCATTGAGTCCCATCTCTGACTCGTGACCTTGTTCACGAGCGTTTACCTGCTGCCAGATGGAACCGCCGAACTCGTCCTTGGTCTCACCCAGCAGCACGAGAACCTCCGGCTCCTCCACGAGGCCGAGCTCGTTGCCGATGGACGTGTGGACGTCGTCGATGACACCCAGGACGCCCACGACGGGCGTCGGCAAGATCGGCTCCTCGCCGGTCTGGTTGTAGAAGGAAACGTTACCGCCGGAAACGGGAATGCCGAGTTCCACGGCGCCGTCGGCAAGCCCGTGCACGGACTCGCGGAACTGCCACATCACGTCCGGGTTCTCCGGGGAACCGTAGTTCAGGCAGTTGGTGATGGCGACCGGGCGGGCACCGGTGACGGCCACGTTGCGGTAGGCCTCCGCCAACGCCAGGCGGGTGCCCATGTTCGGGTCCAGCTTGGTGTAGCGCCCAGAGGCATCGGCCGATACCGCGATACCGCGGCCGGTCTCCTCGTCGATGCGCAGCACACCAGCGTTCGCGTGGTGGGACTGCACGGTGTTGCCGCGCACGTAGCGGTCATACTGCTCGGTGATGAAATCACGCGAGCACAGGGCCGGCGAGGCCACGAGCTTCTTCAGCGCCACGGTGAGGTCCTGCTTCTCGACGCCCTTGAACTCCTGCAGCGCATCCTGCCACTCCGGGCGGGCATAGGGGCGATCGTAGACCGGGGCCTCGTCCGCGATGGTGCCGGCCGGGGCGTCCACGACGACCTCGCCTTGGTGGCGAATGATGAGGTGCTTGCCGGTGGTAACCTCACCGATCTCGGCGCAGGTGACATCCCAATGCGCGCAGATCTCCTTGAACTTCTCCACGTTCTCCGGGGTCACCACAGCGCACATGCGCTCCTGGGACTCGGAGGCGAGGATCTCTGCGGCGGTCATATCCTTGGCGCGCAGCGGGACGTTGTCCAGGTTGATCTCCATGCCGCCATCACCGGCGGCGGCCAGCTCGGAGGTGGCGCAGGCCAGGCCCGCGCCGCCCAGGTCCTGGATGCCCACAACGATGCCGGACTTGTACAGCTCCAGGCAGCACTCGATGAGGACCTTCTCCGCGAACGGGTCACCCACCTGAACGGCCGGCAGCTTGCGCTCCGCGCCGTCCTCGAAGGTGTCAGAAGCCAGCACGGACACGCCACCAATGCCATCGAGGCCGGTGCGCGAGCCGAAGAGCATGACCTTGTTGCCGGTACCGGAGGCAAAAGCGAGCTTGAGGTCCTCCACCTTCAGCGTGCCCACGCACAGCGCGTTGACCAGCGGGTTGCCGGCATAGGACTCATCAAAAACGGTTTCACCGCCAATGTTGGGCAGACCCAAGCAGTTGCCGTAGTGCGAAATGCCGTCGACCACGCCCGGCAGGACGCGCTTGGTGTCGGGTGCATCCGCCGGGCCGAAGCGCAGCTGATCCATCACGGCAATCGGGCGCGCACCCATGGCCATGATGTCGCGGACGATGCCGCCCACGCCCGTGGCCGCACCCTGGTGCGGCTCCACGTAGGACGGGTGGTTGTGGGACTCCACGCGGAAGGTCACCGCGTTGCCGTCTCCGATATCCACCACGCCGGCGTTCTCACCGATGCCGGCGAGGATCTTGGAGCCCATCTCTTCCGTCATGGTCTCGCCAAAATAGCGCAGGTGCGTCTTGGAGGACTTATAGGAGCAGTGCTCCGACCACATCACCGAGTACATGGTCAGCTCGGCGTCGGTGGGGCGGCGGCCCAGGATCTCACGGATGTGTGAGTATTCGTCATCCTTCAGGCCCAATTCGCGGTAGGGCTGGTCCAGCTCAGGCTGCGCGGCCGCCTGCTCGACGGTGTCGTTGTGTACGGTCATTGTTTCTCCTTATAACCGTCGGCGCGGGTTAAGCGACGACCTTGAGGGCGGACACAAACAAACCCAGACCGTCGGTGGACGGGCCGGTGAGAAGATCGATGGCATGCTCCGGGTGCGGCATCAGCCCCACCACGTTGCCGGCCTCGTTGGTGATGCCGGCGATGCCGTTGATGGAGCCGTTGAAGTTATCGGTATAGCGGAAGACCACGCGGCCCTCGCCCTCCAAGCGCTCCACGGTCTCCGCATCTGCTTGGAAACGGCCCTCGCCGTGCTTCGCCGGGATGAGGATCCGCTGGCCCTGCTCAAACTCACTGGTCCAGGAGGTCTGTGCGTTCGCCACCTCGAGGTAGGTATCCACGCAGTGGAAGTGCAAGCCCTGGTTACGGGTCAGGGCGCCGGGCAGAAGGCCGGCCTCCGTCAAAATCTGGAAGCCGTTGCAAATGCCCAGTACCGGCATGCCCTTATTCGCTGCTTCCACCACTGCGCGCATCACCGGGGCCAGCGCCGAAATAGCGCCGGAGCGCAGGTAGTCACCGTAGGAAAAGCCACCGGGGACAACGACGGCGTCCACTCCTCGCAGGTCTTCATCCGCATGCCACAGGGACACGACGTCGGCGCCGGCGGTGCGAGCGGCGCGGGCCGCGTCGACGTCGTCAAGCGTGCCGGGGAAGGTAATAACGCCGATCTTCATTACTGGATGACCTCGTAGTCCTCGATCACGGTGTTGGCCAGCAGGGTGGAAGCCACCTTCTCGAGTTCCTCGGCGCTGACCGAATCATCAACTTCAATTTCAAAGCGCTTGCCCTGGCGCACGTCGCTGACACCAGCAACCCCCAGGCGACCCAGCGCGCGGACGACGGCCTGACCTTGCGGGTCCAAAATCTCGGCCTTGGGCATGACATTGACAACTACACGAGCCATGAAAATTTTGCCTTACTGTGCGTGAGTATAGGTGCCCCGCCAGTCTATCCCGCCAGTGAGAAAGATTCGGAATCTTTGGGGGTGATGAACTCAAACCAAACGGTTGAAGAATTCTTGGGGAATCCCACCTTAACCCCCAGCTCACCCCTCTTCCTCCGGTATCCCGCGGCGGCGAAGGCAGGTAGAACGAGATGCGTTGTCATTTTCTCGCTGATTAAAGGAACCTCTCATGCGCCTCACACGCATCGGCTCTCTCGCCATCGCTGCACTAGTGTCTACCTGCGTCGTTGTCCCCCAGGCCAGCGCCGCGGTGGACGGCTCCACTGCCGTCATCTCCGAGATCTATGGTGGCGGCGGCAACAAGAACGCCCCCTTCACCAACGACTTCATCGAGCTCTACAACCCAACGGGTTCCGCCATCGACCTCACCGGATGGTCCGTGGAGTACTTCTCCTCCAAGGGCAACTCCGGTGGAAAGACCGCGCTTAACGGTTCCATCCCGGCTGGCGGCTACTACCTCATCCAGGAAGGTGGCGGCGGCACTGGTGAGCCGCTGCCCACCCCGGATGCAGAGGGCGGTCTCAGCATGTCCGGCTCCAAGGGCTCGGTGAAGCTTTACGACGCCTCCGGGGCCGAGGTGGACCTCGTGGGGTACGGGACGGCGTCGCTCAGCGAGGGCTCCCCCACCTCTTCCTTGAGCAACACCACCTCCGCGCAGCGTGATGACGTCGGCACCGACACCGACGACAACGCCGCCGACTTTAGCAGTGCAACACCGACGCCGAAGTCCGCCGGCGGCGCAACCGCGCCGGAGGACCCGCAGCCGGCCGAGCCGGGTTCCACCGTCACCATCCCGGAGATCCAGGGCACCGGCGCGGAGTCCCCGCTCAAGGGCCAGAACGTCACCACCCAGGGTGTTGTCACCGCCGTGTGGCAGGGTGAGAAGTCCCTCAACGGTTTCACCATTCAAACCCCGGGCACGGGCCAGACCGCGCCGACCGAGGCTTCGGAGGCCATCTTCGTCTACACCGGTGGCACCGGCTTCTACCCAGAAATTGGGGAGTCTGTCGAGGTCACCGGCACCGTTGATGAGTACTTTGGACAGACCCAGATCGCGTTGAGCACTGGCTCTGTGCTTTCCGACGCCCTCCCCGCCATCACCCCGCTATCCCTCGACGCCCTGCCGGAAGGCGACGAGGCCCGCGAAAAGCTCGAGTCCATGCTGCTCAAGCCCGGTGTACACACGGTGACCGACAACTACGGCCTCAACCGCTACGGCGAGTTGGGCCTGGCCCCGGGTACGGAGGCGCTGCGCCAACCTACCGATATCGTCTCCCCGGGTACTCAGGAACAAAAGGACATGGAAGCGTCTAACGCGGCGAAGTACGTCATCTTGGATGACGGCTCCACCCGTGACTTCACCCGCGATGGCGCGTCGACGAAGCTGCCGTACATCATGCAGAACGGCTCGGATGTGAAGACCATCCGCACCACCAACCAGGTGGAGTTTGCCGACTCTGGCGTCATCCTGGGCTACGGCCACGAGCAGTGGCGTTTCCAGCCCACCACCATGATTACGGGTGATTCCGCTACCGCGGACCTGCCGATTACGTGGGACCCGGCCCGCCCGGAGGCTCCGCAGGTCGCTGGTGATTACACCGTGGCGGCGTTTAACGTGCTGAACTTCTTCATCAACCTAGGTGAGGACAACGGCGCGAAGTCCTACAAGGACCGCTTTGGCAACGGCGTGGGTTCTGACAGCGGTACCTTCCGTGGCGCGTGGTCTGCCTCCGCATTTGAAGACCAGAAGGGCAAGATCCTCACCGCGCTGGAGGGCCTGGACGCCGATGTCATCGGCCTGTCTGAGATTGAGAACGCCGCGAATACCGTGGGTGGCTCCTACGACGATGCTGTGAAGTACCTCGTAGATGAACTCAACACCCGCGCGGAATCCGAAAAGTGGGATTACGTCAAGGCCCCGGCGAACTCCGCGGCGGACACGGATGTCATCCGCACTGCGATCATCTACAAGAAGGACCGCGTCCAGCCAGTAGGTGAGGCCACCTTGCTGGAGGACGAGCGTTTCAAGGGCACCGCCCGTACTCCGCTCGCTGCTGAGTTTATGCCGGTTCAGGACAAGTGCGCTGCTGAGGGCCCAGATTCTTTCGTGGTGGTCACCAACCATTTCAAGTCCAAGGGCTCGGTGGCCAATGGCGACGCCGATACCGGCGATGGTCAGGGCAACAACCCGAACGTGCGCAATGCCCACGCCCAGGCTGTCCTCGATGGTTTGTCCAAGCAGCCGCAGTGGCAGGAGAAGGCCACCTTCGTCATGGGTGACTTGAACGCTTACTCTAAGGAAGACGCCATCTCCGTCTTCCGCAACGCCGGCTACACCATCCCGGTAGAGGAGCTCAATGCACAAGAGGACTGGCAGGACGTGGCCTCCTACCAGTTCTCCGGCCGCCTCGGCTCCCTCGACCACATTCTGGCCAACGAGCACGTCGACGCCCAGGCCGCACAGACCTGGAACATCAACTCCGATGAGCCGATTGCCATGGAATACTCTCGCCGCAACTACACCGGCGGGGACGTCTTTGAGTCCGATAACCCGTACCGCTCCTCCGACCACGATCCGGTCAAGGTGGGCTTCAACCTTGCCCAGGTTTCCCGCTCTGCTGACGATCTTAAGGACTGTGACAAGACCGAGGACCCAGCGCCGACTGACGACGCCCGCGGCATCAAGTCCGTCACCATTGACGATAACGGACATCTCATCATCACCTACACCGACGACACCACCGAGGATGCTGGCAAGGTCGTCGGCGCCGATGGCAAGGACGGTAAGGACGGCGACAAGGGCCCTAAGGGCGACAAGGGCGACGCCGGCCAGGACGGTAAGGACGGCGCCGACGGTAAAGACGGCCGTGGCATCAAGTCCGTGACGACCAACGACAAGGGCGAGGTGGTCGTCACCTACACCGACGGCACCTCTGAGATTCTCGGTACCCTCGCCGACGCGAAGGGCGACCAGGGCACGCCGGGCCGCGATGGCTTCGATGGCGCACCAGGCCGCGATGGCGCAAACGGTAAAGATGGCAAGGACGGCCGCGGCATTAAGTCCGTGACCACGGATGCCGACGGTAACCTCGTCATCACCTACACCGACGGCACCTCAGAAACCGTCAAGTCCGGCGACAAGCCAGCCGCCCCGGCAGGTGGTTCCTCTGTGAGTGAGCGCTGCTTGCCGACGGTCCTCGGCCTCACCATCCCAGCAGCACTCGCCATTCCGTTGGCTTTCCTCGGAAGCTTCGGCGCAAAGCTCAACATCCCAGGCCTTGAGCCAGTGAAGAAGCAGATTGAGTCGCTCACTCGCAATTTCCCGCGTGAGGCTCAGTACGCTGCCGGTGGCATTGGTCTACTGGCTGCGCTTGGCATCATCGCCGCAGCCTGTGCCCCAACCGAGTCTGAATAGAGCGCTCTCCTGAGTTTAATGTGTGCGTTTTGTATGTAAGCCTTGGACTCAAGGTCATTTTTCTCCGAGCTTAAGGGACATTTCGCGTGGATTTAGGAGCGCCCGACCCAGCCTTTTCTTACACCTAGGCTGGGGTTCCATTCGTAGTCGATGTGGGCGTCGTATGTGGCTGGTCGCCGTCTGGGCGGCCGCGCCGTTTGAGTTCTTCTTTCGCCCAGGCAGCGCGTGGTGCCTTTTCTCTTTGGCGTCCGAAGTCTTGTTACTTGGCTAACTCCAGTGGCGCTACAGGTTCTTCGGTGTGGGTGTCAAGCCACCGGTCTGAAGGGTCCCAAGTTTTGTCCGTCATGGATAAGCTTTAAAGTCATGCCCGGAGACAACACGTCCATATAGCTCCCGCGGAGAAAACCAACCCCGACTAACCCACCCACGAGGTTGACAACCTATATAGGATCCCCAGCGCAGCCGGCCAGTCGGACCCGATGAAACAAGAGGCTACCCCCTATTTGAGGGGGCACGAGGCAACATCAAACCGCCTGACGGTTGCACGGCCCTTTTCGATGCCTCATAATTCACTGCAAGGTGAAAGGGACTTACCTCAGCTCACCCCACACATCATCATCTCTCCCCTGCAAAGGACACCCATGAAGTTCTCTCTTCGGAAATCTACTATCGCAGCAGTAGTGGCTGCAATAACGTGTCTGTCCCCCACCGTAGCAAATGCTCAAACCCAGGCATTTCACGACTCTGTGGTGGGCGTGTCAGAAACAGGCGAGGAGCTATTCCTGCCAATTGCAACTGATAACGATGACCTCAACTCTGGCACAGAGGCAGTTGGACTTTCCGGATTTCCAAACACGGCGACCTCCCAAGACCGCGATACCACGGTAGGGACTTACTCGATTATCGGTACCGATGATCGGCAAAAGGCGGCTCCCAACCCGGCTATCGTCCAGATCCAGCGAGACGGCTTCAACCATTGTACTGGCTGGATGATTTCACCAGATACTCTCATTACGGCTGCCCACTGCCTTTACGACGTAGATGAGCAGAGATGGACTCCAAAGCTCATTTTCCGTCCATCAGATTGGAGCCAGTGGTCTTATACCTTTGCGTCCCAAAAGTGGGTATCCGCAAAATACCCCACTACCGGGTCCGCCGATCACGACTGGGGAGTTGTAAAGTTTGCAAAGCCGATTTCTTCCAGCTGGTTTGGAATTAAACCGAGCGATACTTCTTCCGCTTTCTCCGGGCAAAAAGCAACTGTCACCGGATTTCCAGGAGAGAAGGGGAATAGCCTGATTCGCGACTACGGACAACTGTGGACAATGAGCGGAATCCTTCAGCCAGGAACCCAAACTCGACTCTGCTATAACTTAGACACCACGGGCGGACAAAGCGGCTCGCCAGTTTATACCACAGACAACGCTGCCATCGGCATTCACACGCATGGCATCAGTCAGCTTGGCTGCCCTGAAAACAGTGCCCTACGTATCAGCCCAAGCATGCTAAATACCTTCAATGACATTAAGGAGATCCAAAACAATGCAACCACAGATCCCGGTTCCAGCTCAGGTTCGAGCTCTCATTAATAACCCCAGTAATCTTCTCGGACTCATTGGTACCGTTCTGGGCATTATTTCCCTAGTTGTTGCAATCACTGTCGGCCAAGGTCTCCCCAACGACGGGCAGACCAAGCCCAATGCAGGAGAATCAACGATTAAAGTTGTAACCTCCAGTGGTAACCCGGCAGGCGAATGTAAGCTTATTGGTCTTTCGCAGGAAAAGGTACACACGACTAATGCCAATGGCGTGTACTTCTACGCGTTGGAACCTGGTTCGCATACCATCAACGCATCTTGTTCGGGGCTTTCCAGCCTTTCTTCCGCGCGAGCGCTCAAGGGTAGTCAGGAAGTAACTGTCAATGACGAGCCGGTAATGGTAAAGATTGTTGTTAAGTAGATTGGCCCTAACTTTCTTGGTTCTAAAGAGCTAAGAGAAACACGCGTGTGCCCCAGGAGTTTTTCCCTGGGGCACACGCTTTTCAATGAACCACGCCCAGTTAGAGAGGGAACCGTACCGTCGTACGCGCCCGTATGGGAAGCTGGCGCATTTTATGACCGCAGTAAAACAGCATTTTCAAACAAATGAACGCTTTTAAACCTCTGCCCCAAGAGCACCAAACGCTTATCTGCATGTGTTTGCGCGGGCAGTTGGCTGTAAACGTGTAGAGACCCCATCACCTTCAATGCACATCGCGATGATCTGTTTGAAGTTAGCCACAAGAACTAGCTTTTCCAAGTAGAAGTTGACGCAACGCCACCGAGTCGTGGCGCCTCCAACACCCCCATGTAGTACCTAGTACACGCTAGACGCCGCCAACAGTGCAGCCGGACACCCGCCAGCATTACTGACGGAGCTCCCTGTCACTTCCTGACTGACCCGCAACGCCCGAATACTCGCTAAGTTCGTCTCTGCTCAGCCAGGTCAAGCCCCCTCATCAGAGAGGCTTTTCTCGCTCCGGTCGCGGGTGGGGACTAGAAATCTACGTCCACTAGATTGCGCTCGTGAAACGCGCAACCAGCATACCCGACCGGTTCGCACACTTACACCGCGTCTACATTGGCCACACCCGCCAACCAGAAGAAGGTTGGTGAGCTATTCGGCGTGCATGAAGACGGAATAGTTCGCAGGTCGAGCGCCTGC
>NZ_CABTZR010000023.1 GCF_902489365.1 uncultured Corynebacterium sp. | reverse complement strand
CCCATGGCCTGGCCGTTCAGCGATGTTCCTGCTGCGCGGAAGGTCATGTGGCGACCGTGAGTATCGCAGTACTTCATCAGCGCAGCGAGGTCCGCGGCGTTGCGAGGGGAGACCACGATGTTAGGGATGGAGCGGTAAGGGCCGGCATCGGAGGAGAAGCGCACGAGGTCGCTGAGGCGGCCGTGCACGTTTTCTGAGCCGACGATGGCTTCCATATCTGCAACCAGCTCGGCGGGAGAGCCGTTGCGGTAGCGTTCCGAAACGGCGTCGGCCTGACTGGTAGCGCCGGTCGGGCGTGAAAAAAGAGAGGAATCGGGGCTTAGTAGCTTGGACATATTTCTAATCTATCGCTTGACAGTAAATCTCGGCCAAACAGGGTACGTGAGGTTCATCATATGGGATACTCAATTCATATAGTGAGACACATTCTGGAAAGGAAACACCATGACGAACCCGCGCACAGAAGGGGAGACCGGCGAGAAGCTCGCCGTTTACATCTTCCCCATCGTTATCATTGCCTGCGCTATTGTCGCTTTTCTAAGCCCCGGCACCTTTGAGCCGGTGGGGCAATACACCTCGCAATTGCTTATGGTCATCATGTTTTCCATGGGGCTTACGCTGACAATTCCAGACTTGGCCCTGGTGGCGAAGCGTCCGCTGCCCATCTTCTTGGGTGTTATCTGTCAGTTTGTCATCATGCCGACCAGCGCCGTGCTCGTAGCGAAGTTGCTAGGGCTTTCCGACGCCGCCACCGTCGGCCTCATCCTCCTCGGGTCTGTGCCCGGCGGGACGGCCTCCAACGTGATGGCCTACCTGGCTAAGGGGGACGTGGCGTTGTCGGTGGCGATGACCTCGGTATCCACGCTGGTCTCGCCGATCATGACGCCGCTGCTCATGCTGTGGTTAGCGGGTCAAACCGCGGAGGTCGATGGTGCCGGTATGATGTGGTCGCTGGTCCAGACCGTCCTCATACCGGTAGGCCTGGGTCTGCTGCTGCGGGTGATTGCAAGCAAGGCGGTAGACAAGGTGCTGCCGGCTTTGCCGTGGGTGGCCATCGCTGGCATCGGCGGCGTGGTCACAGCGGTGGTGTCGAAATCGCAGGATAAGCTGGTCACCGTTGGTCTCGTCGTGTTTATCGGCGTGGCTATCCAGAACCTTATCGGATTTCTCTTTGGCTACTACATGGCGAAGCTAGCCCGCCAGCGCGAGGCAGCGGCGCGCACCACGGCAATTGAAGTAGCAACCCAGAACTCGGGGCTTGCCTCGGCATTGGCGTTGCAGTTCTTTACCCCGGAGGCTGCGCTGCCGGGTGTGGTCGCCGCGGTGTGGGCCAACGTCACTGGCGCAGTCTTCTCCGCCATCGTCCGCCGCAAGCCCATCGACGACGAGGTGGAATCCAGTAAAACTGCCGTTTCTGTGTAGCAGGTTACCCATCCGGGCAACTAGCTCTTCACGGGTGGTTGGCACATGTTCTCCGGCCACCTATTTTCTATTTGTGCAGACTTGGAAGTGCAGACCTGCAGGTGGGCGTCGTCAAGCGCCCAGGCAGTGCTTTGCGACGACCAGCGAGTCTGCACTTTTGGAAGCAACGGGGGCGCGGTCCCCATGGTGCGAACCCCATACGGTGCGAGGTGATGTGCCAGTGTTGGGGTTGCACCACGACAAAAATCTCCCCGCCCCTCGGTGAGCAAAACCGAAAGGTGACGGGGAGTTGCTTGTGTCTGAAGGCCTAAACCTGGGAAAGATCCTGGTCCTTCAGCTCCTGCATCATGAGGATAGTGATGAGGGAGATGAAGCAGACGATGATGATGAGGTAACAGCCCACGTAGCTCACGTTAAAGGCGCTGACCAGCAACGTTGCGATAAACGGGGCCACGGCGGCGCCGAGGATGGAGAAGACGTTGTACGCGATGCTGGAACCGGTGTAGCGCACGTTGGTGGGGAAGAGCTCCGGAAGGACGGCGGACATGGGGCCGAAGATGAGGCCCATGATGAACATGCCGACGAGCAGGAACCCGAGGACCGAGTTGCGGTCAGCGTGCTCGATGCCGAGGAAGAAGGGGAAGCTGAAAACCGAAGGCAATCATGATGAGCGAGGTCACGACCAGGATCGGCTTGTGCCCATACCTATCCGACAGCATGGAAGATACGGGAATACCGATGATGAACATGAAGATGGAGATCAGCTGGATCTCCAGGAACTCCAGGTAGGAGATTCCCAAACCCAGCTCCTTGGTCTTATCGCCAATACCGTAGGAAAGAATCCAGGTGGTGACCGGGTAGAACAGCGTGTAGCAAGAGACCATGACGAAGGTACCAATGATCATCGGCTTCCATGCAATGCGGAAAGCCTCCACCATAGGGGTCTTGACCTTCTTGCCTTTATCAACGGCCTGCTGGAAAACCGGTGTTTCTTCCAGGCGCACGCGGACGTAGAGACCGATGAGCACCATCACAGCAGAGGCGAGGAAAGGTAGACGCCAGCCCCATTCCATGAAGGTGCCGGTCGTGTCGCCGCGCGAGTAGTCCTTGGTGGCAACCAGGGTCAGGAAGAAACCATTAGCGAGCAAGAACCCGAAAGGTGCGCCGAACTGTGGCCACATGGCGGCTCGGAAGCGCGCTTGCCTTCCTCGGCGGTCTCGGAAGCCAGCAAAGCCGCACCGGACCATTCGCCGCCCAGGCCCAAACCTTGGCAGAAGCGCATCAGGACCAGCAGGGCCGGCGCGATAATGCACGCGGTCTGGTACGTGGGGAAGACACCGATGATGAAGGTGGCAATGCCCATCGTCAGGAGTGCGCCAACGAGGGTGGCCTTGCGGCCGATGCGATCGCCAAAGTGTCCAAAGAGTAGTGAGCCCAGTGGTCGAGCGATAAAGGCCAGGCCGAAGGTGGCAAAGGATTGGGGCAGGGCAACGGTGGGGTCTTCGGTCTTCGGGAAGAAGAGGAAAGGAAAGACGGCTACGGCTGCCGTGGCAAAAAAGAAATCATAGAACTCAATGGTCGTGCCAATAGTTGATGCCACAGCCACACGCACGCGGTCACGTTTTGTGAGTTTCGGGGTTGCGCCCGGTGTCGGCGGCTTGGTTTTGACTGCGGTCATGTCTCATCACATGATAAATTCGCGAGAGCAAGGGAGGGGTTGACATGTTGTGGTGCTGTGGCCATGGCTCGTAGGTGGGGAGGGTGCGCGGAGCCATCCTGACATAATGTACATTATCGGACAATAGCTTATGCAGCGTGAAGGCGTAACTTCGCATCTCCTATCTCTGGGCTCGCATGGATGTGCGCTCAGTCCTTGACGGCGCGACCCTTGCTGGGTCATGGGCGCCGGCGGAGCCATGCGTGCGTTGCGCGTACTCAACTAGCCCTTGATGCTTTATTCCGGGTTACCTGTCCCGTCCGCGTCGCTTTCCCGGAAGTTCAAGCCTTCTTTGTTCGCTGCCTTCCGGGCGGCTTTCCCGTGCGTCATGCGGTGGCCGGAGAGTTGTCGTGTGTGCAAGTGGAGTATTCGTGGTGACGCCTTTAGATCTGGGCCGATCCGCGCCTCCCCAGCTGCTCTTGGAGTGACCCCTTTTAGGGCACAATATAGTCACTGTTACGTAATGGTACGGTATTTGGGGAGTCCATCGGAGAACTGGTTTTAGCGCCGACGGTAAGCCATCACCAGCTGCACCACGGTGAGAGCTACAAGCACTACGGAAAACGCTGCCAGAAGCTTCGTCCCCTGAAACCAGATAAAAACACCGAACCCTGCGAGTACGACGAGACGCACCCACAGGACAGGAATAAGATGCTGATAATTCATGACTGACCGGATGCGTTACTTCTCGAGGGTAACGCGAACGTTAACGTCGCCGACCTCAGAGATCTTCGCGGCGATCATCTCCGGGGTTTCGACGCCGAATTCGAGACGGTTAATCGGAATATTGCCGCCCAAGATAATGGTGTCACCATCGCGGACTACCTGGAAGTCCTGTGTCACGTTCTTGGTCTCGCCGTGGATGGTCAAGTCACCAGTCAGTGACACGGTGACCAGTGAGCCGTCGTCAGGCACAGCAGAGACATCTGTCGGCTCGGTCAACGTGAAGGTCGACTCTGGGTACTTCGTTACCTCAAAGAGCTTCGACTTCATGTTCTGATCGCGCACCTTCTTGTCCGTGGTCAGGCTCGCCATGTCCACGGTGATGCTGGCTTCCTCAACGACCCCGTCCTTGATGGTTGCCTGGCCGGTGACATGCTTGGTGGAGCCAGACGTCGTGCGCTTATCCGCCGGCAGGATCTCATCGATGGTAAACCCAGCTGAGGTGTAGTTATAGGCCGAACCTTGCACCACGTGCCATTCGCCATCAACGTCCGTCGTTGCGGCATGGACCTTATCCGCGTTGATCGGTTCGGTCTTCACACCGCGGCCCATGATCACCGAAAACGCTAGCGGTCCCAGGGCCAGTGCAGACGAGCCCAGAATCAGGATCACGAAGATACTGACAACCAGTTTGCGGTTACCTAATACGGATTTCATGTACTATCTCAATTCCTCAAGCTTACGAGCCAGTGCGACCAGTTCGGCACACAGCTGTTCCATCTCTTCAGCACTGGCGCTTTCCGACGCCGCTGTGGCCACGTCCTCGGCACAGCACCGGAGCTCAAAGAGACCGTCGCGGAGACGGTCCGCCTTGTCTGGAGTTAGGATGACAGCGTCCACGGGAATGGATGTCCCGACCACGTTGTGGCGCTGCTCGTATGCTCGTTGTTTGCACGAGGGCGAACAGAACTTGCGTGGCCTTCCCCGCCCGCCTTGTGCGATCTCTGTGCCGCACCACTGGCAGGTTGCCGTCCGGTGCCTCGAAGGCTTGCCGGGCTGCGGATCCTGTGTACCAATCACCTCACTCACCTTAGCCCATTAACCCGAGGGTGGGAACAAAGGCCGTGGGCCATTCGTTATAATGATAGAACTTTGGGTGATATAGGTCGACCCTGATCCCTTCCCTCAACGCTTGAAAAGGATGATGTTGCATGGCAGATCGCGTACTCCGTGGCAGCCGCATGGGCGCAGTGAGCTACGAAACCGACCGCGACCACGACTTGGCCCCGCGCCAAATGGTGAAATACCGCACCGAGGACGGCGACATCTACGAGGTGCCCTTCGCCGATGACGCGGAAATCCCCGAGGAGTGGATGTGCAAGAACGGTAAGCTCGGCACCCTTGTTGAGGGCGAGGGCGTCGAGTCCAAGCCGGTGAAGCCGCCGCGGACCCACTGGGATATGCTGCGTGAGCGCCGCTCGATTGAGGAGCTAGATGAACTACTGACTGAGCGCATCGAAAGCCTGCGTTCGCGTCGTCGCGCAGCAGCCCGCCTGCTAAAGGAGCAGAAGGAACAGGAAGAAAACGAAGGCTAAAAAGCCCGTCGCGCGCCGATCCTACAGTCAAGGGGTAGTAGCTCCACGGAAGTGGAAGCCACTACCCTATTTGTCGTTTTGGGCGTTTAATCCGAACGTCGTGCTATGCCTTGGCACCGTCGTGCGGCGCTGAATTAAGCTCCGGCCACTGGAGAACCAGCTCGGCGAGATAAACCGCCAAGGCAGGGCCCAAAACCGCGAGGAAGAACGCATAGCCTCCCCACTGCGCCGGGAAAAAGAGCGGGAACAGCACCAAGAGTGCCGCCGGGGATACCGCCACTAGAGTACGCGGTAGGTGCGCTACCGCCTTCGTCATGGCTGCCGTGCACCGTTGGCTAAAGCTCAGCCCCGGAGCATCTAGGTGGAAAAACCACACGCTGATGCAGCCCAGCACAAGGAGCCCGGAAATCAGCGCGGCACGCAGTACGACGCCCATTGTCCCGAACCCGGCCTTCGCGATGATGGCGAATTCATAGGCAGCTAAGGCGCCCAGTGCCAAGCAGATAAGCCACCAGGCGGTATTTGTTCCGGGGCGGGTCAAAAGGCCCCGAACGAAGGCCGCGCCGCGGCGTGAACCTTCCTCGCGGACCATCTGTCCGGTCACCGCGTGGGCGGTGCGCAGGGACATTCCCCCAGTCACCACGGGAAAGCACGTGATAACGAGGAGAACGTTGACGATGACAAGGTCAGCGAAAAGGCTCAGGGCGGCGTAGAACTTCGATTCGGGGCCGAGCAAGCGATTCATGGTTCTTTAACCTATCGCACTTGATTAGCCCTTCACTGCACCGGCAGCCACACCTTCGATGATGTGCTTCTGCGTGGAGAAGTAGAAGATGACGATCGGGATGATGGCGAGAACCAACATGGCCATCATGGCACCCATATCGCGGTTACCGTTGGAGCCGACAAAGGACTGGATGACCACCGGGATGGTCTTGTACCGAGTCGACAGACCAATGACCAAGTACGGCAGCAGGTAGTCGTTCCATACCCACATGGCGTTGAGAATTGCCACGGTAATGGCAGTCGGCTTGAGCATGGGCCACACCACACGGAAGTAGTTTTGGATCGGCCCACAACCATCGATCATCGCGGCTTCCTCGACATCCAGAGGGATGGACTTGACGAAGCCCGCAAACATGAACACCGAGAGTCCAGAACCGAATCCGAGGTAGAGCACCACGATTCCGATCGGGTTGTTGAGGTGGAGCATGTCTGCAATCTTGACCGTCGGGAACATGACCATCTGGAACGGGATAATCATGGACACGACGAAGAGGTAGTACAGAAGGTTTGTCCACCACGTCTTGACGCGCGTGATGTAGTAGGCGGTCATCGCGGAGAAGAACACGATGACGATGACGGACAGAATCGTGATGACGAAAGACCACAGGGTGGCTTCCAAGAAGCCCTGCTTGGTCAATCCGACCATGAAATTCTCGAAGCCGACCCAGGTTTCACCGATGGGAAGGGAAAAAGGATCGGAGGAGATGGCGAACTTGGACTTAAAAGAGTTAATAAAGATGAAGAGGATCGGCCCAAGGAAGACGATGGTGAAGAACACCAGGATCGCATAGACCACGAACTTGGCGCCGCCAGACATCCGGGTCTTATTGTCCGAGGGAAGCTGGTGATCCTTCTTCTTCGAGGCCGGGACGGCCTGCGCTGAAGTGCTGGTAGTCATGACTTATGCCTCGATTTCCTTGGAACGGGTCGCGCGCAGCTGGAAGTACGCGATGACGACCACGACGACGACGAAGATGACGGCCTTGGCCTGACCCACGCCCTCGACGTTCATACGGTTGAACAGCGTGTTAACGATGTTGAGCGCGACCATCTCAGTTTGTCCGCCGGGCGCGCCGTTGGTGAGCGCAAGGTTCTGGTCGAAGAGCTTGAACGAGTTCGACAAAGTCAGGAAGAGGCAGATAGTGATGGACGGCATGACCATCGGGATGGTGACATGGCGAAGCATCTCCCATTTGTTGACGCCGTCGAGCTCGGCTGCCTCGATGAGCTCCGGTGGGACATTCTGTAAGCCGGCGATGTAAATAATCATCATGTAGCCGATGAGCTGCCAGTTAAGCAGCATGATGAGGCCGGCGTAACCGAATTTCCAGTCCGCACTGATGGTCGTGGCATAGTGCGAAAGCACGGCGTTGATCATGGTTTGCCAGGTATAACCCAGCACGATGCCGCCGATGAGGTTCGGCATAAAGAAGACCGTGCGGAAGAAATTGGTGCCGCGAAGTTTACGGGTCAGCATCCACGCCAAGAGGAAGGCAAAGACGTTGACGGTGATAACGGAGACGATGACGACGAGGACGGTGAAACCGAAGGCCGAGATGAAACCTTCGCGTTGGGAGAAAGCTTTGACGTAGTTGTCGATGCCAACCCACTTGGCGTTGGTGATGGTGGTGAACTTCGTAAAGGAAAGGAAGAATCCCACGATGAACGGCACCAAGAAGGCAATCATGAATGCCAGAAGAGTGGGCAAGACAAAGACTGGGAAGTACTTCTTCAGCGTTGCTTGCATGGTGGTGAAACCTTAATTTCAAGTGGTGCCACACGCTTCCCAGTGGGAAGGCATGTGGCGAGGGGTGGGGACTTAAGGCCTAGCCCCAGTTGGATTCCTTCTCAGCAGCCCAGTTGTCCTTGAACTGCTTGACGACGTCCTCCCACTTCAGGGTGCCTGAGGCATACTGCGACAGGGCCTGGCCAAAGTCATCCTTGAACTGCTGGGACGGGAAGTACTGGAAGTTCCACGGGTAGGTGGTCAGATCCTCGTCAGCGATAGCTTCCGCGACCTGCTCAGCTAGGGGATCATTTGGGGTGTCCTCGGCGGTGTAGTTCGCAAACGGTGCGATGAAGCCGAGGTCCTTAACCACGTGCTCCTTGCCAGCATCGGAGGTGAACAGCCAGTCCACGAAGTCCTTGGTGGCCTTCTGGTCGACCTCGGAGGCCTCAGAGTTCACGCCCAGGTAGTTCTCGGTACCGACGTTGATGCCGTAGTTCTCTTCGTCCGGCAGGCCCATGTAAATCGGCAGGAACTTGATCTTGTCTTCCTTGACCACGTTGCCGGAGGTCTCAGAGATCTGGGACCATGCCCAGTTACCGTTCTGGACCATGGCGGCCTTGCCCTGCGCAAACTCAGCCATGGAGTCAGACACCGTCTTGGAGGGGGCTAGAGTCTTCTCCACGGTGGAATTGTCCAGGTAGAGGTCGAAGAGGTTCTTGAATTCCTTGTTGTAGGAGAAGTCGATTTCGTTGGTATCCTCGACATTCTTGTCCTGGTACTCCTGCCAGATCGGGGCATTAGCCAGGTGAGTCTGCCAACGCCAGTCCTCGCCAGAAGTCAGCGAGGTGGAGGCGAAGGCACCTTCGATGCCAAGCTCATCCTTCTTGGCCTGCATGTCCTCGGCGACTTCCTTGAGCTTCTGGTAGCTCTTGATTTCGTCGGTGGACTTGATCTTCGCGCCGGAGGTGGCGATGTACTTGTCGAAGATCTCGTCGTTGTAGATGATGCCGAAGCCCTCGACGGCGAACGGAACGCCACGCACCTCGCCATCTTCGGTGGTCAGCGGCGGAATATCGTCGGTGAGCTGCTTGGCTACCTCGGTATCCGACATATCTGCCATGTAGTCCTGCCAGGTGATGAAGCCAGCTGGGCCATTGACCTGGAAGAGAGTCGGGGCTTCGTCCTTGCCAATTTCTGCCTTGAGGGTCTGCTCATAGGAGCCGGAGGCGGCAGTGACGACCTTGACCTTGACGCCGGTCTCTTCAGTGTAGGCCTTTGCGATCTCCTGGTATGCGGCGTCCTGTTCGGGCTTGAAGTTCAGGAAGTATACATCGCCTTCCTCGTCGGTAGAGCCGGAGCACGCGACGAGACTTGCGGCGGCGAGCATGGAAGCCATGCTGATGGATGCGATGCGAGTAAGACGCTTCATGAGGTCCTCATCTTTCTTGATGAAAAGCGGGATGATGAGCCGAGATGGATACCCGGCTCGTATTCGGTTGTGTCTGGGATTCCTTCCGTGACGAAGGATCTTCCCAGCGCCACCAAGTGCTTCATAGTGGATCGCAATCCAACTATGAACTGGTTAGCCTGTCTCCTACCTTAGTGAGGTATTCCACATAATCAAAAGAAAACGGACCTAAAACGCCCGATTGTGACCATATCCATATTCGGGCACGAAATCCTTCCCCATTTAAGGGGCAATCGGGCTTAAAACATACAAATCCATATAATAAACGGCTGAGAGCTGCGTTTCCGACCTGTGGTATTGGATGCCACTGGGGCATGCAGGCGGTTATGACAAGTCTCCCTTTGCGGGCTATGTGTGGAGAAGCCGCGCCTCGTCTCGGCGGGCGGGCAGCACGGACTCAAGGTAGGATGCCGTCGCCTCCGGAAGGGACACGTCCTCTCCCCTCTCTTGTGCAAGGAACCAGCGGTGGTCGACGATTTCGTGAAAAATCTGCGCGGGTTCGAGCTTCTGCAACATCTCCACGGGGACAGCGGCGATGGTCGGTTCGTACTCTTGCGTCATCCACAGGTGCGCGGCCTGGGTAAGCCCCATGTGGGGTCCACATTCGACGGCTTGGTAGGCCTGGATGGAACCCAAGAGGCGCTGGGCTTGGTGTTCCTCGACGCTTAATCCCGTCAAACTCAATAACTGTGCGCGGTAATGGCCAGGATCGACCACCACTGGGCGAATCCGCACCACGTGTTTCGAATCGTCCTTAGTGACCTTGAGCTCGCCTACATCGAACCCCAGTTGGTTGAGGCGGTCAGTCCGCTCGGAGACGCGCCAATACTCGCTGGCGTCCACGGATTCTTCTGCGGTCAGTTCCGTCCACAACTCGAGGTAAGAGCTCTCAACCAGGCTGCCTAGGGCGATGACATCGATGGAGGAATCCAAGCACTCTCCTGCTTGCAGGTCCATGAGTTCACCGATGATGTTAACGCGGGCGATGTCGACGTCGTAAAGCCTGCGTGACTCGGAGAGATTGGGCTGGAACTCTCCCGTTTCGGCGTCGACTAGATAGGCCGAATAAGTTTCGGCGTCCCGCCGGAAGAGGGTGTTCGACAGCGATACATCACCCCAATAGAAGTTCAGCAGATGCATGCGCACCAGCAGCATTGACAAAGCCCGGATTAGCTTTTCCGCCTCGGCTACCGTGAGGTGTCGCGAGAAGATCTCACGGTACGGTAGGGAAAACTCCAGGTGCTCAGTAACCAGCGCTGCGGTGAGCTCCCCGTAGCTCTCCTTGGCTGGGTGTCGGCCGGTAATCACGGCAACGGGGCGCACACTGGGTGCGCCAAGACGCTGCAGTTCGCGCAGCATCTTGTACTCGTGGTGGGCGGTACGCGCGCCGATTTCCTTGACCGCGACGATGCCGCGGTTAATCCCCACGAAACGCACGATGTGCCGGGAAATACCCCTGGGCAGGGCCGCAATGAGTTCAGCGGGCCACTGTTCCAGGGGTGTATCCCACGGCAGCGTCAGAAGTGCCGACGCGTACGTCGAGGAGGTGATACTCATAGACTCTTTCACGTCGAGTCACTCCACCTTCGTCGCTGAATTAATCCTGGCTCTATGTCTATGCGTACTGCTCTGCTCGGAGTAACCGGGCGCGGGCTACGGCAGGCGCTTTCCAGTCGAAGCTGAGAAGTTGTGCTGGCCGCCTTCGACGATGCGCGCATAGAAAACGCTGCCCGGGGCTGGTGCGGTGTTCGGTGCGGAGCGAACGACGATCTGACCGGATTCGGGAACGTCCTCGCTCGAGGAGCCGAGGTCACCTTCGCCCACCAGCTTGCCGTAGAGGAAGGAATCAGAACCAAGTTCCTCTACGAAGTCGAGCTTGATGGGAATGGAGTGGTCGGTGGATTCGCCCTCCGGGATGATCTCTAGGGCCTCCGGGCGGAAACCGATGGTGATGCGATCATTGTCCTCTGGGGTCATGGCCGCGATGGTTTCCGGGGACAGCTTGATGCGGGCGTGCCCCGAGGTAGCGTCACCATCCTTGACCGTAAAGGTACCGAGGTTCATGGCTGGGGAACCGATGAAGCCGGCGACGAAGACATTGGCTGGGCGGTCGTAGAGCTCGCGGGGTGCGCCGACCTGCTGCAGGTAGCCGTCCTTGAGCACCGCGATGCGGTCGCCCATGGTCAGTGCCTCGGTTTGGTCGTGGGTGACGTAGACGGTGGTGACCCCGAGCTTGCGCTGCAAAGCCGCGATCTGGGTACGCGTCTGCACACGCAGCTTAGCGTCGAGGTTGGAGAGCGGCTCATCCATGAGGAAGACCTGGGGATTACGGACGATGGCGCGGCCCATGGCTACGCGCTGGCGCTGACCACCGGACAGGGCCTTCGGCTTGCGCTCCAAGAACTCGGTCAGGCCCAAGGTGGCGGCGGCCTCATCGACGCGCTTGTTGATCTCGTCCTGGGACTTGCCTGCGATCTTCAGCGCAAAGCCCATGTTCTCGCGCACGGTCATGTGCGGGTAGAGCGCATAGTTCTGGAAGACCATAGCGATGTCTCGGTCACGCGGTGCGACGTGGGTGACGTCCTTGTCGCCGATGAAGATGGCACCGTCCGTGACGTTTTCCAAGCCAGCCAGCATGCGCAGCGTGGTGGATTTACCACAGCCGGATGGGCCAACCAAGACGAGGAACTCGCCGTCAGCGATTTCCAGGTTGAACTTCTTGACGGTGGGTTCTTTAGCCCCCGGGTAGGTTAGGGATGCATCTTTGAACGTTACGGTTGCCATAGCAAACTCTCCTCCATCGGCAGGTACGTGCCGAACGATCCGTAGTGTGAGAAAGAAGTGAAACAAGTCACTGTGCACCGAGTAAAGTGCCACTTACGACATTAGCACCGATGATGGTTATTACCACAAAAGCCCGAAAGCCATGACAGGCCTTCGGGCTTGCGGTGAGGAAAGCAGTTTTAGCGGTTGAGTGTGCCCTTCACCAAGTTGGATACCTCGGAGACAAAGTCGGACACAGCAGTCTTAGCGTTGCTGAACTTGGGGCCAAGCTCCATGTCCTTTACCGTGCGTGAGGTGATCTTGGATACCTCAGAGGTAAAGTCGCTGACCTGCTCGGAGCGGTGCGCAACGCCCCACTTGGTGACCTCCAGCAGGGAATCCTTGACAAAAGAGCCGTCAAGCTTCGACTCACCCAGCTCTCGCTCGGTAAAGGTGATCGGTACCTCGCGGACATCGAAGCCATCCTTGATGGCGCGGAAGGCAACGTCAACCTGGAAAATGTAGCCGGCGTTAGAGAGCTCCTCGAAGTCTAGGTGCTCGAGTAGCTCGCGACGGAAGGCACGGTAACCGGCGGTCATGTCGTTGATGCCGGCGCCCAAGGCGACCGAGATATACTTGTTGCCCAGGCGAGAGAGCAGCTCGCGGTTGGCCGGCCAATTGACGGTCTCGCCGCCCGGAACATAGCGAGAGCCGATGACCAAGTCGGCACCCTTGTCAATTTCCTCCAACAGCAGGTGCAGCTGCTCCGGTGCGTGGGAGCCGTCTGCATCCATCTCGCACAGCACCTGGTAGTCCTTCTCCAGGCCCCACTTGAAACCGGCGATGTACGCGCCGAGAAGTCCGCCCTTGCCCTCACGGTGGAGAACGTGCAGGTGAGAATCCTCAGCGGCCAGCTTATCCGCCGCGTCACCGGTGCCGTCCGGGGAGTTATCGTCCACAATCAGGATGTGAACCTCCGGCGTTGCCTTGCGCACGCGCCCGGTAATGAGCGGTAGGTTCTCGATCTCGTTGTAAGTAGGGATGATGACCAGGGTAGATTCGCGGGTCGAGCTCACTAGTTCCTTGCTCCTTTAGATTTCTTTCTGAGGCGCGCTGCGTCGTCCGGACAAGCGGGTGGAATAGATCGCATACAGCGCACAGACCGTTCCAATAATAGCCATGAGCCATTGCAGGAGCGAACCGTAACGCACCGCAAATGTACGCCCTTCTCGCAGCGGAAGCTCTTCTTCGAGATATGCCGGTTCAAAGATACCGCTGGCCTGGCTCACTGAGCCATCCGGGTGGACAATGGCAGAGACCCCAGACGTAGCCGCCACTACGACGGCCCGATCCGCCTCGATCGCGCGCAAGCGGCTCATGGCCAACTGCTGGTAGGTCATGTCGGAGTCACTAAAGGTGGCGTTATTCGTCGGTGTCGTGAGGATCTGCGCCCCGTTGTCGATGGCGGTTCGGAACGCCTGGTCAAAGCTCACCTCATAACACGTGGCAACGCCCACCGCAGTCCCGGCCATCGTGACCACGCCCGGACCGTCACCGGGCTTCATGTCGCCTGCCAGGTCCACCAGGTCGGTGATCTTCCTAAAGAAATCGCGCATCGGCATCGTCTCACCAAAAGGCTGCAGGTACTTCTTGTGGTGGTACTCCCCTGCCGAGCCATCCGGATTAAACACCTGCATGGTGTTTCGTGCGCCAACCTCATCCTGGGTCAGCGTTCCGACGAGGATTGGTGCATCGATGTCGTGGGTGGCGCCGTCGATAAGCTCTCGGGCGTCCTCATTCGCAAAAGGGTTGATATCGGAGGAGTTCTCCGGCCAAATGACGATGTCTGGCTCAGCGCCATCCTGGGCTGCCTGCTCAGTGACCCGGACGTGGTTATCCAGCACCGCGCGGCGTTGGGCGGCAAAGTCAAGGCCCAGCCGTGGAACGTTTCCTTGCACCGCGGCGACCGTCACCGTGCCTGTTGTGCGGCCTGGGCGGTCCACGCTCTGTGCCGCCAATAATCCGGCAAGCATCGGCACGGCCAAGAACGCACATGCCAGGCGCGGTGAGCGGGCAAGCCCCACCATGCCCGCGCCTACGCTGACCACCGCGCAGGTAATGAGCGCCGGCCCGCCCCACGAGGCGAGATTGGCGAGTGGGCCCTCTATTTGCCCCCAAGCGAGGCGCACCCACGCAAAACCGCCAAAGGGCACTGAGGAGCGCAGCAATTCTACCGCCACGTAGAAGAACGGGAAGAGAGCGAAACCGCAGTTTAAGCGCAGCAGCGCCGCCCCGCCGATACCAAGGAGGAGGCTATACAGGGACAGGAATAAAGCGAGCGCAATATAGGGCATGTTGCCCACCAACTCACCAATCCACGGCAGCGTGAACAAGTACAACACCGCGCTATGCACACAAGCGACAAGCGCCGCCCACCCCAGCCCTAGGGGCTTTGTCCACGGTGAGAGCGCTGCCACGAGCATCGCCATGCCGATTATGCCGGCGGCCCACCAGCCGCGTGGCTCAACGGCAAGGTAGGTCACGGCGCCCGACGCAGCAGCGAGAGCGAGCCGGGCCACCAGCACCACCACTACTTGTTTCCGTCCTCAAAGTCTTCGGGCTTGACGTGTTGGGTCCACGTGCGGATTTCATCTTCGTCCAAGACCTCATGCGACTGGCCTGGTTGATCCATGCCCCCCATTCCACCACCGGCGGCGCCTGCGCCAAAGGTGCCGAAGGAGCCATACGAGTCGCGGTGCTGCGCCATGGGTGAGGCCTCGTACACGCGCACGCCCATGTCTTCGATCTTCCGGAACATCGACGCCGCAAGCAGTGTGCGGATGACGGACCGCGTGGGGGCAAAGATGAGCAGCGCGCCGAAAATCGTGGAGACAAAACCGGGCAACGACAGGAGGATTCCGCCCACCATGGTCAGGCCTACGTTGCCTGCCGTCTTGCCCGGGGTGGGATCCTCCATTACATAGACTCCGTCTTCGATCTGGCGGATGCGGCTGACCATCATGCGGCGGACTTCCCAGCTGGCTATCGTCATACCGAAGAGCATGGTCAGCGCCAAGGCTAATAGTGCCCACAGCACACCAATCCACTCGGCAACTGCCCAAAACGCCAGGGTTTCGAGGAGGATGTACGCGATGAACAGAAGAAACGGCATGCAGCCCACCATACTTGCTGGGCCTGGCGCTTCGCAGTAGACCCTCCCAGAGCGATTAGACTGTCCCACCATGTCCCTCCCTGAGTCGAAGCATCCCGAATCCGATACCTTGCGCTTCCATCCCGCCGGCGGCGTTGTTACTCCCGAGCAGTGGCTCGCTCTGGGCCAGGCCGCCAGGGAACATGGCGATGGCAATGTGTACCTAGAGCAGCACAGCGTCATCAGCCTGCGAGGCGTCGACAATGCGCAGGTGCTTGGCGACGTCCCCCTGCCCACGACCGCCGCCCACGTACTAGCCTCTCCCCTGTCGCTGCGCGCCCGTCAGGTAGCGCAGCGGATTGCGGAAGCCCTAGCCGACGTCGATCAGGACGCCCCCGCGATAGCCCATGCCGCGCTTTTCGGTGTGGATAGCGGCGCTGGTGATCTCCTCTCACACGGTGTGGCGGCTGGGCTCCAACTATCCGGAGCTAACGCGGGAGGAGACGTGGGCGCCGATTCCGCACGCGTGATCCGAGAGGGGGCGGTGACCGGTCCAGCCCTAGAACTAGACGATGCTATTTCTCAGCTCGTGGACTACGTGCTCGAGCTATCTGCTCAGCGTCCTGAAGCCATCGATGGCTTCCCCTCACCGACGCGTGCTGCCTCTGCCGCGCCCTCCTTGCCCATCGGCTGGCTGACTGAGCACACGGAGCCCGGCCGCGTCGATCTGGGTGCGGGCCTGCAGGATGGCGTGCTGCCCGGAGAATACGCCGGGCTTATCGCCCAGCTGGGCGCTCCCATCTCGGTAACCCCTTGGCGCGGATTGGTCATCCACGATCTAGCCGAGGGAGATGCTGACGTTGTGTTGCGCGTCCTTGCACCGCGCGGATTCATCTTCGATGCGAACTCTCCTGTCCTCGGGCACCGTTAGCGCGGCATGTGCCGCCAGATGGGACGCGGTACCAGCTTCATCACCCACGCCAAGAGCTGAAGAGGCCGTGGAATCCATAGCGTGCAGGAAGACGGCCGCGATCCCACCGAGGACTCAATGGCCTGGACCACCGCTTGGGCCACAACGTCAGGGGTCACCGACAAGGGCGCGGGTTTCATCCCCTGAGTCATGGATCCAATGACGAAGCCGGGGCGCGCGGTGATCAGAGCTAGGCCGCTGCCGTGCAAACGATCTGCCAAGCCTTGGCAGAAGGCATCTAGGCCTGCCTTGGTCGAGCCATAGACATAGTTAGCCCGGCGGGCGCGCCACCCAGCGATGGAGGAAAAGGCCACGATGTGCCCTCTCGTCATGACGTCGGCAAGCACGGTGAGCATGGATACCTGCGCTGCATAGTCCACCAGCGCTATGTCGAAGGCGTGGGCTTCGTCGTGCTCCGCGCGCTCCTGATCGCCCAGTATTCCGAAGGCAACGACGGCCGTGGTGATCTCTCCCTCTGCGAGTGCTGCGGCTTGTTCGATGACCGCGCGGTGGGAGGAGACATCTGTGGCGTCGAAGGACAGCGTGTGCACGGACGTCGCTCCCCTGCTTAGGAGTTCGGAGCGCAGCCCGTCTATACCGTGTTCACCCCGCGCGGCGAGAACCACCGGGCGACCCTCACACAGCCGACGTGCAAGCTCCCCACCGATATCGCTGCGCCCGCCTAGGATCAGTAGCGCGCCAGTTTCTCCCATTAGCGCAACCCCCTCGGTGCCTGGTTCAGGGATTCATAGCCGGATTCGGTGGCCACCACGATGTCTTCAAGACGCATACCCCACTTGCCCGGCACGTAAATGCCCGGCTCGATCGAAAAGGCCATGGACTCGGCAAGCTCCAGCTCGTTTCCTTTCATGATGAAAGGCTCCTCGTGCGTCGACAAGCCAATGCCGTGCCCGGTGCGGTGCGTGAAGAACTCACCCCAACCGGCGTCTTCAATCACACTGCGCGTGGCACGGTCGATCTCCTGGGCGGTCGCACCCGGGCGCGCGGCAGCTCGTCCGTCAGCCTGGGCCTTCTCTAGGACCGCGTAAGCCTCACGAAACTCTGCCGGCGCGGCAGCAGGATCGGCGCCAACCACGTAGGTGCGGGTGCAGTCGGAGTGATAGCCCGAGGGCAGCGTGCCGCCAATATCCACTACCACGGGATCGCCGGCGGCGAGTACTCGGTCCCCAAAGTCATAGTGTGGATTGGCTCCATTCGGACCGGAGCCCACGATGATGAAATCTACCTCGCGGTGCTCGCGCAGAATGAGCTCCCGCAGATCTGCGGCTACGTCGGCCTCGGTGCGCCCCGGCTGCAGGAGGCGCGGCACCTCGGCGTGTACAGCGTCGATAGCCGCCGCTGCAGCGCGTAGCTCAGCCACCTCATCTGGATCCTTGCGGGTAAAAAGCTCGGCGAGGGCCTCGGTGGCCAGAACATACTTTGCAGCGTGCTGTTCTTTCGTGGACTTCGCCTCCAGGTTGTCAATTGCGGACTGAAAGCGCAGTACGTGATCGGCGGTGAGTGAGGACCCCAAGGCAACGGTGGTAGGGCGCACACCTCCCAAGGCCAGCGCATAGGGATCCTGCCCATCGCTCCATCCCACTAGCTGGGCTGCAACGCCCTGAAGCGACTCAATGTCGGTGCTGGGGGCGACGATTACCGGTTCGGCATCGGGGCGGATAACCAAGCAGGTCAGGCGCTCGTGGGAGGAAACCCACGAACCGGTGAGGTACGCGAATTCGGCGCCTGTCCCCACTAACAGGATGTCGATGCCCTTAGCAGCGGCGATAGCGCGGGAACGGCTTAGTCGGGACGCATAATCAGTCATGATAGTTAGCCTACCGCCCGCCTTCGTCCAGTTAAGCTGGGAGGCGTGAATTCCCATCGCGCTGCCGTCAAGATCCGTAATCGCTCAAGCTATTGCTCGGGAGTGCTCATCGATGCGTCCTTAGGCCCCCGCACCCAGCAGGCAACCCGGTTGGTTCTGACTTGCACCCACTTCTTCCGCGGCGGACTAGACAAAGGTGATCACTACAAGGTGAGTGGCGGGTTCAACCGGCGCGTGGCCGCCGTGCGCACGATTGACGGGACCGACATGGCGCTGTGCTTGCTAGACCGGCCGACCCCTCCCCGGGACCTTCCTGGGCTTGCAAAAAGCACCCCACCATTCCGCGCCCCAGTCACCACCTGGGGATACGGCGGAAAAGCTCGCCGTGCCCAGCAACGCAGTGGGCTTTTTCTCCTTCCCTTCTTCCGCACCTGGTCCATTGACTTCCGCACCACAGTCTCCCCCGCCGGATTTGTCTTCAACACGATTCCGGCAGTCAAAGGTGACTCGGGCGGTCCAGCTTTAGTCGATGACGCCGTCATCGGTACGCAAGCCCTCATACTTAACCCGCTGGGGCGCAACCTCAAGCTCGCCACCGTGGCGCTCGTTGCGCCCCATCGCCAAGCAATCGCTGCGGCAGCCACGGCGCTGCTTCGGGGTGGCTCCGAAGACTAGGCGCTAAGGCTAGGCACCGATGGCGACGACACCGCGCTGGATCGCGTCAATGGCGCGCCGGGCATTACGGCGAATTTCGTCCTCGTAGCCCGTCTTCGCCACCTGCTGAAGCAGGTCAATGACCTGACGGCACCAGCGGACAAAGTCACCAGGAGTCAGCTCCGCGCCTGACTCATTAGCCGCGGCCATGCAATAGGCCAGCGGCGCGCCCGCCGTCCACTGGTGGATAGCTAGTGCAAAAGAAGGCTCCGGCTCCCTCGTTTGCGGCAGGTTATGGCGCTTCTCATCGGCGACGAGCTCGGTGTAGATGCGCCAGGTTGCGTTCATGGCATCCGCCATCGCGTCAGTGGCCGCGCCGGGTTCCCCGCGAGTGGTCTTGCGGTTTTCGAAGACACAGAGGGAGGCCACACCGGCCAGCTCCGCAGGGTCGAGGTCGTTCCAGATACCGCGCTTGAGGCATTGCGCCACCAGCAGGTCCGATTCGGAGTGGATTTTGGCCAGGCGCTCACCTTCATCCGTGATGACCGGCTCGCGGTTTTCGCCGTAACCATCAAACTCCACGTAGTCCATCTCCGCCAGCAGATCCACGATGCGCTCGAAGGTGCGGCCAAGGGTATCCGTGGCGCGCTCGACCTTATCCTCAAGCCTGGCTAGCTCGCGTTCGCGGCGTGCCAGCTTCTGCGCCACCCCGGCCAGCTGCTCGCGGTCGGTCGCGGGCCAATGGTGCACTGGATGTTCGCGGAGGGCATCGCGCAATTGCGCGATCTTCTTGTTGGGGCGATTACGCGGCTCGGTGCGCATCTTCTTCGGTCGCTTGTAGTAATTGCGCTTGAAGGCCTCCTGGACAAATCGGGTATGGCGGCGCGGGTTCTTCTGCGCTGCGCGCGGGAGCTTCATGTGTCCGACGACGATCGGCGGATTATCAATGCCGGCGGAGTCGATGCGCCCAGACCACCCGGTCTCCGTGGTAACCCAGGGACGTGGATCAGCAGTCTGGTTTGCCGGGGTGATTACGACAGCCAGCGTTGGTCGCTTCTTGGTGGCGATAGCGATGACCTCACCGACCTGCAGCCGGCCCAAGACAGCCGCGACCTCCTTGTGCCGCTCCTCCTTCTTGGAGGCTCGGGCTGTCTTCTCCTCGTCAGTTAGTGCGCGGCGCAGCCGCATATAATCCATGAGGATCTCAGCTGGGTCTTCGCCATCGGTGGCCGGCGGTGCCAAGTTATCCACGGCCTGATCCAACTGTGCGCGCAGCTCCCGAACGCGGTGCTCGGCACGTTCAATCTCACGGGTTTCCTCCACAACGGATCCATCCGCCTGGAACTGGGCGAAAGACTTTTCTAACAGGCGCAGCGAGTCATCAAAGCCGAGCATGCCCAGCAGGTTGATGGCCATGTTGTAGCCGGGCTCGAAGGTAGAAATAAGCGGATAGGTACGAGTTGATGCAAGCCCCGCCACCGCGGCGGGATCCATGGCGGGTGCCCACTGCACGACGGCATTGCCCAAGGTATCGATGCCTCGCCTACCGGCGCGGCCGGTGAGCTGTGTGTACTGGCCCGGTGTCAGATCCACGTGTGCCTCGCCGTTAAATTTCACCAGCTTTTCCAACACCACGGTGCGCGCCGGCATGTTTATTCCTAGGGCCAACGTTTCGGTGGCGAAGACTGCCCGGACGAGGCCCTTGACGAACAGTTCCTCCACGATGTGTCTAAAGGCCGGCAGCATGCCCGCGTGGTGCGCGGCGAAGCCACGTGAGAGTGCTTCGCGCCAACGTTTGAAATCAAGGACCTTGAGGTCCTCCTCCGGAATGCCTTCCACGCCCTTATCGACGATGGCCTTGATCTCGGTGGCCTCCTCTTGGGAGGTCAACACCATTCGGGAGCGCAAGCACTGATACAACGCACCGTCGCAGCCCGCACGAGAGAAGATGAAGGTAATCGCCGGCAGCATCTCCATGGCCTGCAGCTCTTTGAGTACCTCCGGGCGGCCCAGCGGCCGGTAGCGGTCTTGCACGCGGGGTGCGCCGCTGCGCCGATCACTGTGCCGGCCGTGGCGCCCGCCACCTTTGTGACGGGCGCGGGCGCGGAAGCTCGCACGGTTCTGGGCATAGTCTGTGCGGCCATTATCGGTATCGCCCGCCTCTAGGCGCTGGATGCGCCGCGCCAGTTCAGCGTTTACCTGGCCGCCTGAGCCGGGTTCAAAGAGCGGATAGATTTTGCGGCCGACCATCATCCACTGATCCAGCGGAACGGGGCGCTTTTCGGTGACGATGACCTTGGTATCCCCGCGCACGGTGGTCAGCCACCGGCCGAACTCCTCGGAGTTGGACACCGTTGCCGACAAACCAATAATGGAGACGTGCTCCTCAAGATTGAGGATGACCTCTTCCCACACTGCGCCGCGTGAGGCGTCGGCCAAGAAGTGGATCTCATCCATTACCACGTGGGTCAAGCGATCCAAAGCGCCAGAGCCCGCATAAATCATGTTGCGCAGGACCTCAGTGGTCATCACGAGGATGTCCGCGGAAGAGTTGATGGAGACATCACCGGTCAAGAGCCCAACAGCATCCTCCCCATGTGCATCAACTAGGTCGTGATACTTCTGGTTACTCAGCGCCTTGATGGGAGTGGTGTAGAAACAGCGGGTTCCCTGGCGCAGCGCCAAAGACACCGCGAACTCACCGACTACGGTCTTACCTGCGCCCGTGGGTGCACAGACCAAAACGCCGTGGCCGTCTTCCACGGCTTGGCATCCCTGGATCTGGAAGTCATCCAGTGAGTACGGCAGTGCTTGGGTGAACTCGTCCATATGCGTCAGTGTCATAAGTCCCCAGGGTACCTGTCAGACACCGCCTGCTAATACGCCGGTCCCCGGCGCCAAGCAGAACGATTGAACAAGATCCCTAAGAAGGCTGACGAGGCTAGAGAACGTCGTCGAAAAAGCCGCTCTGCGGGGGCTGAGTGTTCGTCTGTTGAGGCTTCGACACCCGAGCTTCACCGCTCGAAACCGGGGCGCCAGGCCTGGAAGACACCGGCGTCGATGACGCAGAAACGTTAGTGGGCGCAGATACCGGAGTTGGTGCGCCAATGGCACCCGGACCTTCATCCAACGAAGAAGCAGTTTCATCATCCAAGTCCATCCAGTCTGGGCGCTGGCGCTTCTGACGCTTGTCGTTGATGCGGCAGAACTGGAAAGCTATCTCGACAAGGATTACGAGGGCACCGGCCAAGACCAACATTGAGAAGGGCTCTTGGCCCGGTGTGACAACCGCCGCGAAAATCATGATGGCGACAATGATGATGCGACGCTTGTCCTTGACGTGGTCATACTCCAAGACACCAATGAGGTTGAGGCAGACCACGAGTAATGGGATCTCAAAGCTCACGCCGAAAATCAGGAGCAACGCCAGCAAGAAGTAGAAGTAACGCTCACCTGTCAGCGCTGCAGTCTGGTACTCCTCGCCTATGCCCATGAGGAACTCCAGGCCCACAGAAAGGATGACGTAGGCAAGAACGGCGCCGAGGACGAAAAGCAGAACCGCTGTCGAGACAAACAAGAAGGTAAAGCGGCGTTCGTTCTTGTGCAGGCCGGGCACGATGAAGGCCCAGATTTGGTAGAGCCAGACCGGTGAGGACAATACGGTGCCGGCCAACGCACCGACCTTGAGGCGCAATAGCAGCATTTCGAACGGGCTGGTGGCGAGCAGGCGGCACTCACCGTCGGCGCTGAAAGAAATACGCTTTTCCTCAGGTAGCGAACAGTAAGGACCGCGCAGGATTTCGCCCAGCGGTGATAGCCCAAACGGGGCGTTCTGGTACCAGATGAAACCGATGATGGCGCCCACAACGAGAGCGAGAAGGGAAATGACGATGCGTCGGCGCAGCTCCTGGAGGTGCTGGACTAGTGTCATCTCCCCCGTTGGATTCTTGGGCTTGCGGCGTAACTTTGAGCTCCATTTTTGCTTCCGCGCTTTAGAAGTAGCACTCGACGGTGTACTCGCTGTACTCAAAGCAAGACCTCCACAGAAAAGCCCACGGCGGCAAGCAAGGCCTTAGCGCTTCGTTGCTCCGAGAAACTCGGAGCCTGCCCAGCCTGCCAAGAAAGTTTATTAGTTCTGGTTTCCGTCAGCCGGCTTAGAAGCGCGCGGCTGCATCTCCGGGCTATTCCAGAAGTCTTCGTCATTCTTCTTGGAAGCAGCAATCTGGGCCTGCTGCTCAGGAGTGTTGTTCTCTTCCTTCATTTCTTTAACTTCAGACTTGAAGATGCGCATGGACCGGCCCATAGAGCGTGCTAGCTCTGGCAGCTTCTTAGCGCCGAACAACAGCACGATAACGAGAACGACAAGGCCGATTTCCAAAGGTCCCACGGTCATTGGGGTGCCCCTTCTTTCTAGGTCGATAAAGCGTACGGTTCCAGGCAACAAAGTGCTGCACGGGACGCACACAAGAGAGCTCTTAGTCTGGCAGTTGAGTATAACGCTTTAGCGCCTGTTTTCTATGCTCCGAAATGGCGTCGACAAGCTTCTGGGGCCCCACGACCCGCAAACGGTCTGCTTGGCCGAGGGCGAAACGACTAAACCACGCCTCCGATCCGACCGGCATCGTTGCAGCTATGAACCCATTTTCAAGTGTTTCGCCTAGAGTGATGTCGTAATGTTCTGCGAGCCAGGTGAATTCTTGGTTAATCTCCAGCTCCGCAACAAGAGTGTGATCTAGGCCAAACGGCGAGTCCGGGTTGAAATCTAGCTCTCGCACGTGCGGGGTAGCGGAAGCTTCGAGCACCTCGACATCACTCATCCGGTCGAGGCGGAAGGTGCGGTGCTCCCCCACTGAGTCATCCCAAGCCACGAGGTAGGGCTCGCCATCCACGATGAAAATGCGGGCCGGATGCACGGTACGCTCGCTGGTCCGGTTGGAGGACATACTCCAGTAGGTAAAACGCACTTGCCGGCGCTTGTCGACGGCCCCCGCTAGTGTGGCCTGCACCTGCGACTCTTCGGGATCAATCGTGGCCAGCGAGTCATAAATAGCGGCGGTCTTTTCATCCATGATCTCGCGCAGTTTCGCGGCGGCGGAGTGGACCGCTGAGACGTCGACAAGCCCCGGCATCGCTTCTAAAGACTCCAGGGTGAGCAATAGTGCACCAGCTTCGGTGGGGGTCAGACGCAGTGCCTGGGTGAGGCCCTGGTCGTTGTAAATCTCGATGCCATCGCGGTAGCTAAAGCTTAAGTCGATGAGGTCTTCGGTATTGCGGCCCACCCCGGAGCAGAAAAGTCTATCGACAGCATCCTTAAGTTCAGCAGGGGTCATCCCTAAATCCTCAGCGGCCTCCATAGGGGTCAACCCCGGGTGGTTGCGCAGGTACGGGATCAGGTTGAGGGAACGAACCAGGGACTGCAGTTTGCGGGGCTGATCAGCCATGGCGGGACTCCTCCCTAAACTCCGTGGTCTTAACCGTGGTTGCCGTTGTCGCTGTATCGTTCCCGCCGACATTTAAGAGTGCGATGATGTCGGCACGAACTTCTGGCGGTTCAACCACGACGACGTCCGGAGCATACCCGGCCGCCGTGCGCACCAACCAGTCGCGGTGCACGCCGGTGAGCTCTAGGAGCCCATCCTCGCGCCTGCGTCCGGCGGCGACAAGCTCGGCAGCCTGCCCATGCGGTACCTCAAGGAGAGCATCGACGGTATCGCCTCGGTCGAGAGCCTCGACGACGAGGTCTTGCAGCGGAGCGGTGGGTTCCAAATGAGTTGCCTCGTGGCGCGAACGCTTGACGTTGTCCACGCGGGTAGCACGGAAAGTCCGGGGTGCCTGGCGGTCTACGTCCCAGCCGACGAGGTAGACGCGATCTCGGTGGTTGACCAGGCCCCAGGGATCCATGCGGCGTCGCACCGCTTCGGAGGACGGCGTCGCGTAATAGTCAAAGGTGATGCGGAGCCCAGCCCGCACTGCGGTGATGACTCCAGTAACGAGCTCCGGGCTCAGCCTGGTCATATCATTGACAGCAGTGTAGACGGGCGCTCCGCTCAGATCGCGGGAGGCGCCCGAGGCAGCCAGCTTGGTCCACGCGGACAGACTGAAATCGCTTAAGCCCCCAGGGGTGCCAATGCCGCCGGCAACGCCCAACACCATGGCTTCCTCAGGGGTGAAATCCACGGTAGGCAGCTGGTAGGTTTCGGGATCAAGACGGTATAGCGACCCTTGCTCGCCGCTGCTGTGCACTACCGGTACGCCAGCGCGCTGCAGTGTCAAAATGTCGCGGGAAAGTTGTTTCTGAAAAGCCTCGTCACTACGAGACTGGTAGCCCTCGACATGGCTGCGGATCCAGGCTGCGCTGCGGTCAGGGACCCCGCCTTGGTGCGCTGCGCCATGCAGTGCAAAGGTGAGGTTGGTGAGCCTTTCGATGGCGCGGTCTCTGACCGGCGTCCGGGCTGCGGGGCGATCTGCTGAGGGCATAGTGGCAGGTTCCTTGATCAGCTCTAAGGCTCTAAGAGCCTGTATGCGAACGCATGTAGTCTAACAATCCTTCAAGGCGCGGATCCTCGCACACAAAGGGATCGGAGAACTCCTCGGTCATGGGCTCTGGGCGGTTGACCTTCATCCGTGTCCAATCCACCGTCACCGCGGCATCGAGCTCGCGGGCAACAGCGAGAAACTCCCCGCGCAGCTTGGCGCGGGTAGTTCGCGGGGCGGTGTCGATGGCGGCATCGATTGCAGCATCGTCGATCCAGCGCTTCACCATGCCGCGCTGCTCTAATACGCTGTAGAGGCCGCGGCCGGGACGGATGTCGTGGTAGGTCAGGTCAATCTGTGCCAGCTTGGGATGCGCCCAATCCCCGCCTAAGCGTTCGCGGTAGCGCTCCAGCAGGCTGCGCTTGATGACCCAGTCGATCTCGCGGTCAACACCGGAGAAATCCTGAGTCTCAATGGCCTGGAGGGTGCGCTTCCACAAGTCCACGACACGGGCCAGCTCAGCCGTCGGCGTGCCTGTGTCTTCGCGGTGTTCCAGCCAACGCTCAGCGGCGGTACAGAGCTCTTGCTGCACTGCGAGCGCGGTGGTGCTGCCGCCTCCCTCAAGCGGGAGCTCGGTGCGGCCGGTGGGGTCGAGGGCGATAGCCCTAATGTGTTTAATTGGCTCGAGTACCGAGAATGCCGGCACCTCAAAGCCCGCTTCCAGCATCTCCAGCATGAGGAGCGTGGAGCCAACTTTGAGGGCAATTGTGGGCTCAGCCATGTTGGAGTCGCCAACGATAACGTGCATGCGGCGGAAACGCTTGGAATCACCATGCGGTTCATCGCGAGTATTGATGATGGGCCGCGAGCGAGTCGTGGCGGAGGACACGCCTTCCCAGACTTGGTCGGCGCGCTGCGAGAGCACGAACCGCGCAGGTTCCTCTCCCCTGGCAGGTCTAATCATCCCCGCGCCACAGATGAGCTGCCGGGTGATCATGAACGGCAGGAGAGCTTTGCCGAGGTCCTTGAGCACCACGTGGCGGCCGATGAGGTAGTTCTCGTGGCAGCCGTAGGAATTGCCCGCAGAGTCCACATTGTTCTTGAACAAATAGACGGCGCGCTTCTCCCCCTCGTCCGCCAGGGCTTCCTCTGCCTGGACGGCCATGCGATTGACCATGGCATCGCCGGCGCGCTCATAGGCAATGAGCTGGCTCAGGCTATCGCACTCGGCGGTAGCGACCTCCGGGTGGGAACCGACGTCAAGGTAGAGACGGGAGGCGTTGGGGCTAAAGATATTGGAGGAGGAGTACGTCGACACGATGGGCCGGAAAAGCACGCGGGCGATCTCATCCGGGGACATCACCCGCTGTCCATCGCTTGCGCTCGCAGTAATGCCGTACTCGGTTTCGATGCCCATAATCCGCCGTGCATAAACGGGGGCGCTATCGGAGGGCTGCTCCACCTTTATTCGCCGCCCTTTTGGACGTAGGAGCGCACGAACTCCTCGGCATTGGACTCCAAAAGGCCGTCAATCTCATCGAGGAGGTCATCGGTACCCGCGCTGTTGATGCTGACTTGTCCGGCGTCGAACTCCGGAGTGTCGCCTCCTTGACCGTTGCCGCCACCGGCGTTGATCTGAGACTGCTGTCCGCTCATTCTTAAGAGCTCCTTTCGCGAGTGGAAAATGCTGCGCTAATACAGTGTAGGGTACTCGATTCGCACCCCGAGCTGGCGCAAATTATCAACGAAGTCGGCGGCACTGCCCGCAGATTCCAGCAGAACGCCCACCTCGTCCTGCCCGAGTCTTGTGGTGTCGTCGAGCGCCACGCAGGCAGTACCAGAGTTGGCTCCCTCGGCCTCACCGATGCGGAAGGTCAGCGACTGCCAGGACGCCGCCACGACATCCTCCCCGAACTTCCGGGTGGCATGGCCGCGCAGGTAGGCGCGGGTATCCGCAGGAGGAGTGTCGGCAGCCGCGGCAATCTCTTCCTCGCTGACCAAGGTACGCATTTGCCCCTTGCGCACGAGCGCATGGTGGAGGGACTTGGCCGGATCGATATCGGTGTATTGCAGATCGATGAGCGCCAGTTTCGGGTCATCGGCAGCCACGCCGCGGTCGAGGTAGCCCTTAATCAAGCGATACTTGGCCACCCAATCCAGCAGGTGGGCGGCCTTGAGCGGATTATCAGCCAAAAGCGCGACAACCTCATCCCAGGCGGCGAGCACCTTTTCATCCGCCTCAGTGGTGGCGGTGACCCTCTCCCGGTAGACGGCGAGGATGTCGAGGGCGGTGAGGCGGCGGCCGTCGCGAAGCGCCAGCTGGTGCGTCAAGGTGAGGTCGCGGCTCACCCGCTGCACCTCCTCCACCGGCTCTGCTAGGCGCAGATCGCTGAAATCAACTCCTTTCTCAATGGCATCCAGCACCAGGGAGGTCATGCCCAGTTTGAGCAGCGTCGACGTGTGGGACATCGTGGCATCACCGATGATGACGTGTAGGCGACCGAAGTCCTCGGCGACCGCGTGTGGTTCATCACGGGTGTTGATGATGCCACGGTTGAGGGTGGTCTCCAAGGAGATCTCCTGCTCGATATAGTCCGCGCGCTGCGAGATCTGGAAGCCTGGCTCTTCACCGTCAGCGCCCAAGCCCATACGGCCGGCACCTGTGATTACCTGGCGGGAAACGAAGAAGGGAATCAGCCCCTGGGCAATGTCGTCGAAGTCCGTATCCCTGGAGTACTGATAGTTCTCGTGGCTGCCATACGAAGCCCCCTTGCCGTCCACGTTGTTCTTGTAGAACTTCAGCGGCGGGCAGGGATCATGCGTGGCCAACACGGACGTGCCCTGCGCGGTCAGCGATGCTACGGCCTCCCCTGCACGTCGCAAGATGAGGTCGCCAGCGGCGTCGTAAAGCATCGCATCCCAGGCATTCGTGCACTCCGGCGAGGAGTACTCAGGGTGGGCGTGATCGACGTAGAAACGCGCGCCATTGGCGGTCACCACGTTGGCCACACCCAAGGCGTTCGGGTCCACGACGGGCACGGTGTGGTAGCGCTTGAGATCGAAGCCGCGGCTATCGCGCAGTGGGTGCTCCTCCCGAAAATCCCAGCGGGAGCGCGCACCGGTATGCAGGGCGGCATAAGCCACAACAGCATGGGTGGAGGTCACAATCGGTGACAGCGCCGGGTTGGACGGCGTGGAGATTCCATATTCAGTTTCGGTTCCTAGAACACGGCTCATGGCTACACTCCCATCAATTCGACCTGCGTGACATATGCGCCAGCAGAGGTACCGGCGACGATCTTCGCCCACTCTTCCGGGTTGGCGGAGGTGGGGACGTATTCCGATTCAGCCTGCTCCGCGGCTATAGCCTCGTGGAGATGCGCTGCAGTAATGCCGGTGGACTGCGCCCCATCGGTGGCAGTGGCTGCGTCCAACGCTTCCTTAATCGCTAGCTTCTTGGCACGGGAAACGATGTTGGCGATCATGGCGCCAGACACGAAGTCTCGGTAGTGCAGCACGCGCGGATCCGCGTTAGCGAAGTGGAGTTTGACAAACGGCCGCTCGGCGTAGAGGTCTTCGACTGCGGTATCGATGAGTTGGGAAAGGTTGCCCTCGTGCGGGACTGATTCCGAGAAGTGGCGGGCGAAGATTTCGCGAGCGCCCTGTTTGGTCGGCCGGTTGACGCGAATCTTGATGTCGAGGCGTCCCGGGCGCATGATGGCTGGGTCGATGAGTTCCTCACGGTTGGTGGCACCGATGACGATGACGTTGCTGAGCTTCTCGACGCCGTCCAGCTCCGTCAGCAGCTGCGGGACAACGGTGGTTTCCATATCGGAAGACACACCGGAGCCGCGCGTGCGGAAGATGGACTCCATCTCATCGAAGAAGATGATGACCGGGCGCTGGCTGCCATCGGCCGTGGGCTCGGAGGCAAGTTCGCGGGCGCGCTCAAAAATGAGGCGGATGCGCCGCTCAGTCTCACCGACAAACTTGTTGAGCAGCTCAGGGCCCTTCACGTTGAGGAAGTAGCTGGGCGCAGTGGCCCCCAGGGACGCGGACAGCGAATGCGCCACCGCTTTGGCGATGAGCGTCTTGCCGCAGCCGGGTGGGCCGTAGAGCAGCACGCCCTTAGGCGGCTGGAGATCGTACTGGCGGTAGAGCTCTGGGTGGAGGAAAGGCAGCTCGACGGAATCGCGGATAAGGGAGATCTGTTCGTCCAGGCCACCGATGTCCTCGTAGGAGACGTCCGGCACTTCCTCCAGTGTGAGCTGCGCTACCTCGGTCTTGTGCACGCGCTCGGTGGCCACGCCTGATTTCGGCTCGACTAAGAGGGTATCGCCGGCGCGCACGGTATCGCGCAGTGCTGCGGCGAGGAGAACAACCTGCTCTTCACCAGAGGAATTGATGACCACGGCGCGGTCGGCGCCGAGACGTTCTTGGAGCGTCGCCAGCGCGCCCGTATTTACCGGGGCGCAGGCCTCTACGACGACGAAGCCCTCGCCCAAGCGCACCTGCTGCCCTACTTTCAGGGAGCCGGGCTCCAGGTTCGGCGAAATCTTAACCCGCATGGCTCGGCCATTGGTATAAACCTCGGCGTCACGGCGTGAATCATGCGCGCGCCCGGAATAGCCCAGAAAGACACCGTATGTGGAGGCGGGTTCCGCAAGGGCATCAACCTCCGCGAGCATCTGCTGAAGCTTGGTGCGCGCATCCTTCAACAGGGCAGCAAGCTTGGCATTGCGTTCAGCGAGCTGCTCTATCTGGCGACGCTGCTGGCCAAGTTCCTGGGAATGAGTGGCATCGTTCATAGAGTCCACCCTAGCGCGCAGTGCGCCACGTTTAACCTCGGGGCTTATTTTCGGGCGCGGCGCTGCGGGCGGGGTGGAGTGACACCGTCGGCAAGCCGGCGCGTCCAGATCAGAAACGCCGTGTGCGCGTTCATGCGATGCTCCGGGCGGGTGGCCAAACCTTCCACCTTCCATTCACGCACGAGGGACTCCCAGGCCCGCGGCTCCGTAAAGCACTTGAGCTCGCGGATGCCCTCCATCACCTTCATCAGCTGCGGCACGGTGGCGACATAGGTCATGAAAACGCCGCCCGGGATGAGGATGTCGCGCACCTTCTCGAGGTGCTCCCAGGGCTCGAGCATGTCCAAAATAACGCGGTCCACGGGGCCGCCCAGCTCCTCGACGGTGACATCGGCCAAGTCCCCCAGACGCGGGCTCCACCATTCGGGCTGCTTACCGAAGTATTCGGTGACGTTGTCCACGGCGTATTCCAAGTGGTCATCGCGCACCTCATAGGAGAAAACGTGGCCCTCTGGCCCCACGGCGCGCAACAACGTCATCGAGAGAGCACCGGAACCGGCGCCAGCCTCGAGCACGCGGGCGCCCATGAAGATATCGCCTTCGACCAGAATCTGCGCGGAGTCTTTGGGATAGATCACCGCAGCACCCCGTGGCATCGACAGGACATGGTCCACCATGAGGTGGCGGAACAAGAGGAAGGAGCTACCCAGAGTCGAATCGATGACGGAGCCTTCATCCATGCCGACGACATCATCGTGGTTGATGATGCCCTTGTGCGAATGGAACTGGCCTCCCTCCTCGAGGACGATGGTGTAGTGACGCCGCTTGGCATCGGTGAGCTGCACGCGGTCGCCGTAGCGGAAGGGGCCAGAATAAGCCATGGCGTGGGAACCTTTCACATAGTTGAAGGTGGCAAGGATTAACCCACCAAGTATGCCTCAAGGGCGTTACCAAGCCATAGTTGGTCGCGCTCGCCCACCAGCTCGCGGGCCGAGTGCATCGAGAGCATCGGCACTCCCACGTCGACGGTGGGAATGCCCAAGCGGGTGGCGGAAATCGGGCCGATGGTGGAGCCACAGGGCACGTCGTTATTGCCTACGAAGCGCTGGTAGGGCACCTCAGCGCGGCGGCAGGCAGATTCCCACAGGGCCACAGTGTTGGCGTCGGAAGCGTAGCGCTGGTTGCCGTTGATCTTGGTCACAGGTCCCTGGCCGATGATCGGGTGGTGCGTGGGATCATGCTTCTCCGCGTAGTTGGGATGCACGGAGTGGGCGGCATCCGCAGACACACAGCTGGAGCGCGCGAACATCTGGAAGCGCTGCTCCTCGTTCGCCCCGAGCGCCCGTGCGGTGCGGGTCAGAATATCACCCAGAATCGGGCCACCCGCGCCATAGCGCGAGGAGGAACCGACCTCTTCGTGGTCGAAGGCCGCCATGACGAGGATGTCCTTGTGCTCAATTGAGTCGGCGTTGCGGGCGGCGGCGAGGAGGGCACGCAGGGAGGCGTGAACGGAAGAGAGATTGTCCATGCGTCCAGCAGCGATGAGCTTTTCGCCGGCGCCAAAGACCTCACCGCGCTGGGCATCGGCGGTAATGAGGTTGAAGGAAGCTATGTCTTCCGGGGCAACGCCGAGCTGCTTGCCGACGACCCCCATCACCGACGTCTCCGGAGTGCCCACGGAGAGCACCGGCTGCATGTGGCGCTGGCGATCCGGCTTGAACTCATCCTTGCGGTAGAGGTGGATAGCCAGCGAAGGCAAGCGCAGCAAGGGGCCGGTGTTGACCAAGTGGCGGCTACCATCCTTCGTGATGACCTGGCCTCCCACGGTGAGCTCTCGGTCGAACCAGCTGTGAAGAAGCACGCCGCCATAGACTTCCACAGCCACCTGCTGCCAACCGGCAGAATCGAAGTCTGGGGTCGGTTTGAGAGCCAGCCCGGGCGAATCCGTATGGGAGCCGATAATCCGGAAGCCGGAGTCTGGGCTCGCGCCCTCGGGGACAAACCAGGCCATGACCGCACCACCCCGGACCATGACGTGGCCGCCCGCTTCGGCTGACCACTCGACGGACTCATCCTGGCGGCTAAAACCCGCCTCAACGAGTCTGCGCGCTACCTCCTCAGCCGCGTGGTAGGAGGACGGGCTGGCGCCGATGAAATCGAGAAAATCTTGTGTAGTGCTCATGCTTCCAGCTTGCCACGACCTGCCGGGTCATGCCGGAAGGACTGTGGGTGCCTATGCGCTAGGCTGAGAAACATTATGCCGAAACGACTAGCCCTCT
>NZ_CABTZR010000022.1 GCF_902489365.1 uncultured Corynebacterium sp. | reverse complement strand
CTCGGAATGGTCAGCCCCGTCGACTTCGAGAACCACGCCGGCGCAATCAACAGCAGAAAAGAAATAGCTGCCTAACCACTAGGTAGCTCCACTACGTGTCCACGATTTGCGGGCAACCCCAGTCTGGGCAGTTTTAGCTTCGGGGTTTTCTACCGGATCGATGTGGTGAGACATTGGTGCTGGTTGGACCGGAACGATCTCATGAGACATGCGGAACGATGTCTCCGAACCAGACACCGTACGGGGTACAACGATAAGCGCTAAGCCATGCACATGGCTTAGCGCTTTACTTCTTTAGCGGGGGTTCTACACGATCATGATTTCCGCGTTGTTACCGCCGGTGCAACGAATGATCTCGCGCTCGTCGGTCTTACATGCGAGGTCGTAGGATTGGCGGGTAACCGGACTGGTGACGGAGATTTGTGGGGGGACGTATCCGCGTAGATCCTCCAAAGAGCTTATGGTGAGCCCCATGAGGTGGCCGGCAGTCGAGCGGGCAAAGTCGCAGCTGGTATTCGGCCCTGCGAGGATATAGGTGATGTTGTAGCCATCACCTGTCTGGCATACCGTGGCAGGAGTGCCGAAGACATCGACCTTTGCGCCATTGATCTGTTTCTCTGGCAGCTGCTCGTGGATGTGGTTGATTGAGCCAATGCGCGCGGATTCAATGGTTTTCCTGCTTCCAGGTGGCATGACATACTGTCCGGGCTCTACTCCCTGAAGGTGGGGAGGCGTAGTTTGTGGTGCCTGCTGTTGTGCAGCTTGCTGCTGCTGTGCGCCTTGTGGCTGGGCACCTGCTTGTCCTTCTGGCATGGAGCCACCAGGAACGGTGGGCTCGGGGCCTGCAGGTACCTCGGCGTGGGAGTCGTCTTTAAGCGGCTGGAAAGCCGGATATGTGTTCTTGAATGATGGCTCTGTTACCTCAGAGGTGGCAGGGTTCGAGGCTGGGGCAGCGGTTTCGGCGGTGTTGGAGGAGCAACCAGCCGCGAGTAGACCCGCGGCGGCTACGGCGGTCAATGCCGTGAGGAATCGGTGTGCGGAGGAGGGGGTCTGCGGGGAAGTCATGACCCCACACTAACGCCCGCCTAGCCATATGGTGTGGGAAAATGGGGAAAGCTGCCCAGCCCTCAGTGCAGAACAGCGAGTAAGCGGGCAGCAAAGGTCTGCGTTAGCGCGGGGAGCCTTAGTGGCAGTCCCAGTGGCCGTCGTGGGCGGCGTGGCGGTGGCCATCGTGCAGGTAGTCCACGTGATCGCCGTGTGGGATGGCGACGTGGCCGCAGCCCTCGCCGTGGGTGTGCGTGTGCTCGTCGTGGATGGTGTGCGTCATGATTCCTCCTTAAAGGATCGGGGATTTTCACTCCATTTTCAGTAGCTGCTAGTCGCAGTAAAGCGACTTTTCATCACATTTTCAATAGTGGGGGTGGGTGGGGGTGTCCCGCCCTGATGACTGTGCACGAAGTGAAAGGTGATTCATATGTGAAAAGCGCTAGAGTGGGGAAATGATGAAAAAGTTTCTTCAGCACCGTTCTTCGCGGCTTCTCTCTGGCCTGGCTTCTGTCGTGTGCGCGTGCTCGCTGGCCATTGGGTTTGCTGCTCCCGCAGTGGCCGACGAGGGCGTTCCGGTCACCCAAGGTCAAAAAATTGTCGCCTCCGATGGTTCTCTGTGCAGTATCGGCTACGTTGAGGCCACTCGGGCATGGCTCTCGGCGCACTGCGGTCTCAATGGCGAGCAGATGTATAACGATGCAGGCCAGCATGTAGGTACGCTTCGCTGGTTCAAGCCCTCTGGTGCGGCGGGGCATGACCTGGCTTATATCCAGTTTGCCGGTGGGACCTACTCTGCGGGAAACCCGCTCACGGGGGACGGAATGGCACCCGTGCCTGGTGAGGGAGCAACGGTGTGCTTCGACGGGCAGGCTACCAAACGGCAGTGCGGCACCGCGGTGCGTGGCCCAGGGCTCTTCCCGGGAATGAACTATGTTGTGGACGTGGCGTTGGCACCAGGGGACAGCGGTGGAGCAGTCTCCGTGCCGGGGCAGCCAGGCGTGGTGGGCATCTACCAGGGGATTACCCAGGCTAGCCGCGATGGGAAAACCATAACCTTCTCTAACTATGCTCGTATGCCGCGCGCAGATGAGCTGGCGCGCCTGCCGCACCAAGGGTGGGTGCCGCGTCGCCCCAATCGAGAGCCGGGAAACCCAGTGCGCTTGGTGCAGGAGAAGGGTGAGGCGCTGTCTTCGACGAGTAGCACGGGCCCGGAAGGGTTGCGCGGCCTAGCCATGCACTTCGGGCTGAGTATTTAAACGGCTGGTATCTAGACAGGTGGGAATTCGTGGGCGAACTTTAGCGTCCCGCTTTTCCCGGAGCGTCGTGGGATAGTGCGGCGGTGAGGCGGGAGGAGGCGTCGACAAGCACGTCGGCGAACTTCTCCGCTGGGGAGGGGCGGAATCGCTCGGCGGAGCCGGAGACGGAGAGTACGGCGATAAAGTTGCCGGCGGCGTCGAAGACGGGGGCGGAAACCGAGGCAAGGTTGGGCTCGCGCTCCTCGATGGACTCGGAGTAACCGTTGGTGCGTGCGAGCTCGACGTCGTGCTCACTAAAGAGGGCATCGGGAACGTGTACGTCCGCAAAAGCTGCGAAGATGCGGGCGGCCGAGCCGGAGGTAAGGGGTAGCTGGCGGCCTACAGGGACCACGTTGTGTAGTCCAATTTCTGGCTCGCGCGTGGCAATGCAGGTGCGGGTGGTTCCCGAGAGTTCGTAGAGCTGGACGGATTCGCCAGTGGCGTCGAGAAGCTCCTCCATGATGGGGCCGGCGGTCTCGATGATTCGATCCCGGTTGCCGGGAAGGGCGGGGCCCGCGCCCCATTTACCGTCGGGTGTGCGGGTGAGGATCCGGTGTGCCTCGAGCGCCGTGGCGAGACGGTGCGCGGTTGCTCGGGGTAGTCCGGTGGTCTCACAAAGCTCGTTAAGTGTGGAGGGGCGGTTGGTCGCGGCCATCATGATGGCAACTGCGCGATCCAATACCTTTATTCCTGATACTGCGCTATACTCTCCCATATAATGAAATCTACGTCCCATTAATTGAGATTTCAAGTGGAGAGATACATGACTGAAAAATTGACACTCGCAGAGAAGGTATGGCGCGACCATGTCGTGCGCAAGGGGGAGAACGGCGAGCCTGATCTCCTCTACATTGACTTCCAGCTCTTGCATGAAGTTACCAGCCCCCAGGCCTTCGACGGTCTGCGCCTGGCTGGACGGACAATGCGGCACCCTGAGTTGCACTTAGCCACGGAGGACCACAACGTTCCTACGGTAGGTATAAAGACCGGAAACCTCTTGGAAATTAAGGACGAAGTTTCCCGCACACAGGTATCTACCCTGCGCAAGAACTGTGAAGAGTTCGGCGTACGCCTGCACTCGATGGGTGATGCCCAGCAGGGCATCGTCCACACCGTTGGCCCACAGTTGGGTATCACCCAGCCGGGCATGACCATCGTCTGCGGTGACTCGCACACGTCGACGCACGGCGCCTTCGGCTCCATCGCCATGGGCATCGGTACCTCCGAAGTTGAGCACGTCATGGCCACCCAGACGCTTTCGCTCAAGCCTTTTAAGACGATGGCCATTGAGGTCAGCGGAGAGCTGGCGGAAGGTGTTTCGGCCAAGGACTTGATTTTGGCTATCATCGCCAAGATTGGCACTGGCGGCGGCCAGGGCCACATTATCGAGTACCGCGGCGAGGCCATTCGCAAGATGTCGATGGAAGCGCGCATGACGATCTGCAACATGTCCATCGAGGCTGGTGCCCGCGCTGGCATGGTTGCTCCGGATGAAACCACCTTCGAGTACGTCAAAGGCCGCGAGTTCGCCCCGCAGGGCGAGGATTGGGATGCAGCGGTTGAATACTGGAAGACGCTGCCGACTGACGAGGGCGCGGAATTCGACACAGTCGTAGAGATCGACGGCTCCGCCCTCACCCCGTTTGTCACTTGGGGCACCAACCCGGGACAGGGCCTGCCACTGAGCGCTGTGGTGCCTGACCCGGAGGAGTGTGGTGACGACGGTGAGAAGGCCGCAGTCGAGAAGGCCCTGGCGTACATGGACCTCACGCCGGGCACGCCGTTGCGCGATATCCACATCGATACTGTCTTCTTGGGTTCCTGCACGAACGCTCGTATCGAGGACCTGCGCGCAGCCGCTGAGGTAGTCAAGGGGCGCAGCATCGCGGCCGATACCCGCATGATGGTGGTCCCGTCATCGGCCGTGGTCAAGACGCAGGCTGAGGAAGAAGGCTTGGATAAGATTTTCACCGACTTCGGCGCCGAATGGCGCACTGCAGGTTGCTCGATGTGCCTGGGCATGAACCCGGACCAGCTGAAGCCGGGGGAGAGGTCGGCGTCGACAAGCAACCGCAACTTTGAGGGCCGCCAGGGCCCCGGTGGCCGTACCCACTTGGTGTCCCCGGCCGTTGCCGCAGCGACAGCTGTCCTGGGCCACCTGGCCGCACCAGCAGATATCGACGATGCCGCCGTAGCCGGCGCCTAAGGAAAGGGAAAAGACAATGGAGAAGTTCGTAACTCATACTGGCGTCGGCGTTCCACTGCGAGTGTCCAATGTGGATACCGACCAGATCATTCCTGCGCGCTACCTGAAGTCGGTAAAGCGCACGGGATTCGCCGACGGCCTGTTTTCCAACTGGCGCAGCGACGAGAACTTCATTCTCAACCAGGCACCGTTCAAGGAAGGCTCTGTGCTTTTCGCGGGTCCGGACTTTGGGACCGGTTCTTCTCGTGAGCACGCGGTATGGGCGCTTGCTGAGTATGGATTCAAGGCGGTATTTTCCTCCCGTTTCGCCGATATTTTCCGCGGCAATTCCGGAAAGGCCGGACTGCTGACGGGGCTCATGGAGCAAGAAGACATCGAGCTCATCTGGAAGCAGCTGGAGTCCGGTGAAACCAAAACCACCGTGGATCTGGAAGCGCGCACGGTTACCGTTGGCGGCAACAGCTACACCTTTGAGATCGATGATTACACTCGCTGGCGCCTCATGGAGGGTCTCGACGATATCGGCCTGACCCTACGCAATGAGAAAGATATCGAGGCCTTTGAGGGCACGCGCCCGGGATTTAAGCCCCGCGTCGCAGCATCTTAACGTGAGCAATGGAGGTGTGGGAGCATTCCCCGCCTCCTGTGGCGCCGGACATATAGCGCCGTTAACATCCTCGGCATGAGCAATCCTTATCAAAGCTTTAGCGGGGACAGCGGCAATCAGTTTGGCGGCGCAGGCGGGTATGGCGGCTATGACTATCACGACACCGCGGGGTATGGCTATCAACAGCCAGGGAACTACGGTTATCAGCAGTCCGGCAGCTACGGTGAGCGTCAGCCTGGCGCCTGGGCTGGAAATCCACCAGGCGGGGCTCCCGCCCAGCCCATCGACGCCATGGATATTGTGGGCCAATCATTCAAGGGCTACCTTAAGCAGCCTGTGCCAGGGATGTTGGCCATGCTGGTGCATTTGATCATCACTTTTGCTCTTCTTCTTGTGCCGAGTACCGTTGTAGGCGGCATCTTCGCAGCAATGGAAGAAAACGGCACGGACATCGAGCCCTTGGTACCTACCGTGGGGATCCCTCTCATGGTTGTCATGGGGCTAGTCGCCTTCGCTTATCTTTTCTGGCTGATGGCGAACCTCTTTAATGGTTCCCGGAAGATCGCTGATGGGGAGAAGGTCACCTTCCGCGACTACTTTAGGTTTGCCCGCCTCAGCGGGAGCGCCGGAGTCGAAGCGTGCTTCTTCGCTGTGACAACGATCGGAACTCTTGCCGGCGGATTCCCTGGGCTGATTCTCTATGCGCTCCTGTGGCCAGCGCCCGCGATCAAGGCGGATAACCCAGATAAGCCGCTCATCGATTGCTTCCGGGAGGCTATCAACCTGGTCATGGAAAATCTAGGGCAGTCGCTGCTCTTTATCTTGGTGGGCTCCTTGATCGTGAGCTTCGTCATATTTATCCCTATCGTAGGGGTGCTCGCGGCGTATCCAATCTGGGCGCTGGGAATGCTCCTCTTCACGCGAGCGATGCAGCGCCGCCCTGCAGCGCGGTGGGAATAAGACAGCAGGGCAGCAGTGAAGCTCCTGAGAGACGGCGGCGATGCCGTACTTAGCGCACAGGAAGCGGGCTAGCCAGGTAGTCCGCCCCGGTAAGCTCACCGTCGTTGAAGGAAAGAACCCACACCGACGCTTTCTTGAACTTGAGTTCTTCGATTGGTTCTTGAATGAACTTCGGCGCGTAGGACTCGATGATGCCGGGAATGGTCAGCCCTTGGCTCACGATGACCGGAACGCCGCCGCCGTCGACCACGCGCTGGAAGGCAGCACGTGCGTCCTCAGGCGATTCGACGAAAACATCATCGCCGAAAGCCTTGTTAACGGCGATGTCCATGCCGAGTTCATCGGCCAGCGGGGCAGCGGTGTGCTGGCAGCGCTGCGGCGGGGCGCTGTAAATGGCGGTCGGATGGAAAGGCGTGAGCATCGGCACGAGCATCTCCGCCTGGCGGCGCCCCTTCTTATCCAGTGGGCGCAGGTCATCATCACCCTCCCAGGTGCGGCGCTGGTGCGCGCGGGCATGGCGTACGTAGAGAACACGGGTCGTTGGTGCGAGGCGCAGGCGCTTCTTGGCCTTGGCCAAGACCTGTGCATCAACGTCATAAGAGAGCAATGCGCAGGCATCATCGATCTTCATCCAACGCAGCTCATCGGTCTCTTCATTCGGGGTGTATTCACCGTCGAGTACACGGGCCAGCCAGTAGTAGACCACCTTGGTGCGGCCCTGCACTGGGTAAGCTACCTTGCCGATGAGTTTGCCCAAGCGCACGGTATAACCTGTTTCCTCGAGGATCTCGCGCGCGGCGGTAACAGGAAGGGATTCGCCCGGATCCACCTTGCCCTTGGGCAGTGACCAATCGTCATAGTGCGGGCGATGAATGAGGGCGACTTCCGGATCGTGCGGGTCACCGCGCCAGAGAACCGCGCCGGCGGCCAGGGTCGTGCGCTTAAACTCATCGGCCGGATCGACGGGCACTTCTTGGTGTCGGCCGGAAATAAAGACCTCGGATTTAATGTCTTTGTCCGTCTCGTGCATGTTCTTTGCCTTGGGCATGCTGCTCCTTTTGCGCCAGTAGCTTCTAACCTTTTCCATTTTCCTCCACTCACTGCCGCGATGCAGCCTTACGCGCCGAGCGTGCTTTAATGCCGAGCGTGCTTTAATGGGGAAAGCCGATAAACCGGGAATCTACAGTGAGGTGGCACATAGTGAACGTAACAGTATTGGGTGCGGGCTCGTGGGGAACTACGCTGGCAAAGGTTTTTGCCGATGCCGGCAATGACGTCCGCTTGTGGGCGCGCCGTGAAGAGCTAGCCCAGGCCATCAATGCACGCCACGAGAACCCGGATTATCTCCCAGATCTCCCGTTGCCCGCCTCCATCCGCGCTACCACCGATCCAGCTGATGCGCTGGAGGATGCGGACATCGTCATCTTCGGCGTCCCCTCGCAGACCTTGCGGTCCAACCTAGAGAAATGGGCACCGCTGCTGCCGGAGGATGCAACTTTAGTATCGATTTCCAAGGGCGTGGAGAAGTCCACCCTTAGCCTGATGAGCGAGGTGATTGCCGATGCCGCCGGTGTTTCCCCGGACCGCATTGCGGTGCTCTCCGGGCCCAACTTGGCCAAGGAGGTGGCCCAGGAGCAGCCGGCAGCCACGGTTATTGCGTGCCGCGACGCCGACCGTGCCAAGGCTGTCCAGCATGCCGCCGCAGCACCCTATTTCCGGCCCTATACCAACACCGATGTCATCGGCGCGGAAATTGGCGGCGCCTGCAAGAACGTGATTGCACTTGCCTGCGGCATGGCTGCGGGTAAGGGACTGGGAAACAACACCATGGCCAGCATCATCACCCGAGGTCTCGCGGAGATTACTCGTCTCGGCGTGAAGCTGGGAGCGGACCCGTTCACCTTCTCTGGTCTCGCTGGTATGGGTGACCTCGTGGCAACCTGTAGCTCGACGTTGTCCCGCAACCGCACCTTTGGCTACCGCCTCGGCCAGGGCGGCACCCTGGAGGAAGCCACAGCCGCCACCAACGGGCAGGTAGCGGAAGGAGTTATCTCTTCCGATTCCATCTTTAGGCTGGCGCAGCGTGCAGGCGTAGAGATGCCGATTACCCAAGCGGTCTATGGTGTGTGCCACCGCGGGGTGACTGTCGACGACATGATCGTGGCTCTGATGGGTCGCACCAAGAAAGCTGAGTAAAGCCGAGTAAAGTTGCTCGGTATGACTGAAGCGAAACCTGTGCGCGTTGCCGTTGTGTACGGCGGGCGCAGCTCCGAGCATTCAGTGTCGTGCATCTCCGCCGGCGCAATCATGGAGCACCTTGACCCAGACAAGTACGAGGTTGTGCCGATCGGCATCACGCGAGAGGGCACCTGGACTCAGGGCAGTCGGGAGGGCCTCGGCATCGTCGATGGGCGCCTGCCCGAGGTAGAGCTGCACGATGAGCTGGCGCTTTCCCTAAACCCCGCCACGCGCGGACGTATCCACAACGTCACTCGCCATGAGCACTACACCGAAGTGGATGTCATTGTGCCGGTTCTCCATGGCCCCTACGGTGAAGATGGGACGGTCCAGGGGCTTTTCGAGCTCTCCGGCATCCCTTACGTGGGCGCGGGCGTGCTGGCCTCGGCCGTGGGAATGGACAAGGAATTCACCAAGAAGCTTCTGGTCGCGGAAGGTCTTCCTGTGGCACCCCAAGAGGTGCTCACTGGGGAAGCCACGCTGAGCGACGCCCAAAAGGAGCGCCTCGGCCTGCCCGTCTTTGTGAAACCGGCGCGCGGTGGCTCCTCCATCGGTGTGTCCAAGGTTTCTGCGTGGGAGGATCTCGCGGCCGCGCTGGCTCTGGCCTACGAGTCCGATGACAAGGTCCTCGTCGAGCCGGAAATTCGCGGTGCAGAGGTCGAAGTGGGCGTCCTCGAGCACCCAGACGGTAGCCTCCGGGCCTCCGTTCCAGCCAAACTTTTGGGCACTACGGAGTCCGAAGAAGGCTTTTATGACTTCGATGCCAAGTACATCGACGAGGGCGTTTCGGCGGAAATCCCCGCGCCGTTGAGCGAAGAACTAACCGCTGAGCTTCGCCAGCGCGCTATTGAGGCTTTCCGTGCTCTGGGCGCTGCCGGCCTGTCCCGCGTGGATTTCTTCGTCAGCGAGGATTCCTACTGCATTAACGAGGTGAACACCTTCCCCGGCTTCACACCCATCTCGATGTACCCCCAGGTATTCGCCACCGTGGGTGTGGGCTATGCCGAGCTACTGGATACCCTCATCCAAACCGCGCTTGCGCGTTCCTAGTCTTTAGCCCACCTAGTCCCTAAGCCGAGTGCGAAGGGCCGGCTGTGGTCGCGCAAGCCGCGGTCCCTACTGGGAAGGGGTGGCGGCCACGAGGGCGTCGCTCAGCCGCACCAGCGCGGAATTGGCTGCCTCCTGCGGAGCAGACAGTGCGAGATCCTCCGCTCGGCCGAGCGCGAACCACGTGCCGGCCGTGGTGCCTTCTGCCAGCGTGGTGTCCTCGAACCAGGGCACGTCATTGACCTGCTGCAGCTGGACACCTGCGCGGTAGTTCTCCGGTGCAGCCACACCACAGCGCACGACGATCTCTTCCTGGCCCGGCGCACTGAAGACCCAGGTGTTCTTGTCACCGACATCCTCGCGGCGCGAATAACCTTCCGCGAGGGTCTCCGGCAAGGACTTCTCCAGCTTGGTGCACATGGAATCGGGGCCCGCCTTCAGTTGGGATAGCGGGGCGGCACTGGGCTGCTGCTGCTCCTTATCTAAGTGACCAAGGGCATCACCGAGACCTTCCGGCGCGTCGTCTTGTGCCTTCTCGGAGGTAGTGGTGACCGCGACGGCGGGCACGCGCGCGGTGCTGTACCACGTCGTAAGATTAGAGCCTGGAGTGGCGTCAACGACCTGCAGCCAGGATTCGCCGTCAGCCTCCACAGTTTGGGAATACTCGGTGTATTGCTGCGGCAGGTCAACACCACAGCGCAGCGTAATCTTGTCCTCCGAGTTCTTCGCCCAGGCCGCAGCACCCGCGGGAGCCGGCTCAACGAGATCGACACGTGAGTAGCCCATAAGCTTGTCCGGCAGGGCCTCGACCACGGCAGCACACTCGGGGGAATCCGCCGCCTCAGAGGGGGTTGGAGGCAGCGCTACCGGTTGCTGGGCAGCGGTGGTGAAGACGTATTTTGCCCCAAAAATCACCGCGAAGACCATCGCGATGGCGATCCCGAGTGAGACGTAGATTGCGGTGCGGTTAAATTGGGTATCCATAGGGGCTTATCCTATCGCTGATAGTCCAGGAAGAACGAACGCGGAAGGCGCGCACGCCTACGGTGCGTGGCCCACGCAAGGAAAAGGAGTCCGTGACGGTGGGTTTATCGCATACCCTCGACCAGGCCGGTGAACGGCATGTCATCCATGAGATTGTCACCGCCGCCCCGAGCGCGCTTAATGGCGACGATGCCGCGGTGCTGTACCCGGCAGCGCCCAATTCCCGCACGGTGGCAGCGACAGACATGATGGTAGAAGGCAGGCATTTCCGCCGGGATTGGTCGACCGCTGTAGAAATTGGGCAAAAGGCTATCGTGCGCAATTTCGCCGATATCGAGGCGATGGGTGCCCGGCCCACCGCAGCACTGCTGGCTATTGCCGCCCCAGGGGAGACCCCGGTGGATTTCGTGCGGGGGATTGCGCAGGGCATCGCTGAGCGCTGCGCGGTCTATAACGCAGAGCTGGTCGGCGGCGACCTTACCCGCAGCGACAGCTTGGTCATCAGTGTCACGGCGATGGGCTCTCTGGGCGGAAGTGGAGCGCCGTTGACCCTGGATGGAGCACGCGCGGGCCAAAAGCTGGTGGCGCACGGCAAGATTGGCTACTCCGGAGCGGGCCTTGCTCTGCTCCAGCGCTTTGGCCGCGCGCTGCCCCCGGAACTAGAGGAGCTGTGGCCGCTGGTCGACGCCCACTGTGCCCCCACCCTGAGCCCTGGGCGTGGGGTTATCGCTCGGGCAACGGGTTCGACCGCGATGACAGATAACTCGGATGGCTTAGTGCGTGATGTGGGGCATTTGGCACAACGCTCCGGGGTGCGCATCGACTTCGACCGCGCAGCTATTGCCCCGGATCCGCTCCTAGCTGCTGCCGGCGCGGTGCTCGATATCGATCCCTGGGAATGGGTCCTGACGGGAGGGGAGGACCACACGCTGTTGGCCACCACCTACAAGGCCGCTCCCTCTGGGTTCCGGGAAGTAGGCCGGGTGATGCGCGGTACCGGTGTCACCATCAGCGGAGAAGAACCTCGCTACCGCGAGGGCTGGGAGGGATTCGCGTGAGCCACATCGATACCTCCCGCATCCACTATTCGTGGATGCCTCACATCCGGCAAGCGCTGGAGGAGAATCTGCCGCGCCTTGAGCAGCAGATCGGCCAAGACTTCCTGCCCCCGGCCGAGGACGTATTCGCTGCCTTGTCGATGCCCCTCGACGACGTACGCGTCCTCATCGTGGGCCAGGATCCCTATCCCACCCCGGGCCATGCCATGGGCTTATCCTTTTCTACGCGCCCCGGGGTGCCGGCTCCCCGCTCGTTGCAGAATATTTACGCCGAGCTTCACGACGACCTCGGGATCACCGGTCGCGCGGATGGGGACCTGCGGGCGTGGTTTGACCAGGGTGTGCTGCTGCTGAACAGGGTGCTTACCGTGGCCCCGGGCCAGGCCGGCTCGCACCGCAGGCTCGGCTGGGAAGCGATTACGGAGGCCGCCATTAGAGCGTTGGCGGGGCGCGATATTGTGGCCATCTTGTGGGGGCGCGATGCCCAAACCTGCCAGGCCTTCCTGCCGGGTACGGAGTGCATCACCTCCCCGCATCCTTCACCCCTGTCAGCACGACGCGGCTTCTTTGGATCGCGTCCTTTTTCGCGGGCAAATGCGGCCTTAGGGGCCCGTGGCGTCTCGGCAGTGGACTGGCGCTTGTAGACTAGCCACCATGTCTTATCCCGCCGAGTTGGATGCCCGTGGCCTGCACGAGTGGGCCGCGCGAACCGTTAAGGAGCTACAGCGCCGCCGCGCCGAGATTAACGCTCTTAACGTGTTCCCGGTGCCCGATTCTGACACGGGTTCCAACATGGCGCACACCATGGAATCTGCTCTGGCGGAGGCCAATAAAGGCGAGATGGACGTGGCTGAAGCCCTGGCCATCGGTTCGGTACGCGGAGCTCGTGGCAACTCCGGGATGGTGTTGTCCCAGGTATTGCGCGGGGTGGCTGACGCCACGACGGATTCGCACGTGGATGGTTCGGTCTTGGCGGATGCCCTCTCGCTGGCCGTCACGCTGGTCGACCGTGCTCTGGCCTCCCCAGTGGAAGGCACCATCATCACTGTGCTGCGTGCCTCGGCCGCCGCTGCCAGCAAGGCCGCCGAGCAGTCCGGCGCGCAGCTGCACGGAATCTTGGTCGCGGCGGTTAACGCCGCCCGGCAAGCCCTAGCGGAGACCCCTTCCCAGCTGCCGGCGCTGCGCGAGGCCGGTGTCGTAGACGCCGGCGGAGCCGGCTTCGTCATCTTGTTGGAATGCTTGCTGGCCCAGCTCACCGGTGAAGAGACCGCGCCCCAACCTGTGGCTATAGAACCTGAAGGGGCAGAGCTCACGCCGACCGAATCGGTGCCGTCTCACGGAGAGAAATGTGCCGCGCCACAGACTGGGTCGGGCGCGGAGATTGAAGTCATCTTCTTCTTCGAGGGAGACCTCGCCCAGATCGAGGAGGCACTTAACCCGCTGGGCAATAGCCTCGTCATCGCGCGAGCCACGGAGGATTCGGCGAGCGTGCATATTCATAGCGTTCAAGCCGGTGCGGTCATAGAGCAAGCCTATGGCCTCGGAAAAGTCAGTAGCCTTCGCCTCGAGGTGCTTCCCTCCGTCGGCGATCCAGCGGCCGGCGAAATGCAGTCTGCCGACCGTGCCGGGCGGCGCATCTTCGCCGCAGTCCCCGAAGGGGCCGCGCGGGAGCTTTTTGAAAAGGCCGGGGCGGATACCGTCAAGCCCGGCGACGGCCCTTGCGCCGCGAAGGCGGGTGATCTCTTCTTGCCCAACGGTTACGGCGGAGCGCCCGGTACAGCCACGCTTATCCCGACTGATTCCCTCGTGTCCGGGCTCGCCGCGCTGTCGGTCTACTCACCGGGTTCCGCCCACACCGCCGAGGCAGTGGCCGCCATGGCGGATGCCGCACGCTCGATGCGGGTGGTGCATCCGGATACAGAATCCCTCGACGGGATTGTGGCGTCGTGCCGCAGCCAATTGGCTTACGGCGGGGAGCAGATCACCGTGCTCACCGGACTCGAGATCGATGAGGAAGAGCTGGCGCAGCTCCTTGGCGTCGACGTGGTGGTGCTGCGAGTAGCCGGGCTGCGTACCGAGATCGGGGTGGAGTAAGCCATGCTGGGGTGGCAGGATGACCGTGCGCTGACGGAGATTCTGGCAAAGAAGGATGCCTCGGCATTCAAGCGTGCCTTCGGGTACACCACGTGCGGCGAGCTGCTCAGCCACTACCCACGCGACTACATCCGCCACAACAAGGACGTCGGCCTCGGCGGTGCCGAGGACGGTGATCACGTCACCATCACCGGTGTTATTGAGGATGTCCGCGTCAAGCACACCTCCAAAGCCATGGTCTTTATCCTCTACATGGATAGTGGAGTCCAGGCCTCTTTCTTTAACGCGCACTACGTGCAGCGCGTGCTGGGGCGCGGCATGCGCGTCATGCTGTCTGGCAAGCTGAAGTACTTTCGGGGATACCCCAGCCTGCAGCACCCAGACTTCCTCATCCTCGATCCCGGCCGTTATCAGGAATCCTTGCTGGATAGCACGTCAGGGCAGGGGACGGGCTCGCTGAAGAAGCTTTCCCAATTCGGTTCATTGGAAACGTTCCTGCAGCGCGAATGGATCCCCGTCTACCCGGCTAGCGGGAAGGTGACATCGTGGTACGTCATGGGCGCTATCCACAAGGTGCTTCAGCACACGCCACCGATTCCGGAGCCGCTGGATTACCGCATGATGGTGACACTGGACCAAGCCGTCCGCGAGATCCACGAACCGGGTGAGCACGGGCCCGAACGCGCCATCCAACGCCTGAAATACAATGAGGCGCTGTCGATTGGGCTGGTCATGGCCCTGCGTCAGCGCGATGTCAAGGCACGCACGGCAACCCCGATGCCAGCGATTTTGGATGGCTACCGCGACGAACTGCTCAGCGAGTTGCCCTTCGAGCTGACTGCGGGCCAGCGCCGAGTCATCGCGGAGATCGACGCGGACCTGTGTGGCACCGCGCCCATGATGCGTCTACTGCAGGGCGAGGTGGGCTCGGGTAAGACCCTGGTGGCCACGTGCGCCATGCTGCAGGCGGTCGATGCCGGCAAGCAGGCTGCGCTTCTCGCGCCGACGGAGGTGCTGGCGGCACAGCATGGGGCGTCGATTAGCGCCAGCGTTCCCGACGGGGTCACCGTCACCGTGCTGACCGGCTCGATGAAGACAGCGGAGAAGCGGCAAGCGCTCCTGGAGATTGTCTCCGGTGAGGCCGATATCGTCATCGGAACGCATGCCATCATCCAAGACACGGTGGAGTTCTTCGACTTAGGTCTCGTCATCGTGGACGAGCAGCACCGTTTCGGCGTGGAACAGCGCGATAGCCTGCGCACCAAAACCCGGGAGGGTACCAGCCCGCACCTGCTGGTCATGACGGCGACACCAATCCCGCGCACGATTGCCATGACCGTCTTCGGAGATCTGGCCGTGTCCACGCTCAAGGAGCTGCCTGGCGGGCGAAAGCCTATCTTGTCCGCGGTGGTGCCCGAATGGAAACCGGAATGGGTACGCCGCGCCATCGAGAGAATCCGCGAAGAGGTAGAAAAGGGGCACCAGGCCTATATCGTCTGCCCGCGGATTGAAGGCGAGGGCGGCGTGGAATCAATGTCCGTACAGCTGCGAAACCTGCCGCTGCGGGGTCTGCGGGTGGAGATGCTCCACGGCAAAATGCCTGATAAGGATGAGGTCATGGAGCGGTTCGCGCGCGGGGAAATCGACGTCCTCGTGGCGACCACCGTCATCGAGGTCGGCGTCGACGTGCCCAACGCCACCGTCATGCTTATCCGCGAATCGGAGAATTTTGGCGTCTCGCAGTTGCACCAGTTGCGTGGGCGCGTGGGGCGCGGTGGCAACGACTCCGTGTGCTTGCTGCATACCACCGCCGAGCCCGACAGCAAGTCCTACCGGCGCATCCAGGCGATTGCTGACACTCCATCAGGTTTTGACTTGGCGGAGTTGGATCTTCGGCAGCGCCACGAAGGGGACATCTTAGGAACGTTGCAATCTGGCACCAAGCGCACGCTGAAACTACTCGATCTCAGTCATGACCGAGACATCGTCGAGCGCACGCATGCCGATGCTGCCGCATTGGTAAAGCGCAATCCCACGTTAGCGGTGGAGTTGACACACAATTTGAGTGCGGATGAGCAGGAGTTTTTGGAGAAGAACTAGGTCAGTCACCGCGCACAGCTGAGGGGAGATAGGGTAGAGACCATGACCAGAATCATCGCTGGGGAGGCCCGGGGGCGCACCATCAAGGTGCCGGAAGCCGGGACTAGACCTACCTCTGACCGTGCCCGTGAGGGCCTTTTCTCATCGTTGAACGTGCGTTGGGGCTTCATCGACTCCCGCGTGCTGGACCTTTTTGCTGGGTCCGGTGCCTTAGGTCTGGAGGCAGCCAGCCGTGGCGCTGAGGAAGTGGTTTTGGTGGAAAACAATGCTGCGGCGGTGAAGATCATCCGCCACAACATTGGGGTGGTGAAGCACCCGCGCGTCGAGGTACGCGAGATGAAGGCCTCGTCCTACCTCGCCACCGCCCCGCGCGGGTATTTCGACATGGTGCTCGCGGATCCTCCCTATGAGTTCGATGATGTGGATGGGCTGTTGGCCGCGATCGAACCGGTGTTGGATGATGCCGCCATCGTCGTCATCGAACGCCATGTGGATTCCCCGCAGACGCAGTGGCCGGAAGGTTTCGAGCCCACCGGTCAGAAGCTCAAAAAGCGGACTTTTGGCATCGCACGTTTTGATATGGCGATTTACCACCGCGCTGAGGACAGCGATTACAGCGAAGACGCGGGTAGAGAAGACACCGCCATGAACGAAACCAAGGAGGATTAGCCATGCCCACCCACGCCGTCTGCCCGGGATCTTTTGACCCCATCACGCTGGGCCACGTTGACGTATTTAACCGCGCCAGCGAATTGTTTGACAAGGTCACCGTGTTGGTGACGGGAAATCCTGACAAGCCGTCCGGGCTGTTTAGCGTGGAGGAGCGCGTCGATCTCATCCGCCGTACCGTCGCGCCAGAGATCCAGGTGGACTGGTGGGGCGGCCTGCTCGTGGATTACACCAGTGCCCATGGCATAGACACCATTGTCAAGGGCTTGCGCTCCTCCTTGGACTATGAGTATGAGCTGCCGATGGCACAGATGAACCGGCGCCTTTCCGGGATCGATACGGTCTTCTTGCTCACTGATGAAAAATACGGCTATATCTCCTCCTCCCTGTGCAAGCAGGTGGCACAGTACGGCGGCGATGTCACGGGCATGTTCCCAGAGCACGTTGCGGCTGCTGTGATGGAACGCTACCGAGGCTAAGGAGACATGTCTGTACTGGCAATACCTTTCGTCGTCCTCGTTACCGTCATAGTCGGCTCCTGCCTGCAGCGAGTTTCCGGCATGGGGTTAGGCCTCATTGGCGGGCCTATCTTGACGCTCCTCCTCGGCCCCGTGGAAGGCATCATGGTCATCAACGTTTTGGCCTGCATTAACGCCATCCTTACCACGTATTCGATGCGCGAGAATGTGGCTTGGGATAAGTGGCTGCGCATCGGCCCCTTCATGGTTCTCGGCTCAATCCCTGCGGCGCTGCTTATCGCGCGCATTGATACCTCGGCGTTGTTGGTGCTCGTGGGCGCCGCCTTGTTGATCGCGCTGGGTGTGGTGGTCTTCGGCCGCAGATTCGTCCCGGAGATGCGGGGCACGGGCCCGGCCATCTCCGCGGGTATCTTGGGTGGTTTTACCAATACCCTGGCCGGCGTCGCCGGCCCCGTTATCACGGTGTATGCCCAGGCTGCGCGGTGGCCTAAGGCGATCCTCGCGCCGACCCTGCAACCCTGCTTCGTCATCGGCGGATTGGCTTCGGTCCTGACAAAGTACTTCTTGGGCTCCGGCGGCTTCGAGGGCCTGCATTGGCTGGTGTGGCCTTGCGGGATAGTCGGCATGTGCGTTGGCATCCTCCTAGGCAAGAAGATCGCCTGGCACGTTTCGCGGGAGACAGCCCACACACTGTCGCTGGCGCTGGCTAGCCTGGGAGCGCTGAGTGCTCTATTGCGTGGTCTTTTCACGCTGGGCGCTTAGAAGAATGCCTGGGTAAGGTGGACCCATGGCGAAATTCAAGATAGAAGACGCGCTCTCCCTGCGCGCAGGCAAGACTTTTCAGATCGACTCGGTCGATGCCTCCGCAACCCCCGGTTTCGACGGTGACAAAGACGAGCTCGACTCCCGCTTCACCAAGTATGATGACGAGCTCTATGAACTGCAGGAGCGGCTCTTTGCCAATGGCCGCAGCTATGGCGAGGATGCCCCGGCGGTGCTCATCGTGTTGCAGGGAATGGATACCTCGGGCAAGGGCGGCGCTATTCGCCATGTGCTGAGCACCTTCGACCCGCAGGGAACGACCACGGTTGGTTTCGGAAAGCCCACCGAGGAAGAGCTGGAACATGACTTCTTGTGGCGCATCCGCAAGCACGACCCCCAGCCGGGACAGATTGTGGCCTTTGACCGCTCCCACTACGAGGACGTTCTCATCCAGCGCGTGCACGAGTGGGTCGATGAAGAAGAAGTGGACCGCCGCATCGAGGCTATCCGGGACTATGAGCTCGACCTGACGGCGAAAGGTGTCAAGGTCATCAAGATCTTCCTACACCTGTCCAAGGATGCTCAGAAGGAAAATCTGCTGGAGCGCACGGAGCGCGAGGACAAGTTTTGGAAGTATGACCCCGCCGATGTGGAGGAGCGCGCCTACTGGGATGAGTACATGGCGGCCTATCAGGACGCTATCCAGCGTACGGATGAAAACTATGCTCCCTGGTACGTCATTCCTACCGATAACAAGAAGTATGCCCGCATGGCGCTGAAGTTCCTCATCGTGGATCTCCTGCGCCACCTGGACCTCGAGTGGCCAGCGCCCGACTTTGACCCGGACGTGGAGCGCCAGCGCATAGAGGACGCCGACTAGACGTTAGTCGGTAGCTCCATCATTGTTGTCGCCGGCTAGTTCTCGGGCGGCGGCGTTGAAACTATCGAGGACAGACAACAGCGCTTCCTGGGCATTGATAATTCCCAGATTGAGGGCGTGAAAGAGCTGGTCTTCGTTCAGACCCGCCGTAGTGACGAAGCAGGCATCACCACGCAGCTCCACCTCATCCTCAACGAGGCCAACGAGCGCGCGCCCATCGAAGGCGCTGGAATTGAACTCGTTGCACAAGACGTGGAAGACCGGGAGCATGCCCGCGTCGAGCTGCGTCGGCAGCACGCATTCCATACGCACGAGGCCATCGTCGACGGTAATAACCCAATCAAGGTCATTGAGGCGGGCAACCGCAGCAGTGGGGTCCTCTGGGTGCGCGGTGGCCGCCATATCTAGTTCCGTACCGTTGAGCACGCTCAGTACGCTGTCCCGGTTGACGGCGGGCAGCGGTGACCCGGACAGGATGTCGAAAGGATCGGTGCCTTCACTAGCGTTGTGGCTCATTCCTACTCCTCCTCGTTCCAGGTGACTGCCTGCGGAAAACGCTGCGCCACGACGTCGAAAATCTCCGCGAAGCTGGCGAGGGAGCTCAGCAGGAAATGCCCCAGCTGGGCCAAGGACAAACCTTCGCCCACGGCCATGGCGCGGTTGGCACCTAGGTGGATCTCCGCATTGCCCTTCGCGTCCTCTTCGACGAGGAAGTTCAGGGTGGGCGCCACGCTGGCCCAGTTCAGCTCCGCCACGGCAGCAGCAACGTCTTGTTCGAGGTGCGCCGGAAGCGTGCCTTCCCAGGCAGCGAAGGCGCTCAATACGTCGCCCTCCGCGTTGAGGTCACAGTGCACCGCGATGTGCGGCACGCCGGTCTGCAGGACGCGGCGCACGGGGGCGTTGTCGCCGCCGACACCACGAGCGTCGCCTTCCTCGGGGGCAGCTTCGATGAGCGCGTAGTCGGCGTCGATAAGCTCGCACAACTGCGCCAGCCGGTCGATGGTGACCGGCTCAACCACGTGGAGCTCGGTCACTGCTGCTCACCCTGGGCGCCCTCGGTTCCCTCGCCCGCCTGTGCGGCAGATTCGGAACCGAGCTTGGCCATCTCCTCGGCGGCGGCGACCATGGCGTTCTGGGCGTTGATGACACCATCCACGGAGGCGCGCAGCGCGGCCGCGAGTTGTTCGTCGGTCATGCCGGCCGCGCACGGAATATCGGCTTCGGTGCGCACGAGCAGCATGCCGTCGAAGTCAGCAATGACGGCGCGGGCCCCCATAGCGACGGAGTTGATCTGGTTAGCCGCGAGGAAAAGGCCGGCGTCGGCTTTGGCGTAGGTGACGTCCGTTGGCACATCGCAGCGTACGATGGCGACGCTTTCCAGCACAGCGAACATGCACGGCAGGCCGTTGAGGTTGGCGGTAGCGGCGTCGTCGCGGCCGGTGACCGGCTCGAGTTCGATGTCGAAGGTTTTCATTGCCTCGATAATGCGGTCGAGGGTGACCTCCGGCAGTGCGTGCGGATCCTCGGCGGGGGTAGTCGCAGGATTAGTCATGGTTGTGCTCCTTCCAGGTGACGAGCTGCGGGTACTGCTGTTCAATCCACTCGAAGGACTGCAACACGGCATCCAGGGTGGACATGACGAATGCGCCTAACTGGTTGCGGGAAGCGCCGTGGGTCAGGTCGAGATCGCGCGCACCGGAGACCGCCAAGGCGTTGTCCGGAGCCTCAAAGAAGCGGAACGTCGGCGTGAAGTGATCCTGGTTCCAGGCGTTGATGTGCATGAGGAGCGCGGGGCCCTCGGAGGCGGGCACGGAACCGCGCCACACGGAATCGACGATGAGGGAGGAGCCAACCAGCTGGAAGGCGATGGCGGCGTTGGAGAAGCCGGTGCGCAAAAGGTTGACCGTCTGGCCGTCCTGCGTCTTTTGCTCTTCGATGCGGTATTCCAAGCCCTCTGACTTAAAGATCTCCGCAATGCGTTCGAGTGTGACCTCCTCAATCGGAGTATCGGGCTGCAGCTGGCGCTGCTGCGCTTCGTCGTGATTAGTGGTGTCAGTCAATTCTTCTACTCACTTCGCTACATTCTTCTTAATCTTTTCCGGCCCCGACACTACCGGAGCCGTCTTCCTTGGGTGCGGAGGTGGGGGCCTCGAAGAGCTTTTCTCCGCCCAGCTCGTGGGCAAGCGCTGGAGCGATCTCGGGATAGCGGAAAGTATGGCCGAGCGCTTCTGCCCGCGTGGGCAGAACTTTTTGGTTAGCCAGTGCAAGCTCACGCGCACCTTCCTTGCCCAGCAGCAGAGCCGGACCGACGCTGGGAATCGGAATGATGGTGGGGCGGTGAAGCAAGGAGCCAAGGGCATCAACATAATCGCGGTTGAGCACCGGAGTGGGGGAGACCGCGTTGATGACGCCGTGCCAGGCTGGGTCGAGTGCGGCGCGGATGAACATGTCAGAAAGATCATCTTGCGCAATCCAGCTATTCCACATGGTGCCTTTGCCGAAGGCGCCGCCAAGACCTGTGGAAAACAGCCCGCGTAGCAGCGGCAGGATCCCCGCATTGGCTGATTGCACAATACCGGTGCGCAGGTTAACCACGCGCTTTCCAGCCTCGCGCGCCGGCCCGCACGCCGCCTCCCAGTCGGCGACGACGTCGGCGAGAAAACCCTCGCCGCGCTCCGATTCCTCGGTCAGTTCCGTTTCACCCCTGTCCGGGCCATAGATTCCAATGGCGGAGGCGCACACCAGGGTGGTTAGGGACGGGGTCTCAGCAGCCATCTGGGCGAGTAGGCGGGTAGGCTCGACGCGGGAATCCCGAATGGCCTCTTTGTGCGCGGAATTAAAGCGCCCGAAGATAGGTTCGCCGGCCAAGTGGATGAGAACGTCAACGCCTTCCAGCAGGTCCTTCGCTGGCAGCTGGGGGCGCCAGAGGCGCTCGCCAGGCCCGGGGTTGGAGCGCACCAAAGGAATGACGGTGTGGCCCAGGGTGCCCAGTTGCGCAGCCACAGCCGCGCCCACCGTCCCGTGCGTTCCGGTTACCGCTACCGTGCGGGGCTCGGCGTTGAGCGCGCCGAGCCTGTGAGCAAAGCGAAAGTCTTCGATGAGCTGCTGCTGGCGGTAAGCAAAGATCGATTCCAGGGCTCCGGCAGGAATGCGGGTTTCCACCTTGTCCGTGATGAGTGTGCCCTCCGGGTGATCCTCAAAGAAGTGCTCGTGGCGCCAATTCGCCAGGGAGCGGAAGGGGGCGTTGATACAGACATCCGCGAAGGAGCGCCGCGGTTGGTAGCGGCTGAGGTCGTGGCGGGCAACCCATTTCAGGCCGCCGGGAAAGCCCAATACTGAGGTTCCATCGGCCAAGGACTCGGCCTGTTGGAGCGGGGTCATGAAACCGAAAGGTGCGGTGAGGCGAGCAAACGCCCCCTGGCGGGTGTGCCACTGCCATACGTCTTCGCGCGGCGCTGGGACAAGGTGCTGGGTAGTGAAACTCACTGTCTATAGACCTACCTCAGGAGATTCGGGGGTGCGAGGGCGTACCAAGCACGCGTGAAGAGTGCTATGGTTAGTGCTGGCTTTCAAGCATAGACAAGTCCATTGAACCATTGTCCGACATCCTTTAAAGACCGCACCGTGAGGCGGGGAAGGAGGTCACGATGAGTGAATCCGGCACCCACGCGGAGTCTAACGAGCTGCTGAGCTCGAAAGACGTCGCGCGTACTGTCGCACGCATCGCGCACCAGATCATTGAGAAAACGGCGCTAGATTCGAGTGATTCTTCTCGGGTCCTGCTCTTAGGCATTCCCTCTGGTGGCGTGCCTTTGGCGCAGCGCCTTGCCGAAAAGATTGAGGAATTCTCTGGGGTGGAGATTCCCTGGGGTTCCCTCGACATCACCTTGTACCGAGACGATTTATATGCCCGCCCGCACCGTGCCTTGCAGCCCACGACGGTGCCTGACGGCGGCATCGATGGCGCCACCGTCATTCTTGTCGACGATGTCCTCTACTCCGGCCGCACCATCCGCGCCGCACTTGATGCCCTCGCGGACATCGGCCGTCCCGACATCATCCAGCTCGCCGTCCTCGTGGACCGCGGACACCGCCAAGTCCCCATCCGTGCTGACTATGTGGGCAAGAACATTCCTACTGCACGCGACGAGGATGTCACCGTATACAACGCCGACATTGATGGGCGCGATGCCGTCGTTCTCACCCGCTTCACTGCACAGCCCGGCAAGGAGGCATAAATGAAGCACCTCATTAACATCGCCGACCACAGCGCCGAGGAGATTCTCGGTCTGATGGATGAGGCCGACCGCTTCCGGGAGGCCCTGGAAGGCCGCGAGGTCAAGAAGTTGCCCACGCTGCGCGGGCGCACCGTTTTCACCTTGTTCTACGAGAATTCCACCCGCACTCGTTCCTCTTTCGAAACGGCGGGCAAGTGGATGTCGGCGGATGTCATTAACCTCTCCGCCTCGACGTCCTCGGTCAAGAAAGGTGAGTCCCTCAAGGACACGGGCCTGACCCTGGCGTCCATCGGGGCGGACGCCATCATCATGCGCCATCCTTCCTCCGGTGCGGCACAGCAGCTAGCCAGCTGGGTAGCGCCCGGCGGCCAGGGCCCGAGCGTGATTAACGCCGGCGATGGTTCTCACCAGCACCCCACGCAGGCGCTTCTCGACGCCGTCACGATGCGCCAGCGCCTGCACCTGGGCACGGATCGCTCGGCAGCGGGCACCGGTTTTGAGGGTCTTAACGTGGCCATCGTCGGTGACTGCTTGCACTCCCGCGTGGTGCGTTCGAACGTCGACCTGCTCTCCACGCTGGGCGCTGAAGTCACGCTCGTCGCCCCGCCGACGCTGTTGCCCTTCGGGGTGGACACCTGGCCCGTGCGCGTCTCCCACGATTTCGACGCCGAGGTGGATAAGGCAGACGTAGTCATGATGCTCCGCGTGCAAGCAGAGCGCATGAACGGCGGTTTCTTCCCATCGCACCGCGAATATGCCACTCTCTACGGGCTGTCCAAGGACCGCGCCGCGGCCATGAAGAAGGACGCCATCATCATGCACCCAGGCCCCATGGTCCGCGGCATGGAGATCAACTACGCCGTGGCCGACTATGACAACACCGCGGTGCTCCAGCAGGTCAACAACGGTGTCCATGTGCGCATGGCCACCCTCTTTACGCTGCTCACCAACGGCGAGAACGCCGGTATCTAAAACGAGATGTCTCACACACCAACGAGGAGAGCTGAAGAATCCATGACTAATTATCCAGACACCGGCGTGCTCTCTGCTCCCGCGGCCGGCACTCTGCTCATCACCAACGTTCGCCCCTATGGCGAGGGCGAACCCACCAGCATCCTGATCAAGGATGGCGTCATCGAGGCCATCGGTGCTGCCGGGGACGCCGGGGGCGCCAGGGACGCCGGGGGCGTGACCCCGGCAGTTGAGGTGGACCGCACCATTGATGGCGACGGCAACGTGCTGCTGCCAGGGCTGGTGGACATGCACGTTCACCTGCGTGAGCCGGGCCGCGAGGACACCGAGACCATCGAAACCGGCTCGCGGGCTGCCGCCAAGGGCGGCTTTACCGCCGTGTTCACCATGGCTAACACCTCACCGGTGACGGACCAGCCGATCATCGCCGAGTCCGTCTGGGCCAAGGGCCAGGCACGCGGCCTGTGCGATGTTCACCCCGTCGGCTCCATCACGAAGGGCCTCGAGGGCAAGACCCTGACCGAGTTCGGCATGATGGCCCGCTCGGATGCCAAGGTGCGCATGTTCTCCGACGACGGCAAGTGCGTCCAGGACCCGCAGCTCATGCGCCGTGCCTTGGAGTACGCCAAGGGGCTTGACGTCCTGCTAGCCCAGCACGCAGAGGACCACCGCATGACTGAAGGCGCTAGCGCCCACGAGGGCGAGGTTGCGGCCCGCCTGGGCCTGCGCGGCTGGCCCCGCGTGGCCGAGGAGTCCATCGTCGCCCGCGACGCACTACTCGCGCGTGACTACGGCAACCGCATGCACATCTGCCACGCTTCGACGAAGGGCACAGTGGAGCTGCTCAAGTGGGCCAAGGAACAGGGCATTCCGCTGACCGCCGAGGTGACCCCGCACCACCTGCTGCTGACCGATGACAAGCTGGTGACCTACGACGGCGTCTACCGCGTCAACCCACCGTTGCGCGAGGAATCTGACACCCTGGCCCTGCGCCAGGCGTTGCTCGACGGGCTTATCGACGTCGTGGCGACCGACCACGCTCCGCACGGCAGCGAAGACAAGTGCGTCGAATTCGAACACGCCAAGCCGGGCATGCTGGGCCTGGAGTCCTCCCTGGCGGTTATCGCCAAGCTTTTCGTCGCCACCGGTCTGGCCGACTGGCGCTTCGTTGCCCGCGTCATGTCGGAACGCCCGGCAGAGATCACCCGTCTGCCCGGCCATGGCCGCCCGATTGCCGTGGGAGAGCCTGCCAACCTCACCATCGTTGATCCGGAACACCAGTGGGTATCCGATTCCACGCGCCTGGCCTCGAAGTCGGAGAACAACCCGTACGAGGGGGAGGAATTCGGCGCACGCGTGGCCTACACCATCCTGCGCGGTGCGGTGACCTACGACCTAGCGGCTGAAAGCGCCAGCGAGGCGGCCGAGTAATCGGGATAATCGACAATCAGAGTTGCTCAACACTTAAGTGGCCAACGCATACCAACGCACGTCCCCAACACAATCACCCTTCACCGAGAAAATTCACTGAAAGGTTCAACACACAGTGACTTCCACTACCACCACCCCCGCCATCCTGGTCCTCGCTGATGGCCGCACCTTCCGTGGCTTTGGCTTTGGCGCCACGGGTACGACCCTGGGCGAGGCCGTCTTCACCACCGCCATGACGGGCTACCAGGAGACCATGACGGATCCGTCGTACCACCGCCAGATCGTCGTAGCCTCCGCGCCGCAGATTGGTAATACAGGCTGGAATGATGAGGACAATGAGTCCCACGGCGACAAGATTTGGGTCGCCGGTCTGGTCATCCGCGACCTTGCTCGCCGCGTCTCCAACTGGCGCGCCGAGCGCTCACTGCCGGAGGAGATGGAAAAGCAGGGCATCATTGGTATCAGCGGCATCGATACCCGCACCCTGGTGCGCCACCTGCGCAACCATGGCTCCATCAAGGCCGGTATCTTCTCCGGTGCCGATGCTGAGCGGGACGTCGAGGAGCTCATCGCTGAGGTGAAGAACCAGCCCTCCATGGCCGGACTCGACCTGTCGGCAGAGGTCTCGACTGATGAGGTTTATACCTTCCCGGCCGTAGGGGAGAAGCGCTTCACCGTCGTGGCCTACGACATGGGAGTCAAGACCGCCACACCGAAGAACTTTGCCGAGCGCGGCATCGAAACCATCGTGGTTCCCGCCAACACCCCGTTCGAGGAGATCAAGCAGTACAAGCCGGACGGTGTGTTTGTCTCCAACGGTCCGGGCGACCCGGCTACTGCGGACACCATGGTTGGCATCGTCCGCGACATCCTCGCCGCCAAGTACCCGTTCTTCGGCATCTGCTTCGGCAACCAGATCCTCGGCCGTGCGCTGGGCATGGATACCTACAAGCTGAAGTTCGGCCACCGCGGCATCAACGTGCCGGTGCGCAATCAGCTCACCGGAAAGATCGACATCACCTCTCAGAACCACGGCTTCGCCCTGGCCAGCCCGTCAGGCAAGGAAGACCCGGCCGGTGAGGAATTCGATACCGACTTCGGCCCGGCAGTGGTGTCTCACACCTGCCTCAACGACAACACCATCGAAGGTGTTGCGCTCAAGGATGGCATGGCTTACTCCGTGCAGTACCACCCAGAGTCCGCGGCTGGCCCGCACGATGCTAACCCGCTCTTTGACCAGTTCATCGAGCTCATGACTGAAAAGTCCCCGAACAAGTAGAACGCAACCAGGAAAAGGAAGAAGAAACACATGCCAAAGCGCAACGACATCAATCACGTCCTGGTTATCGGCTCCGGTCCGATTGTTATTGGCCAGGCCTGCGAGTTCGACTACTCCGGCACCCAGGCCTGCCGCGTGCTCAAGGAGGAAGGCCTGCGCGTCACGCTGGTCAACTCCAATCCGGCAACGATCATGACGGACCCGGAATTCGCCGACCACACCTACGTAGAGCCCATCGAGCCCGAGTTCATCGAGAAGATCTTCCAGAAGGAAAAGGAAGAGGGCAACCCCATCGACGCCGTGCTGGCCACCCTCGGCGGCCAGACCGCTCTGAACGCCGCGGTACAGTTGGACCGCCTGGGCATCCTAAAGAAGTACGATATCGAGCTCATCGGGGCCGATATCGATGCGATTGAGCGCGGCGAGGACCGCCAGAAGTTCAAGGATATTGTCGCCTCCATCGGCGGCGAATCCGCGCGCTCCCGCGTCTGTCACACCATGGAGGAGGTCCACGAGACCGTCGCCGAGCTTGGCTTGCCGGTTGTCGTTCGCCCGTCGTTTACCATGGGCGGCCTCGGTTCGGGCCTGGCCTTCAACGAGGAGGACCTTGAGCGCATTGCCGGCGGCGGTCTGGCTGCGTCCCCAGAAGCGAACGTCCTCATCGAGGAGTCCATCCTGGGCTGGAAAGAGTTCGAGCTAGAGCTCATGCGTGACGGCGACGATAACGTTGTGGTCATCGCGTCCATCGAGAACGTCGATGCCCTCGGCGTCCACACCGGTGACTCCGTCACCGTAGCCCCGGCCCTGACACTGACGGACCGCGAGTACCAGAAGATGCGCGACCAGGGTATCGCCATCATTCGCGAGGTGGGCGTCGACACCGGCGGCTGCAACATCCAGTTCGCCGTGAACCCGGATGACGGCCGCATCATCACCATTGAGATGAACCCGCGCGTATCCCGCTCCTCCGCGCTGGCCTCCAAGGCCACCGGTTTCCCGATTGCCAAGCTGGCCGCCAAGCTGGCCATTGGCTACACCCTGGATGAGGTGCGCAACGACATCACCGGTGTGACCCCGGCGGCCTTTGAGCCGACTCTGGACTATGTCATCGTCAAGGCTCCGCGCTTTGCCTTTGAGAAGTTCCCGGGCGCCGACGACACCCTGACCACCACCATGAAGTCCGTGGGTGAGGCCATGGGTATCGGCCGCAACTACATTTCCGGCCTGAATAAGGTCATGCGTTCCCTGGAATCCAAGCCCGCAGGTTTCTGGACCCAGCCGGATGAATACTTCGCCGGGGAGCGCGCTACGGACCTCGAGGCCGTTCTCAAGGACCTGGAGCGTCCGACCGAGGGCCGCATGTACGACGTCGAGCTGGCCCTGCGCCTCGGTGCCACCATCGAGCAACTGCACGAGCACTCCCACTTGGACCCGTGGTTCCTCGCTGAGCTGGAGGCACTGGTCCAGTTCCGTGAAGAGCTCGTGGGCGCTCCGGTGCTCGACGCCGAGCTGCTGCGCCGCGCCAAGGTCTTCGGCCTGTCCGACGCCCAAATCGCGGCTCTTCGCCCAGAGTTCGCCGGCGAGGATGGCGTGCGCTCCCTGCGCTGGTCCCTGGGCATTCGCCCGGTGTACAAGACCGTCGATACATGCGCTGGAGAGTTCGAGGCGCAGACCCCGTACCACTACAGCACTTATGAGCTGGATCCGAACGCTGAGTCCGAGGTCCGCGCAAGCGCCGAGAAAAACAAGGGCAAGGTAATCATCCTGGGCTCTGGTCCGAACCGTATCGGTCAAGGCATTGAGTTTGACTACTCCTGCGTGCATGCCGCCCTAGAGCTCTCCCGCGAGGGTTACGAGACGGTCATGGTCAACTGCAACCCGGAGACCGTGTCTACCGACTATGACACTGCAGACCGCCTCTACTTCGAGCCGCTGACTTTCGAGGACGTCATGGAGGTCTACCACGCGGAGGCTGCGTGCGGTGAGGTTGCCGGCGTCATCGTCCAGCTGGGCGGCCAAACCCCGCTGGGCCTGGCTGAGCGCCTGACCGCTGCCGGCGTTCCGGTCGTGGGTACTTCTGCCGCCGCCATCGACTTGGCGGAGGACCGCGGAGAGTTCGGCAAGGTGCTTGCTGAAGCCGAGCTTCCCGCACCGGCTTTTGGCACCGCGACCTCCTTCGAGGAGGCACGCCAGGTTGCCGCGAAGATCGGCTACCCGGTACTTGTCCGCCCGTCCTACGTGCTGGGAGGCCGCGGCATGGAGATCGTCTACGACGAAGATTCGCTGCGCGATTACATCGAGCGCGCTACCGAGATCACCTCGGACCACCCGGTCTTGGTTGACCGCTTCCTGGATAACGCCATCGAGATTGACGTCGACGCGCTGTGCGACGGCGAGGAAGTCTACCTCGGCGGCGTGATGGAGCACATCGAGGAGGCCGGTATTCACTCCGGTGACTCCTCCTGTGCGTTGCCGCCGATGACGTTGGGCCCAGAAGATATTGAGAAGGTGCGGGAGTCGACGCGTCGTCTAGCGCATGGCATTGGTGTTAAGGGCCTGATGAATGTTCAGTACGCCTTGAAGGATGACACCCTCTACGTCATCGAGGCCAACCCGCGTGCTTCCCGCACCGTGCCTTTCGTCTCCAAGGCCACCGGCGTTCCGCTGGCCAAGGCCGCCGCGCGCGTCATGCTGGGTGCCTCCATCGCCGATCTGCGCGAGGAGGGCATCATCCCGTCTACTTACGATGGTGGCTCCTTGCCGCTGGAGCACCCGATTGCGGTCAAGGAGGCCGTGCTGCCGTTCAACCGCTTCCGTCGCCCCGATGGCCAGCTACTGGATACTTTGCTGTCTCCGGAGATGAAGTCCACCGGTGAGGTGATGGGCCTGGCCGATAACTTCGGCGCCGCCTATGCCAAGGGTGAGATGGCCGCCTTCGGCGAGCTGCCCACCGAAGGCACCGTGTTTGTCTCCGTAGCCAACCGCGACAAGCGCACGCTTATCTTCCCGATTCAGCGCCTGGCCTACATGGGCTACACCATTGTGGCTACCGCTGGAACCGCGCAGATGCTGCGCCGCAATGGCGTCGAGTGCGAGGTCGCCCGGAAGGTTTCGGAGGCCACGGAGGGCGAGGAGTCCATCGTGGATCAGATTCTCGCTGGAAAGGTAGATCTCATCCTTAACACCCCGGCAGGCTCCGCCGGTGCCCGCCACGACGGCTATGACATCCGCGCTGCTGCCGTATCCGTGGGTATTCCGTTGGTGACCACCGTCCAGGGCGTGACCGCCGCCGTGCAGGGCATTGAGGCTCTGCGTCGCGGGGACCTCAAGGTGCGCGCGCTGCAGGAGCTTGAGCATGACCCAGCCAACTAGGAAGACGCCGTCTTTCGGTGAGCGCCTCGTAGCAGCCGGTGCGGAGCGCGGGCGCCTGTGCGTGGGCATCGACCCCCACCCGCATCTGCTGGAGGCCTGGGGCCTGTCGGTTGATGTGGAGGGTCTGCGCACGTTTACCCTGCGCTGTGTAGAGGCCTTCGCTGAGACCGCCGCAGTGGTGAAGCCACAGGTGGCCTTCTTTGAGCGTTTCGGTTCGCGCGGCTTCGCAGTTCTTGAGGAGGCCCTCGCGGGGCTCCGCGAGCAGGGCTGTCTGAGCCTAGCGGACGCGAAGCGCGGAGACATCGGTTCCACCATGGCGGGCTACGCGCAAGCCTGGCTGGGGGAGGACTCGCCGCTGCGTTCTGATGCTGTGACGGTCTCGCCCTACCTTGGTGTGGGCGCTTTGAGTCCAGTCTTCGACCTAGCGGAGGATACTGGACGCGGGGTCTTTGTCCTTGCGGCGACCTCCAACCCAGAGGCCGTGGCGTTGCAGTCGTTGAGCGTCGACGGCCGCAGCGTGGCACAGCGTGTCGTCGATGAGCTTGCACAGCGCAATGCGTCCGCGGTTGGGCCAGACACCACCGTGGGTGCCCTTGGTGTTGTCGTTGGCGCGACGTTGGAGGCTCCGCCTGCACTAGACCAATTAAACGGTCCGGTGCTGCTGCCGGGTGTGGGCGCCCAGGGCGCCACGCCCTCCGATGTAAGGGAACTCACCGCAGCGGCGCCCGAGCTCGGCTTTGCCAATGTTTCCCGGGCCATTCTTTCGCAGGGGCCGAATGTCTCTGACCTGCGGAAAGCCGTAGTGGATACGGCGGCGGAGTTCCGGGACTAATACTCAGACCAGGTAGCGGCGTGCTGGATTAACGGGCGCGCCGTTTACCTGGTATTTTGTTTAAGGCATGTGCGTTGACGTGCGGGAACCTTTAAAAGAAGGGGGCCGCGTTACGTCATCGCGTACAGACCAGTGCTAGGATTGCCAGAAGTCGGTTCGTGGAGGTAGCAAAAGCTATCCCGCGCTGGGGAAACCTTCCCACCGTGAGCCGAGATTCTGGTGCTAGCCATCAGATGACAATGTTCGTACTAATGAAATCGGAGGAAACCCGTGGCCCTTCCCAAGTTGACAGATGAGCAGCGCAAAGAAGCTCTCGCAAAGGCCGCTGAGGCCCGCAAGGCTCGCGCTGAGCTCAAGGCTGCGCTGAAGCGCGGCGAGACCAACCTGCAGGAAGTTCTGGAGAAGGCCGAGACCGATGAGATCATCGGCAAGACCAAGGTCTCCGCTCTCCTCGAGGCCCTGCCGAAGGTTGGCAAGGTCAAGGCTAAGGAAATCATGGAGGACCTGGAGATTGCTCAGACCCGCCGTCTGCGTGGCCTGGGTGACCGTCAGCGCCGCGCCCTGCTCGAGCGTTTCGGCTACGGCGAGTAATTAGCGCAATGGCTGACGAAACTGCACGCGGGCGCCTAGTCGTTCTGGCCGGGCCGTCCGCTGTGGGCAAATCCACGGTGGTTTCGCGCCTGCGCGACGATGTCGACAACCTCTACTTCAGCGTCTCCATGACGACGCGCCAACCCCGTCCCGGAGAGACTGATGGGGTGGACTACTTCTTCGTCTCCCCAGAGACCTTTCAACAGCATATCGACGCCGGTGACATGCTCGAATGGGCAGAGATCCACGGCGGTTTGCAGCGTTCCGGGACGCCCGCTCAGCCGGTCCAAGAAGCGATGACGGCTGGACGCCCGGTGTTGGTAGAGGTTGATCTTGCAGGCGCCCGCAACGTGAAGGCGGCGATGCCGGAGGCAGAAACCGTGTTTCTGGCCCCACCATCTTGGGAAGTTTTGGTCGAGCGCCTGACAGGGCGTGGGACCGAACCGCAGGATGTCATCGACCGCAGGTTGCAGACCGCTGAGTCGGAGCTTGCCGCGCAAAAGGAGTTCGACCACATCGTTGTCAATGAAGAACTCGATGAGGCCGTTGCTGCTATTAGTGCTATCCTGCGTGGATAGACCACGATTTTGACCATCTACCAACAGTAAAGGTGCATGTGACCAACGTGACCACACCTGCTAATTCTGAGGCCGTTAAGCCGGAACCAGTATTCGATCCGCCGACGGGCATTACCGATCCGCCGATCGATGAGCTGCTGGGCAAGGTCTCGTCCAAGTACGCTCTGGTGATCTTTGCCGCTAAGCGCGCACGCCAGATCAACAGCTACTACCAAGAACAGGATGAAGGCGTCTTCGAGTTTGTCGGACCGCTGGTGACCCCGGAACCGGGGGAGAAGCCGCTGTCCATCGCTTTGCGCGAAATCGAAGCTGGCCTGCTGGACCACGAGGAAGGCAACTAAGCCTTTCCGTGCCGGTAGCGGCCTAAGCACATTCTGAACTGAACCCACCCACGTGTCTGCCAGGACGCTGGGTGGGTTCAGTGCGTCTTGGGTAACATCGTCCGCGTGAAGGACGTACAGCATTTCCAAGAAGTTCGAGAGAGTAACGCGGTGAACAACACAGAGTCCGCAGATGTTGGGTCAGCTCACCGGCGGCGCATCCTCATCGGAGTGGCAGGAGGAATTGCCGCCTACAAGGCGTGCCATCTTATCCGCGATTTCACTGAGCATGGCGATGATGTTCGCGTGATTCCTACAGAGGCCGCACTGAATTTCGTTGGGGCGGCGACCTTTGAGGCCTTGTCGGGGCATCCGGTGTCGACCACGGTCTTTGATGCGGTGGATGAGGTCCAGCACGTCTCCCTAGGCCAGCAAGCGGATGCCATCGTTATTGCCCCGGCAACCGCGGACCTGATCGCGCGTTTGGCTGGTGGTCGCGCAGACGATCTTCTCAGCGCGTCTGTCCTCGTTGCGACGTGTCCGGTGATTATCGCCCCGGCGATGCACACGGAGATGTGGCTTCACCCGGCAACCCAAGACAACGTGGCTACGCTGCGCCGTCGCGGAGTTACTGTCATGGAGCCCGCCCACGGCCGCCTGACCGGTACCGATACAGGCGCAGGCCGGTTGCCGGATCCGGAGCAGATCGCGGAGTTTGCTCGCACCATCATTGCTGGCCACCGCGTGGACCATGAGTGGCAGGGCCGGAAGG
>NZ_CABTZR010000021.1 GCF_902489365.1 uncultured Corynebacterium sp. | reverse complement strand
CCCGACGACGAGGTATACATACACACGGTACGAGAGCTGCTGGACTACGCACAGGCTCATTCCGACAGTGATGATGTCTGGCTGGATGATGAGTTCGTGGGGAGAGCTGTAAAGGGACCGAAATAAAAGCACCTTATGCAGACTTCTGCACACATTCACCTGGGGTTTTCTAAATCAAAGCCTCCAGATGGTGCCTTTACTCCGATCAGGCGGCGCGGGTGTGTCTAATACTTCGCGCTGCGACCCTCACCGATGGTGCCATAAAGCTTCTTCATCACCGGGTAGAGCACGATGATGCCAACCGAGCCCCAGGCAATGCCCTCAAGCGTCACGCCGAAGACGTCGAGCGTGAGGTTGCCAATGCCCGCGATGAGCGCCACCGCCGCCGCGGTGAGGTTCACCGGGTTGTTGAAGTTGACCTTATTGTCCATCCAGATGCGCACGCCGAGCATGCCGATGAGGCCGTAGAGGACGATGCAAGCACCGCCCAGCACACCGGTGGGGATGGTGAAGATCAGCGCACCGAACTTCGGGATGAAAGCCAGCGCGATAGCGGTGATAGCGGCTACCCAGTAGGCGGCCGTCGAGTAGACGCGAGTTGCGGCCATGACGCCGATATTCTCCGCATAGGTCGTTGTACCGGAGCCGCCGAAACCACCGGCTAAGGAGGTAGCCAGGCCATCGGCGATGAGAGCGTCACCGGCCAAATCATCGAGATCGCGTTTGGTCATCTCAGAGACCGCCTTGACGTGGCCGACATTCTCCGCAATGAGCACAACCAACACCGGTAGCGCCGCCGCGATGGCGGAAACATGGAACTCCGGCGCATGGAACTGTGGGAAGCCAATCCACGCTGCTTCGCGGATGGACTCCACCGCGCCCTCACCGAGGTTGCCCGTGGCGGCCGCGAAAGCCCAGCCGACAACGACACCAATCAGAATGGACAGGCGCGACACCATGCCCCGCCCAGCCACGGTGGCCAGGATGATGACCGCCAGCGTCACCGTGGCAACCAGAGGCTGGCTCGAATAATTGGTGGCAGCATTGGGCGCCAAGTTGAGGCCAATCAGTGCCACGATGGCGCCGGTCACAGCCGGCGGCATGACGGCGTCAAGGACCTTGCGGCCCGCTGCCTTCACCGCGAAACCAATCGCCACCAAGACCAGGCCAGTCACTAAGACGGAACCTGCCTGCGCGCCAATGCCGTATTGCTGGGAGGCACTCAGCGGCGCAATGAACGCGAAAGAAGAGCCCAGGTAGGAAGGCAGGCGGTTGCGGGTAATCAGGAGGAATAGGATTGTTCCCAGGCCTGAAAACAGCAGCGTCGTATTGACCGGGAATCCGGTCAGGGTGGGCACCAGCAGTGTCGCGCCGAACATGGCCACTACGTGCTGCATGCCGATGCCGATGGTGCGGCCCCAGCTCAATCGTTCTTCGGGTGCGACGACCGCGCCCGGCTTAATCGTTTTTCCGTCCCCGTGGACGGCCCAACCAAAATTACTCACGAACCATAATTATGGCTCACGGGAGCACCGAAACCTAAGCGTCCTCACCGGCCACGCGAAATTCCCTGAGTTCGGCGGCAATGGAGGCGGGCAGGCGAACGTCGACAAGCGTGCCCTCCCCCGTGTACTCCTCGCTGCGCACGGTGCCCTGGGTATGGATGCGATCGACCACGTCCCCGCGGGTAAACGGAACGAGCAACTGCACATGCTCGTCCTGGGAATTGAGGAACAGCTCCACACGCGCAGTGAGCTCATCGATGCCCTCCCCCGTCTTGGCGGAGACATAGACGACATTGTCGCGGTCGAGGGCGTGGCGCAACTCCGCGAGTACCAGGGGGTCAGCCTGGTCAATCTTATTGATGACGATAATCTCCGGCGGGGCTTCCTCACCGGTGTCCTTCACAATGTCATAGATGACCTTGTTAACCGCTTCAATCTGCTTGAGCGGGAAAGGATCAGAGCCGTCCACCACGTGGAGCATCAAATCCGCTGCGAGCACTTCCTCCAAGGTGGATTTGAAGGCTTCCACCAGCTGCGTCGGCAAGTGGCGCACAAAGCCGACGGTATCGGTGAAGACGACCTGGCGGCCGTCGCCAAGCTCGGCGCGGCGCGTGGTGGGATCCAAGGTAGCGAACAACGCGTCCTCCACCAGCACGCCAGCGCCCGTCATCGCGTTGATGAGCGAAGACTTGCCGGCGTTGGTGTAGCCAGCAATAGCGATCTGCGCAATCGTTGAGGATGCGCGGCGCGAGCGCTTGATCTCGCGTTCCGTCTTCATCCCTTTAAGTTCCTTGCGCAAGAGCGCCATCTGCGTGCGGATGCGGCGACGATCCGTCTCAATCTTGGTTTCACCGGGTCCGCGCAGGCCGACACCGCCGTTGGATCCGGCTCGGCCACCCGCCTGGCGCGAGAGGCTACCGCCCCAACCGCGTGTATGGGTGTAGAGATACTCCAGCTGTGCGAGCGAGACTTGGACTTTGCCTTCCTTGGACTTGGCGTGCTGCGCGAAGATGTCCAAGATGAGCATGGTGCGGTCGATAACCTTGGTGTTGAGCGCTCGTTCTAATGCCGTGAGCTGGCCCGGGGTAAGTTCGCCGTCGCACACCACGGTATCCGCGCCGGTGGCAGTCACGATATCCTTGAGCTCTTTCACCTTGCCGGAACCGATATAGGTTCCAGGATCCGGCTTGTCGCGCTTCTGGTACAGGGCTTCAATAACCTCCGCACCCGCGGTCTCCGTCAACGCGACAAGCTCCGCCATCGTGGCCTCAACCTCGGCCACGGTACCTTCAGTCCACACGCCCACCAAGATCACTTGCTCAAGGCGGAGCTTGCGGTACTCCACCTCGTAGATGTCCGTGCTGTCTTCTGAGCGGATCGTGGTCTTACGGTTCACTCGCCGGAAAGCGTTGCGCTCCGCGAGGTCGAAATCACCGGTGGACGGCACCTGCGGTTTGGGCGCGGGCTCACCAAAAGCCCTCGCGAGGAGATCATCATGGGTTTCTTTTGTCATATGTTTTCTATTCTTGCACGTCACGCCTCTCAACAGGGAATCTCCGTTGCACACGACCTTGTGCCGATCCCCGGCGGCAAGGCTCACCGACAACATTTTTGAGTCATCGCGGCGCCAGATACAATGGGCCGCATGACCGTCAAAGAGACCACCCACCCAGAGATGCAGGCCATTGGCCTCAACTACGAGCGCTGGCAGGACGCCGTCGAAGCAGCCATTTCCACCAACCAGCTGGCAGTCACCGGGGAGGTTCGCGGGGGACAACTTATTCAGTTCTCGGATCCTTCCGGGGCGCAACTCAATATCCTTGCCGTCGAACCTTTCGCCACCTTTATCGGTTTCGAGGGCGTCACCCAAGGATTCGCTCACGTCTCTATGATCAACGATGTCTTGGCTTACCTGGACATCATCGATCCTTTCGGAAACCTTCTCGCGCAAGCAACGGCGAACCTGGCGCAGGGCCCGCTCTTGGCAGATGAGGACACCCAGCAGTGGCAACAGGTAGAGCTCACCGCGATGGGCCTCGACGTCACCGTCTTCGGCAGCACTGAAGCTTACGAAGCCGAGAAGGGTGCCTACCCAGCCACGTTTGAATCCACTGGCGCGGCAATTGTTGCGGCCGGTTCCGGCGCCGAATCCCCCACCCCGGGCTGCACTTTTTCCGCACGGGTCATGGAATCCGAGTGGCGCCACAACCAGCTCACCGGTGAGCGCTTCATGCACCTCGTCATGGATGGCACCTTCCCCTTCGATCTGTGCCTGCCGGAGAGCTTTGGCGAGTTGCCACCGAAGGATTCCGTTCTCGCGGGAACGGCGATGCTGACCGCCTCGATTGCGCTGCCCACCGGCGGCTGTGGCGGCGACGGCGGCTGCGCCTGTGGCTCTGGGGGCTGCGGCGGCCACTAGGCATACCGTAGAGTCGTAAGCATGAGTTTTTCCGCATCTCAGCGTCAGGGTTTTGCCCTGCTCCTTGCCGGGGTTACCGCGGCGGTGTTGATTGTGACGCTGAAGCTGCCGGGAGTTATTCTCGCCATCTTTATCTGCGGGGCGCTATGGCTCTTTGTCGGCGCCCGCCCCGATGCCTCGGAACATGCGGCGCTGCGGGCTTCCATCGCGCTCACGGTGGAGGACATTACGGGGGTCCTCGAGGACTACGCCACGTTTGCTACGAGCGACGATGCTGAAGCACTAGCGGACCGCACGCTTCACCGCCCGGCGCTTGCCGACGTCGACTGCACGAACCCCACTATCGAAGCGTTCCACTATGAAATGCATGGTGCGCAGCGTTTCTTGCGCCGTCTCGATGCGCGGATTAATTCGCCAGATACTGGCACCAGCGAACTCGAATCCTTGCTCAAGGTGGCCGATGATCGGGCCGCCGAACTCAAAGAAGCCTGGCTGGCCGCCCGCCGCGCTGCCTTGGCCTTGGGCACCAACTACAAAAAGGGGGACGGGCGCTAAACGCCGTCCCGAAAAGCCCTATAGTGAGGTTTCGCCTGTTGCTACGATGCGCGAAGGCCCCGTCAGTGTAGATCCTTCCTCAGTGATTTCTACTTGAACTTCGCCGCCGGGGACGATGACGCGGACGCGGCCGGTGGTGTGGGAGGCATCGGCAAGCGCGGCGCACGCTGCCGCTACCGTTCCGGTGCCGCACGAGCGAGTCTCACCCGAGCCGCGCTCGAAGACGCGCATGTGAATCACACCATCGCGCAAAGGTGTCACCAACTCTACGTTGACGCCTGCCGGGAAAAAATCAGTGTCAAAGACAGGCTGCTCAAGGCGCTTGCCAGCCAAGGCCTCTGCGCTAAGCCCCGGGATAACGGCCGCCAAATGGGGGTTTCCCACATCCACTCCTAGCCCGGCGAAGCTCTCTCCTGCCATCGAGGCGGTGGAGACACCGAGCACCTGTGCTGCCCCCATCTCCACGCTGACCTCTGCCGCGGTCTCATTGAAGGAGTGGACGGTGACCTGCTTGGCCCCAGCACGCGTACCGACGGTGAAAGTATCGGTGTCCACCAACCCACGGGAGCGGACCCAATGCGCGAAGACGCGGGTGCCGTTGCCACACATTTCCGCCACGGAGCCATCCGCGTTGCGGTAGTCCATGAACCAGTCATCGGTGTTAATACCCGGCGCGAGCTCATCGATTTCCCCGCTGGCAAGCAACTCACCGGCGCGGATGACGCGCAGTACACCGTCGGCGCCGATTCCCGCTCGACGGTCACACAGTGCCGCTACCTTTTCCGGCGGTAGCGGCTCGGTTCCCTCCACAATGACGAAGTCGTTCTCAGTTCCGTGGCCTTTAGCAAAGTTCATAGCTGTAGAGTCTAACGCCCTTCGAGGACACGCAAAGCCTGCGTGGTCGTGTCAGCCGCAGCATCCAACCAGTGGATCCGCTTATCGCGGTTGAACCAGGCGCGCTGGCGGCGCACATAGCGGCGGGTTCCGGTGATAGTGCGCTCCACTGCCTCCTCCCATGTCAGCTCTCCGCGCTGGGCTTGGAGAACTTGGGCATAGCCAATCGCCCGCCCGGCCGTAGACTCAGCCTTCAAGCCGCGGATTTGGAGGCTCTCGACTTCCTCCACCAGCCCCTTGTCGAACATGAGGCGGCTACGCAGCTCGATGCGCGGGTTCAACCAGCTGGCTTCCGTGCGCAACCCGAGGATTCTCGTGCCCCACCGGGGCGGGGCGTTCTTCGGTGGCTGGCTGGCTTTGAAAGGCTTGCCTGTAAGCTCGATGACTTCCAGTGCGCGTACTGTGCGGCGCGGGTCTTTGTCCTCGATAATCTCGGCGGCGGCAGGGTCCACGTGGGCAAGCTCTGCGTGCAAAGCATCGGTACCAATCTCTTGGCGCCGGGCCTCCCAGCGAGCGCGCACCTGCGGATCAGTGGGCGGGAATTGCCAATCATCCACGAGTGATTGGACATAGAGCATGGAGCCGCCCACCAAGATCGGGGTGTTCCCACGCGCTCGAATACTCTCGATATCCGCGATGGCAGCGGACTGATAGCGCGCTACCGACGCCGTTTCCGTCACGTCCCACACATCGAGTTGATGGTGCGGGATACCTTCGCGCTCCTCCAGCGTCAGCTTGGCCGTGCCGATGTCCATGCCCCGGTAAAGCTGCATCGAATCGACGTTGACTACCTCCCCGTCGAGCTCGTGCGCCAAGGCGACTCCGAGTGCTGATTTTCCGGAGGCCGTCGGGCCCACGACGGCAATCGGGGTTGGGCCGCTGCTGAGAGTCTTAGGCATTAGCACTGCCACCCCGCCACATAGCGCCCTACCCCGAGGGTTGAATCCGCTGCCCGAAGCTCCGCATGCCGTGGATGCACGCCTGCCAGCTGCGCCCACAGTGCCGTTTCGAGCACTCCCGTCGAATGGAGCAGCTCTTCGTTACAGTCGTCCTCCGCGCCGGCCAGCACGCTTTCGCACCACAGGTGAGTGTCCCGTGCACCCTTGACGAGGGCGAGCGGCGCGCGCTCCGTCAAGCCTGCAGAGCCATCAACACACACTACTGTGAACCGTCCGGAACGCACCTGCCCTAGGTCGGCGCGGGAGTCTTCCACCGTGAAGGCGTGGTGACTGCTTTCTGCCCCGAGCGCGCTAGTGAGTACGTAGCGGGCCATTATCTCGGGCAGGTAGTTTCCGCCGCCGACGTCGACCTGGGGTGCGCCCCACGCTCTCAAACTTCCTGTGTGCTCGGTACGCCAGCGCGCATCGCGCGATCCCACGATGTCGACCTTAAGCGGTGCACTACCGTTGACGCGTGCGGCATCACGCGTGAGCTCGCAGGCGGCGCTAAGGAGCGCGCGCGACGCGTCATCGCTGGGTGACAATTCTTCCGCCAAGGCCGGTGAGGCTGGCATAACCATGAGATTTTGCATCAACTCCCATCCTATAAGGTTAGTTTTTCGGGGTTAACACGCGGCTGCGCGGCGGAAACGGTAGTGTTGTGTCACATAAGTTCTGGCAGCCGTGTCGCGCGGCGCGATAATACCGAAGGTGGTTTCTTAGCATGTCCGCTATTCCTTCCCCTGGAGCCATGCCTCGCAAGGGCGCTCGTCCCGGCCCGTCTTCCTCTGCCCCGGCCGCACGTCCCGTGCAGCCCGCAAAGAATGATCCCGCCCAGTGGGGCCGCGTTGATGCTGACGGGTCGGTATTCGTCAAGGCCCCCGAAGGCGAACGCAAAATCGGCGAGTGGCAGGCCGGCACCCCGGAAGAGGGCTTGGCGCACTTTGGTGCACGCTATGACGATCTGTCCACCGAGATCGAACTACTAGAATCCCGCCTCACAGCCCATCCGGGCGATGCCGCGTCGATCAAGACGACTGCTGCGGAACTGCGAGAGTCCCTACCTACACAGGCAGTAATCGGTGATATCGCGGCATTGGACAAGCGCCTAGCCACGATCATCGAGCACTCCGTAGAAGCCGGTGAGCAGGCACAGGCTGACAAGGCTCGTCGCCGCGAAGAGGCCATTGCCAAAAAGGAAAAGCTCGCCGCCGAGGCCGAGGACATCGCCGCCAACTCGACGGAGTGGAAGGCCGCCGGCGACCGTATCCGCGCTATCTTGGAGGAATGGAAGCAGATCCGTGGCATCGACCGCCAGACGGATGATGCCCTGTGGAAGCGCTACTCCCGCGCCCGTGACTCCTTCAACCGCCGCCGCGGCTCCCACTTCGCCGAACTGGATCGCAACCGCGCGGCCGCCCGCGCCAAGAAGGAAGAGCTGGTAGAGCGCGCAGAAGCAATTAAGGAGTCCACCAACTGGGGCGAAACGGCGCGCGCTTACCGTGATCTCATGACGGAGTGGAAGGCCGCTGGCCGCGCCCCTCGTGAGATCGACGACAAGCTCTGGGCCCGTTTCCGCGCCGCCCAGGATCATTTCTTCAACGCTCGTAACGCCGTCAATGACGAGCGGGACAAGCAGTTCGCAGAGAACGCCGCCGCCAAGGATGCGCTCATTGCGGAATATGATTCCCTGATTGATCCCGCCAAGTCGATCGATTCGGCGAAAGCCAAGCTGCGGGAGCTGCAGGAAAAATGGGAAGAGATCGGTTTCGTTCCGCGCAACCAGGTGCGCGAGTACGAGGCCAAGATCTCAGCGCTGGAAAGGCGCGTAAGCGATGCCGAGGATTCACAATGGCGCCGTACGGACCCGGAAGCCCAGGCCCGCGTGGCCCAGTTCCAGTCCAAGGTTGATGACTTCACCGCGCAGGCAGAAGCTGCCGAGGCCAAGGGCAACACCAAGAAGGCGGAAGATCTGCGTGCCCAGGCCAAGCAGTGGCAGGAATTCGCGGATGCCGCAGCGGCTGCTGTCAACGACAAGTAGCACCCTCGGTCTGAGTGTTCGTTCAGATTGTCGCGCCACCGGGTTCGGCCTCAGCTGAGCCGGCGGATTGCCTGCGCAGCTTCGTTTTCGACGCCAACCTCGCCGCCCAAGAGGCCAGTGGCGATCCCGCTGCCAGCGGCTCACCACGCCGCGTTCTCCAACGCCTTCAGGGCTCGACAGAGTCGCTCACCTATCTCTTTGGGCTGACTGACTCCGCCTTGGGGTGGGCTGGTGAGCTGGGTCTACCCGTTATCTCAGCGGCAGAGCCCAGCCCCGAAATCGATTTCGATGGCTTCATCCACATCTCCCTTCCGCTCTTGGAAGAAACGGAGAACGCCGATATCGAATGCGTCCTCGCCGCGGATCTCCTGCCCCTGCCCGGGGAGGAACTAGAACCAGAAGCTCTCGAGGTCACGCGATCCCTCGCCCGCGAGGCACTCCGGCTTACCCGCCAGCTGGGCCGCACGACTGCCCAGGTTGGCATGCTGTACCCGCCAGACGCGGACCATACCTATGACCCGATGTCGCAGGCTTACCTTGAGCTCGGGTTTCGTCGCAAGCACGCCGAGCGCCAGATGTTCGTCGAGATTGCCCCCACTCCCCCAGTGGTTGGTGCACAGGTGTGGCCCGACTACGACATCCCGGAGGAGCTGCTTGATGATGTCCTGCACCTGCTCACTCTAGCCTCCACCGACGCGGTCTACGGTGACTTAAGCGTCGAGCCCATCGTATGGACACGACAGCGACTGAATGAAGCGCACGCACGGCTGCGCTCCCGCAAAGGACATACGCTCCTCGTCGGCATTGTCGAACAAGGACGCGTCGTCGCACTTACTGAACTCTCCCGCCACGGCGATGCGGACCCTGAGGTATGCGAGTGGACTCTTACCGTGACAGACCGCGAACAGCGCCGGCGTGGCTTGGCTACACGCGCCAAGCAGCATGCCCAGTATGCGGTGGCGCATCACTGGCCCGACGTCCGCCGGGCTTACTGCTCAGTTGCCCAGGCGGATCCGGCGATGAATGCGCTCTACGCGCGTCTCGGCGCGCACGTCATCTCGGCGAGCAGTGCCTACGAGCTAACCGTATAGAACGGGTAATCGGTGTAGCCGTGCGCTCCACCCGTATAGAACGTGGCCTCATCCGGCGCAGTGACAGGAAGCTCCTCCTGCCAGCGGCGAACGAGGTCCGGGTTGGAGATGGCCAACCGGCCTACGGCCACGGCATCACCGTGCTGTACTAGGTCTTCGGCTTCTGCGCGCTGGGTCACCTGTCCAAATCCCGAATTCAGGATGACTCGGGTACGCCCGTTAGCACGCGCTTCGGCGCTCAGATCAGTAATGAGCTCACCCGTAGGCGCTGCATGCAGGAAGGAGACGTAGGCCAAACCAAGGTCTGCGACTGCGCGCAGCAACCCACCATAGGTGGCACGCACATCCGCAGCGTCGGTTTCCTCAATGCCCTGAATATTGTGCTGCGGGGACAGGCGCAGAGCTACGCGGTCGGCCCCGATCTCCTCGGCCACGGCACGCACGATCTCCACTACCAGGCGGTAGCGCTTCTCCAGGGTGCCGCCGTAGGCATCCTCTCGGTGATTGGAGCTCGGAGAAAGGAACTGGTGCAGCAGATAACCGTTCGCACCATGAAGCTCCACGCCATCCATGCCAGCGTCGATGGCATTGCGGGCAGCGTGGCGGAACTCATCGACAATGCGCGGTAGTTCCTCGATGTCGAGGGCACGGGGCACCGGGCACTTCTTGCGGGATTCGAAATCCCGTACCGCAGTGCCTGACGCCAGCGCAGAAGGAGCCACCGGTTCTGTCCCTTCGAGGAGGCTGGCATGAGACAGGCGCCCGCCGTTCATCACCTGCATGAAAATGCGTCCGCCGGCTTCGTGTACGGAATCGGCCACGCGCCGCCAGCCGGAAATCTGTTCCGGAGTTTCGATACCGGGCTGGCCAGGGAAAGCGCGGCTGGTCACCGTAGGAAATACGCCCTCCGTCACGATAAGACCCATGGAGGCACGCTGTGAATAGTACGTCTCATGCAGGGGCGTGGGGACGCCATCGCGACCTGCCCGTGAGCGGGTCAACGCTGCCATGGTCACACGGTTTGGCAGGGTTAGTCGTCCCAATTCAAGTGAGTCGAAGAGTGTAGTCATGCACTCCACAACACGATTCTCGTAGCGCTTATTCCTCGCCCTGCTGGCGCCGGTGGCGGGAGGCCGCGCGGGAGCGGCGGTCGTCGATAAGCAGCGGATTCTGTTCTGCCGGCAGCTCGGTAGCGGCTTCGGTCTGCAGGACTCCCACGTGATCGAGCTGACCGGCGACCTCACGCACGCGTTCCGCGGCAGCCAACTGCTCGGGGCTGCGGCGCAGTGCTACCTGGCAGTACACAAGAAAGGCCACCAACGTCGAGAAGGCGCCCACGTACATACCGATGGCCGCGCCATCCGCGGCGCTGTCCCGGTACCAAAATCCCCACAGATTAGCGAAGAAAGAAATCGTCGTCATCATCCACGCTACGAGGGCCAGCTTGGTCCGGCGAGTGATAATCGTGGCGGTGGTTAAGATCCCCACACCACCCAGCGCTAGCCATGCGCTGACGGTTTCCATGAGGGAGATACGCACGCCCTCGGCCGTTCCACCGACGAAGAGAGCTTCCCAGCCGCGGGCGTCACCGGCATAGGGCAAAACCAAGTAAGCGGCCCACGCCAGGACAGACACGATGAGCACATATTTGTGCTTTCCCAATTCGAGAGTCTGCGCTGCGCGCTTCTCAGCAGCGACGGCATCGTGAACGGACTTCAAGTCATCACTCATAAAACGGAGCCTACCCCCTTTTAGCAGCCGCATGAATCGGCAGGAGCACTGGGCTTGCCGACGCCCGGCAACCCCAACCCCACGCCAATCGGTGCCGTCGTGGGCGTCTGCCCCGCCGCCGACATATCGCCGGCCTTCGTGCGACGGTGCTCGCTGATTCCGGAATCAGCCACCAGGAAGAAGGAGCCTGCATCCGTCACGGTGGCGTGCACAACATCACCGGGGCGAATCTCCGCAGAGATGTCCTTGCCCGCGGAATCGACTGGTGCGAAGTGAACAAGGCGACCATCACGCGCGCGTCCGGTGAGGCGGTGGGTCTCGGCGGCCTTGCGGCCGCCTTCCGCCTGCACCAACAGCTCTACATCAGTGCCGACTAGCTTGGTGTTTTCCTCTGCCTGAATGGAATCCTGGAGGGCGACAAGGCGCTCGAAGCGCTCCTGCACAACGTCCTTGGGGATTTGGTTATCCATCTCTGCGGCCGGGGTGCCGGGGCGCGGCGAGTACTGGAAAGTGAAAGCGGAGGCGAAGCGGGCGCGGCGAACCACGTCCATCGTGGCCTCAAAATCCTCCTCGGTTTCTCCCGGGAAGCCCACGATGATGTCGGTGGTAATTGCCGCGTGGGGCATCTTCTCACGAACTTCGTCGAGAATCCCCAAGAACTTTTTCGTGCGATAGGAACGGCGCATGTCCTTGAGGACCTTGTCAGATCCAGACTGCAGCGGCATATGCAGCTGCGGGCACACAGCCGACGTCTCCGCCATGGCGTCGATGACATCGGACGTGAACTCAGCAGGGTGTGGGGAGGTAAAGCGGAGGCGCTCGAGGCCCTCAATCTTGCCTACCTCACGCAGCAGCTTGGAAAAGGCGAAGCGATCACGCGGCAGGTCTGGGTCTGCGAAGTTGACGCCATAGGCGTTGACGTTCTGCCCTAACAGAGTTACTTCGGACACGCCTTGATCTACCAAGGCCTGAACTTCTGCGATGATATCTCCGGGGCGACGGTCTTCCTCTTTACCACGCAGCGAAGGGACGATGCAGAAAGTACAGGTGTTATTACAGCCCACGGAGACTGAGACCCACCCGGCATAGGCGGATTCGCGCTTTGCCGGAAGTACGGAAGGGAAGGCCTCGAGGGCATCGACGATTTCCACCTGCGCTTCATTGTTGTGACGTGCGCGCTCAAGCAATGCCGGAAGGGCCGCCATGTTATGGGTTCCGAAAACCGCGTCTACCCACGGCGCGTGGTCCAAGACGGTGTCCTTATCCTTCTGCGCCAAGCAGCCGCCAACCGCGATCTGCATGCCGGGATGGTTTTCCTTCGTCTTCTTCAGCGCACCCAGGGTGCCGTACAGGCGCTTGTCGGCGTTCTCGCGCACGGCACAGGTGTTAAATACGATGAGGTCAGGCTCGGCGCCATCCGGCGCCGCCGAGTAGCCGGCCTCCTCGAGCAGGCCGGAAATGCGCTCGGAATCATGAACGTTCATCTGGCAGCCAAAGGTCCGCACCTCATAGGTGCGGGGCTGGTTATTAGTTACGGGGGAGCTCACGTGGGGACATTCTAACTGGCCCACCCCACTACTCATAATGCCTCAACAGCATGTAAGTGTTATGGATTTGTTACACAAACCTCCCCGCCTCCCCTAACCGCCCGCCTATTCTTCTACATATGATTCAGCTCACTCTAAATAAGGAGGTGTGATGTGACCGAACATTCCGGCCCGATGATCAAGATGGACGGAGTCAATAAGTACTTCGGTGACTATCACGCGCTCCGCGATATCAACGTGGAGATCGGCCGCGGCGATGTCGTCGTTGTTCTCGGTCCGTCCGGCTCCGGCAAGTCAACCCTGTGCCGCACCATCAACCGGCTTGAAACCATCGACGAGGGTTCTATCGCGATCGACGGCACTCCTCTTCCCGAAGAGGGACGCGAGCTAGCCAAGCTGCGTGCGGATGTGGGCATGGTGTTCCAGCAATTCAACCTCTTTCCGCACAAGACCATCAAGGACAACGTCACACTGGGGCCTATCAAGGTCCGCAAGATGAAGAAGTCCGAGGCCGAAGAGCGTGCAATGCAACTGCTTGACCGCGTTGGAATTGCCAATCAGTCAGAAAAGTACCCTGCACAGCTCTCCGGCGGCCAGCAACAACGTGTCGCCATCGCCCGTGCCTTGGCTATGCGCCCGAAAGTCATGCTCTTCGACGAACCTACCTCAGCCCTCGACCCTGAGATGGTCAACGAGGTGCTTGATGTCATGACGGATCTGGCCAAGGAAGGCATGACCATGGTCGTGGTGACCCACGAGATGGGCTTTGCTAGGCGCGCGGCCGACCGCATCCTCTTCATGGCTGACGGGTCCATCGTCGAGGACACCGACCCGGAATCCTTCTTCACCAACCCACAATCAGAACGAGCAAAGGACTTCTTGGGCAAGATCCTGCAGCACTAAACAGCTACCACCTCACCTTATTTTCTCTACCTTCATTCATTTTCAACTCACCTCATCAAGGAGAATCTCATGTCCCGCACTTTCAACCGCATTACTGCCACCGCCGCCGCCATCGCCGCATCCAGCGCTCTGCTCGTTGCGTGTGGTGATTCGTCCGACTCCGCCAGCGGAGGCGAGGGTCTTCTCGGCGCTATCGAGTCTGGCTCTGTCACCCTAGGCACCAAGTTCGACCAGCCGGGTCTGGGCCTGCGCGAGGGCGATGGTTCTATGACCGGCCTCGACGTTGACATTGCCACCTACGTGGTCAACCACATTGCCAAGGATAAGGGGTGGGAAGAGCCGGAGATCGAGTGGCGCGAGACTCCGTCCGCGCAGCGTGAAACTCTGATCGAAAACGGCGAGGTTGACCTCATCACCGCAACGTACTCCATCAACGCTTCCCGCGCGGAAAAGGTCAATTTCGCTGGTCCATACCTCATCACCCACCAAGCGCTTCTTACCCAGACTGATAACAAGGAGATCACCGGGCTCGAGGGCCTCGACGGCAAGATCCTGTGCTCTGTCACCGGCTCCACCCCAGCGCAGAAGGTGAAGGAGGCTCTGCCCAGCGTGCAGCTGCAGGAGTACGACACCTACTCCTCCTGCGTGGAGGCTCTGAGCCAGGGCAACGTAGACGCCATGACTACCGACGCCACGATCCTTAACGGCTACGCCGCCCAGAATCCCGGAAAGTTCCAGGTCGTCGAGTTGGAAAAGGACGGCAAGCCCTTTACCGATGAGTACTACGGCGCGGGTCTGAAGAAGGACGATCAAGAGGCGACAGACGCTGTCAACAAGGCCCTGGAAGAGCTGCATTCCTCCGGCGAATTCGACAAGCTCGTAGCCAAGAACCTGGACAAGGGCGAGGGCATCGACGAGGCCACCGTCGGTGACCTCTCCTTCCTCAACTCCTAAACGCTCGATTAGCCCCCACCTAGCCTGCGCCGAGGACATACCGCCTCGGCGCAGGCCCGTTAGTAGGAGATTTCTATGGAATCCATGTGGGCTGCACTAGGCCCCGAACTATGGCCAGCCTTTTGGCTCACCATCCAGCTGACGTTCTGGTCTGCCATCGGCGCAATGATCCTCGGCACCATCCTCACTGCCATGCGTGTCTCCCCCGTGAGAATCCTGCGGTGGATTGCCACGACGTACATCACGACGGTGCGCAATACCCCCTTGACTCTCATTATCCTGTTCTGTTCTTTTGGCCTGTACCAGAACCTTGGGCTCACGCTTGCTAGCCGGGACTCTTCGACCTTCCTAGTGGATAACAACTTCCGCCTCGCCATCGTCGGGTTCATCTTGTACACCTCGGCATTTGTTGCGGAATCCTTGCGCTCGGGAATCAACACAGTGGACTTCGGCCAAGCCGAGGCAGCCCGCTCGCTGGGCTTGAGCTTCTCACAGACCTTTAGCACGATCGTCTTCCCTCAGGCAGTACGTGCGGCAATCGTCCCCCTGGGAAACACGCTCATCGCGTTGACAAAGAACACCACGATCGCCTCCGCAATCGGTGTGGCGGAAGCTTCCCTACTGATGAAATCCACCATTGAGATGCACGCGAGCCAGCTCTTTGTCATCTTCTTTATCTTCGCGTTGGGCTTCATCATCCTGACCTTGCCCATGGGCTTAGGCCTAGGCAAACTCTCCGAAACTGTGGCGGTGAAGAAATAATGTCTGTACGCGCAACCGTGCTTTACGACGCCCCCGGACCCAAAGGCAAGCGTCGCAACCTCATCTATACCGCCATCACCGTCGTGCTCTCTGTCGCGGTGCTGTATTGGGTTCTCTCTACTTTGGGCGAGCGCGGGCAACTCGACTCCGCGTTATGGACCCCTTTTCTTAACAGCCAAACGTGGACCACGTACCTACTCCCTGGCCTGCGCGGAACGATCCTTTCCGCTGTAGCATCCATCATCTTGGCCATCGTCTTCGGCGTCATCTTCGGCCTCGGCCGATTGAGCGAGAACGTCATCGTACGCGGCGTATGTGGTGTGGTCGTGGAATTCTTCCGCGCCATCCCCGTCCTGCTGCTCATGATTTTTGCCTACCAGCTTTTCGCCATCTATAACGTAGTTCCTTCGAAACAGCTGGCATTTAGCGCCGTGGTCTTCGCGTTGACCCTCTACAACGGATCTGTCGTCGCAGAGATTCTGCGCTCCGGGATCAAGTCGCTGCCCAAGGGACAAACTGAAGCCGCCCGCGCGCTAGGGCTTTCGCATGGACAAACAATGCGTACCATTCTGCTCCCGCAGGCCGTAGCCGCAATGCTCCCGGCCCTCATCGCCCAAATGGTTATTGCGCTCAAGGACTCTGCCTTGGGCTACCAGATTGGCTATGTCGAGGTGGTGCGCTCCGGTATTCAATCGGCGTCCTACAACAAGAATTACCTGGCCTCGCTCATTGTCGTTGCAATCATCATGATCCTCATCAACTGGGGGCTGGGTCTCCTGGCCGAACGCATCGAACGTCAGCTTCGAGCGGGTCGTGCGCGCCGGAACATCATCGCTAAAGTTCCGGAGCAACCAGACCAAGGCTTGGACACCAAAGACCAAGTCAACGTTGACTGGCGTTCTGAAAGCTACACGGAAATCAAAAATCCGGCCGAATAGACAGTACCGGACAGTAACAACTAGGAGAGCTCGGCGATGCGCGCATCCAGCACGTCGATGGAAATACGCATCACCAGCTCCTGGCGATAGCCGCGCCGCGCGAGTGTTCCTACAATGCGACGCAGAAACTTGTCCCTCTCATGGCGGTCAGCGGGAACACTCTTCAAGGTTCGCGCCTTCTTCTCCGCTACACGGCGGGCTACGGTCTCTTCAGATTCCTCGGTAATCTGTTCCAGGGCCGCTGCGCGATCGGCGGCTTCAACGCCCTTCTCCTTGAGTTCGATATTGAGGGCACGGGCCGACTTACCGCGCCGCGCGTGGCGCTGGCGCACCCACTCCTTGGCGAAGGTTTCATCATCAACGAGCCCCACCCCTGCAAGGTCATCGACCACGTCCTCGACCACATCGGGCTCGAAGTCCGCCGCGACAAGCCGGTCACGCAGTTCCTTGCGGGAACGTGCACGTTGATCTAGCAAGCCTAATGCTCGGGAGCGCACGGGCGCCTTCGCTGCTTCAGCATTCGCATCAACAAGCTGCCCACCGGCGTCACCCGCCTCGTAGGCTTCGAGAGCTTGACGTAGCTTCTCTAGCTTCTCTGGTGAAGGTTGTGCCATTGAACCCGTTTAGTCGTCGTCGAAATCGACGTTTGGCACCAGATCCACAGCCTCATCCGTCAGCGGATCGTCTGCACCCGGCACATCCATGGCGACGTCCTCACCAGCTTCGGCTGCGGCAGCGCCCACGCCGAGCTTGACGAAGATCTTCTTCTCAATCTCATCCGCCAGATCGGGGTTGTCCTTGAGGAAGTTGCGGGCCTTTTCCTTACCCTGCCCCAGCTGATCACCTTCGTAGGTAAACCACGAGCCAGACTTCTTAATGAAGCCGTGCTCAACGCCAAGGTCAATGATGGAAGACTCGCGCGAAATGCCCTCGCCGTACATGATGTCGAACTCAGCGATCTTGAACGGCGGGGAAACCTTGTTCTTCACCACCTTGAGCTTGGTGCGGTTACCGATGGCATCTTGGCCGTCCTTCAAGGTTTGGATTCGGCGGATATCGCAGCGCACAGAGGCGTAGAACTTCAGTGCCTTACCACCCGTGGTCGTTTCCGGCGAACCAAACATCACGCCGATCTTTTCACGCAGCTGGTTGATGAAGATAGCGGTAGTCCCCGAGTTGTACAGAGCACCCGTCATCTTGCGTAGCGCTTGAGACATGAGACGGGCTTGGAGGCCGACATGGCTATCTCCCATCTCGCCCTCAATTTCCGCCTTGGGCGTCAAGGCGGCTACGGAGTCAATCACGATGATGTCGATAGCGCCGGAGCGCACGAGCATATCTGCGATTTCCAGAGCCTGCTCACCGGTATCCGGCTGGGAAACCAGGAGGTTATCCGTGTCCACGCCAAGCAGACGCGCGTACTCAGGATCGAGCGCGTGCTCCGCATCGATAAAGGCTGCGATGCCGCCGGTCTTCTGCGCCGATGCGATGGCATGCAGAGCAACGGTGGTCTTACCCGAGGATTCAGGTCCATAAATCTCTACGATGCGACCGCGCGGGAAGCCACCGACGCCCAGCGCAATGTCGATGGCCGTATTACCGGAGGAAATGGCCTGGATTGGTGGGCGGTCATCGTCACCAAGACGCATGACGGCTCCTTTGCCAAAATCCTTCTCAATCATCGCCATTGCGGCATCGAGGGCCTTTTGACGATCATCGCCCTTGCTAGCCGCCGAGGACTTCTTCTTCGTAGCCATTTATTTCCTCACTATCGTGCGTCAGTTAGTGTGCAGTGCTGTATGTCATTAAATGGGGGCACCTAGTTAGACTGCCATGAAGCAACTTCGGTTCCCAGGCCCGTCGCATTGTGTTTTCCGGCATCGTTCCGGTTCCATCACATGCCACGAAAGTACCCTAACGTTTCCACCAGACCACAACCCACAATACACACACAAGTGTTCGATTGCCCATTCGAGCAATGCGCGTGTCTGAGACCCATTCCAACACCTCGCCGCCTAGCGAAGTTTCCAGGGGCCGCCCTGCTCTGAGCGAACGAAAGACACCATTTCATCGGCGGGAAGCAGGGCGACCACCCCATCCATCGCACTACAGACATCCAGCTCATCGAGGGATGCCCTGCTGCTTACATACTTCGACGCTCCACGCCCCTGCGCATCCCGATAAATCTCAACACTCCCCGAGCTCGGCGGCACCCATTCATCGTCCTCGTCGGTACCGCCCTGCCAGGTTCCTGCACTAGCGTTTATGACATCGTCCTCGACAGCCCCAGGGCAGATGAAGATTACACGGTGATATTCGGAGTCGAAGATGTCGCCGACGCGCATGTCGACGCTGCCAGGCTCCCCTTCCTCCACTCCGGCCGCTTCTTCGATATTTTCGATGACATTCGCGGAACCTATCAACGAACACGCAGCCACGCTCGCCAGCGCGATACCGGAAAGAAGCGCTACCGCACTGACTCGAGCAAGCCCTATGACATGCTCCATCTTCTTTCTATTTGCCATGCCTCGAGATTACCCCGTTCGGGGTAGTTTCAAGCCCTAAAAGCCGTGCTTGAACACTGTTCAAAAGTGCCTATTTGCTGCGCAGTTAGCCCTCTAGATAAACTTTGGCCCATGAAAAAGAATTCCGTCGCGACTGATATCGCGTACGTCGCGGTCTTCACCGCGCTCATCATAGTCTTTGCCTTCGTCTCTATCCCCACCCCCACCGCTGGCGTGCCCATCGTTCTTCAAAACGCCGTTATCATCCTGGCTGGGCTAGTCCTCGGAGGCCGCAGGGGCTTCTTCGTTGGTCTACTCTTCCTGACCCTCGGCCTCATCGGCCTCCCAATCCTCGCCGGCGGCCGCAGTGCGCTGAGCGCCATCGCCGGCCCCACCGTGGGCTACCTCGTCGGCTACGTCGTCGCCCCAGCCATCGCCGGTCTTATCGCCTACCGCGCGCCGCGAAACAAGGGAGGCATGACGGTTGTCCTCGCCGTCGCCGGCGTCGTCGGCCTGGCGGTTCAGTACGTGTGCGGAATCTTTGGCCTGATGTTCCGCTCTGACATGTCCTTCGGGGCAGCCACCGTGGCTCAGGGCCCGTTTGTCATCCCAGATCTCATCAAAGTCGCCGTGATGGTTGTCATCGCCGTCGGTGTGCACGCAGCATTCCCCGACCTTATGGGGCGACGAGCTAAAGCGAAGTAGCGCCAGTGCCAAAGATTGACTTCCGCAACGTTTCCGTCACCTTCGACGAAACGCCTGTGCTCAAGAATATTTCTCTCACATTGTGCGAGCAGCGCATCGGCATCATCGGCGCCAATGGTGGCGGAAAATCCACGCTCGTCCGGCTCATCAACGGCCTTGGTGAACCTTCACATGGTGAGGTCTTGGTGGATAACGTGGACGTCGCCAAGCACGGCAAAGAGATTCGCCGCCAGGTAGGCTTCGTGTTTTCCGATGCCGAAAACCAGATCGTGATGCCGCATGTGCGCGATGACGTGGAGTTCTCCCTTCGCCGGCTCAAGCTGTCTCGTGAGGAGCGCACCGCGCGTGTCGACGCCGCCCTCGAGCGCTTCGGCCTTACTCCCTTGGCTGAACAATCCCCGCACACCCTATCCGGCGGTCAAAAACAGCTCCTCGCATTGGCAGCGGTGCTGGTCATGGAACCCACCGTCATCATTGCTGATGAACCCACGACGTTGCTGGATCTGCGCAACCGTGACCGCATTCGCCGCGAATTTGCGCAGCTCGAACAACAACTCATCGTGGTTACCCATGACCTTGACTTTGTCTCTGATTTCGATCGCGTTCTGTGCATCGATAACCACCACGTCGTAGCCGACGGATCTCCCGACAAGGTCATTTCCTTCTACACCGAACTCATGAAATCCCGCCCGCTCTAGAGTCATGCCTAAAAACATCCCCCTCGGCTTCTACGTCGACGCCGATACCATCATTCATCGCATACCAGCTGCGGTTAAATTCCTCGTGCTCATCGGCTTCATCCTCGTGACCTCGCTGGCCGTGCACACGCTTCCTTGGGCGGCGGCCAGCCTCTTCCTCCCGCTCGTGCTCTTTCCCGTCGCCCGCATCCCGTTTCGCGTCGCACTGGGACAGCTTGTTCCTCCGCTCTACCTCCTCGTTGCGCTCGCGGCCTTTCAGTGGTGGCAGAAGGATTTTCTGTCGGCTGCGATCATGTTTCTCACCATTTACGCAGCGATCAGCGGGGCGGTGCTGCTGACGCTGACAACAAAGGTGTCGGAGATGATGGACTCCCTTGATCGCGCCCTCGCGCCCCTGGGGCGTCTCGGGGTCCCTGTTGAGAACATCACGCTGGCCATGTCTCTTACCATTCGTCTGCTCCCGCTCATGCTGGGAACGGTCGTCGAAGTACTGGACGCACGAAAAGCCCGGGGTGCCACGGCATCTCTAACCGCCTTCGGCACCCCGGTTATCATTCGCTCAATCCGCCGAGCACGCGCGATGGGTGAGGCACTTCAAGCCCGCGGCGTCGGAGACTAAGCCTTACTCACCGCGCAACTCGCGCAGGCGAGCCTGGACGGCATCGTCCTGCACGTTCGGCTGAGCCTTAGTCTCTGCCGAACCGATTGCCTGCTGGGAATTTCCCTCCACTGCCTTCGGGTTATTCATTTCCGCGCGGATCTGCTCGAGACGGGAGTGGCCAGCCAGTTGCACGCCAGCCTGCTCGATCTCCTGCATGCGGTTAGACACGGAGTTCTCGGCGAGCTCGGCCTGGCCCAGGGCCTTAGAGTAGCGGCGCTCAATCTTGTCACGCACAGCATCCAGCGAGGGCGAGTTACCGTTTGCGGAGAGCTCGTTCATCGAGTTGAGGGACTCGGAGACCTTCTCCTGCATCTTGGCCTGCTCGAGCTGCGACAGCAGCTTGGAGCGCTCGTTGACCTTCTCACGAAGCGCCATGCCGTTGCGTTCGACGGCCTTCTTGGCCTGCTCCGCCTGCTGCAGAGCCTGATCGTGGAGCTTCTTAGTGTCCTCAACAGACTGCTCAGCGGTAACCAGCTGGGCGGCGAAGGCTTCAGCCGCGTTTTCGTACTCGGTCGCCTTCTGTACATCGCCTTCGGCACGGGCCTTGTCCGCAAGGCTCAGAGCGTTACGGGTATTCTGCTGCAGCTTTTCAATCTCACTCAAACGACGGTTCAGCTGCATCTCCAGCTGGCGCTGATTACCAATGACCGCAGCGGCCTGCTGTGACAGCTCCTGGTGCTGGCGCTGCGCCTCCTCGATTGCCTGCTCAATCTGAACCTTCGGGTCGGCGTTCTCCTCGATCTTGGAATCAAAGAGAGCCATCAAGTACTTCCAGGCTTTTACGAATGGGTTCGCCATAACAGGAGGTGCCTTTCTCAGCAGTTCGTTGTGTCAATAAGGTGTGTAACAAGAATATTTCCTGCTTGCCTAATAGTAGCGAAGCAGACAGTATTCCGTCGCGGTTCTATAGTTCCGATGCAGCGGGTGCGGTGGACGCGAGCTCCTCATCCATCGATGGCAGCGCCATGTATCCAGCTGCCTCGATGAGGACATCGGAAACGCTGGCGTCAAGGGCATGACACACGGAAGCCAGAAGCTCGGAGGAAACCTCCTTGCGGCCGCGCTCCAACTCCGACAGATATCCTGGGGACACACGCGCCGCGGCGGCGAGTTCGCGAAGTGTTACTCCCTTATCCGCACGGAAGGCACGAAGCGTCAATCCGAGGGCCTCGCGCAAAAGCGGCTCTGGAGTCCGCGTCGATCGCGCCGTGGTCTGAGTGGGCTTATCAAGTAGTGCAACTGAAGTGTTCATCACTCTGTACAACGGCCCAGCGCCCCTACTTGTTCCCACAAACAGCTACTTTTCTTCAAGAGTTGATAGGAGAAGGCTCAATGCCGCCTGAACCGCAGCAGCGCGAATCGCGTTACGCCCCTCATCTGGAAGCTGATAGAGAACGCCACGCTTGGCGACGTCCCCGCTGATTCTCCCGCACAAGCCCACGTACACCGTGCCCGCAGGTTTATCTTCCTGGAGGTCCGGACCGGCCACGCCGGTAAGCCCAATCCCCCAGTCAGCTCGCGTCTCCACGAGCGCCGCCTCCGCCATCTCCGCCGCGGTCGCAGCCGACACCACCCCCTGCGCCTCTAGTGTATCCACGGTGGTGTTGAGGAACTGCGCCTTAACCTCAGTGGCATAGGTGACGAGCCCACCACGCAATACCGCAGAAGCACCCGGCACGTTGGCCACGGTGGCTGCCGCCAATCCAGCTGTGAGGGACTCGCAAAAGGCCACTGTCTCGCCGCGCTCGCGAAGCTTCGCCACGAGCTGTTCTTCAACCATCACGGGTCTAGTCACTTGTTCTCCCTGTGGCCATCGATAAGGTACTGAATACCGGTCACTACGGTGACGATGACAGCCGCCAGCATAACGAGCAAGCTGGGGGTGTCCATCCATCCTGGAAATGGGCACAGGTACAGCGCCACCGCTAGCGTCTGCAGGGCTGTCTTGAGTTTGCCGCCTTGGGAGGCCGGAACTACCTTGCCTTGGCGGAGCAAGTAGAAGCGCCAGATGGTAATGCCGAACTCGCGGAACAAAATGACGACGGTAATCCACACGGGCAAAGCACCAGTGATATTGAGACACACGAAAGCCGCGGTCATCAGAGCCTTATCCGCGATCGGATCCGCAATCTTGCCAAAGTTGGTGATCAGCCCTCGCGAGCGCGCGATATCGCCATCCAATTTGTCGGTGAGCATGAGGAGCGCGAAGCAGCCGAAGGCCCACCACTCATGCCCGCCGAGCACCAGCCAGGCAAACAGCGGGATAAAGAGGATGCGCAAACTAGTCAGGATGTTGGGCAGGTTCCAATTGGAGACCTCGGGGTTTACATCCGTGGTTCGAGATTGGTTGCGCGCAGCCTGAGAATCATTCACGCTCTTCATCCTACCGTGGCCTCCCTGCCACTCGAGCGAGCACTACCATGGTCGTTATGAAGTACTTCGCAGTCTCCTATGAATACAATCCATCTAACCCGGTCATTGCTGAGGTGCGCCCACAGCACCGCGAGTTCATCGGCGCGCTCCACGACAAGGGCCAGATCTGTGGCTCTGGTCCCTACACCGATTCCAAGGGCGGGGCGCTCATCGTCCTGCAATTTGAGGACGAGTCCGTAAAGGTGGCCGATGTCATCGCTCTCATGGATCAGGATCCCTTCTACACCGAAGGCGCTGTCACTGGGCGCGCCTTCCGCGAGTGGAATCCCGTTATCAATTCCTTCTAAACCCCGCTGCCCGAGTTTAGGGCAGCTCGGACTTGGGAAGCTCGTCCGCCTTGCCGACGAGCTCACCCTCCTTGTTGCGAACGATCTTGTTGCCATAATCGTCCCAGTCGTAGTGGTTGTGGGAAATCACCACACCACCCTGGGCTTGGTCGCGTTTGTCCTTCCACACCGACAACAACACCGTCACGAGGAGGACGCCAACGATGACCAGCAGCGACACCATCGTCGTAATTTCCGGCACCGCACTGACATTCTCGCCGCCGTTGATGAAGGGCAAGTTGTTCTCATGCAAAGCGTGGAATAGCAGCTTGACACCGATGAACAGCAAGATGATACCCAGGCCATAAGGCAGGTAAACCAAGCGATCCAACAGACCATCGATGAGGAAGAACATCTGGCGCAGACCCATGAGAGCGAAGGCGTTGGTGGTAAAGACCAGGAAAGGCTCCGAAGTAATGCCGTAAATAGCTGGGATGGAGTCGAAGGCAAACATGACGTCGATAAGCCCGATGGCCGCCAACGCAACAAAAAGCGGGGTCAGGGCAAACTTGCCCTTCTTCTCACCGGATTCCTCGCGGTGGGTGAGCTTGTCGCCGTGGTAGCGCGGGGTTACGTGAACCACCTTGCGCAGCCACTTGACCACCAACATGTCATTGGGATCGGTCTCAGGCGTGCCATTAATCTCATCGATGAGCAGCTTCACTGCGGTGTAGATGAGGAAAATGGCAAACAAGTAGAAGACATCAGACCATGCAGCGATAATGGCCGCGCCCATCAGAATGAAGGCCAGACGGAAGACCAACGCCAGCACGATGCCAATGAGCAGCACCTTCTGCTGATACCTGCGGGGAATCTTGAAGGAGCCCATGATGAGCGAGAACACGAATAGGTTATCCACGCTCAAAGCCTGTTCCGTCACCCAACCGGTGTAGAACTGTGCCGCGTGTTCGCTGTCCCACAGCACCCACACAACTCCGCCAAAGACGACGGCCATCGCCATGTAAAACAGGGTCCAGCCGCCGGATTCCTTAATGGTCGGCTCATGTGGTGAACGAACATGACTGTAGAAGTCGAAGATGAAGAAGCCCAGGATCACCGCGATGGTGATGGCCCAGACCCACAGTGGCACATGCATAATGAGATATCCCTCCGGTCGACACGACAATAAAGACCGGAGGTCTCCCCCGCTAGCAAGCCGATGTCACAGCCTCGCTAGCCGACGCGACCGGGAACTGTACCGCAGTTGCCGTGTTGACGATCGACGCCGTGGATTGGGGTACTCCCCTCCAAGACTCGTCCTATCCTACACGGAACTTAGAACGCGCCAGTGGAGGGGTTAGCGGAAATTTCAACGGTGCGGGAATCGGCAGATCCGTCCTCGCTCCCGCCAGCACCTTCAGCTTCTTGGACTTCCTTCGGAGCCTCAGCCGGGTCAGCGCCCTTAATCATCCAAATGATGGTGTCAAGCTCCTCCGGCTTGACCAGAACCTCACGTGCCTTGGAGCCTTCGGAAGGCCCGACCACACCGCGAGACTCCATGAGGTCCATGAGACGGCCAGCCTTGGCGAAACCGATACGCAACTTGCGCTGCAGCATCGAGGTGGAGCCCAGCTGGGAGGTGACCACGAGGTCGACGGCCTCCAAGAGGTCGTCCATATCCTTGCCGATCTCCTCGTCGATCTCCTTCTTGGCCTCCGAGGTTTTATCGTCGGTCACGCCTTCCGTGTAATTCGGCGAGCCCTGTGCCTTCGCGGCGTCGACCACCGCCTGCACCTCCTCGTCGGAGACGAACGCACCCTGCATACGCACTGGGCGTCCACCCTGCGGGATGAAGAGGCCATCGCCCATACCGATGAGTTTTTCTGCACCGCCCTGGTCCAGGATGACTCGGGAGTCCGTCAACGAGGACGTCGCAAACGCCAAGCGGGAAGGAACGTTGGTCTTAATAAGACCGGTCACGACGTCCACGGACGGACGCTGCGTTGCCAGCACCAAGTGGATACCGGCCGCACGTGCCTTTTGAGTAATGCGAACGATGGAATCCTCGATCTCCTTCGGCGCCGTCATCATGAGGTCCGCGAGCTCGTCCACAACGCACACGATGTACGGGTACGGGCGCATCTCCCGCTGGGAACCTGCCGGAGCCTGGTACTCGCCGCTGCGGACCTTCCGGTTGAAGTCCTCAATCTTGCGTACACGGGCAGCCTGCATATCCATGTAGCGCTGTTCCATCTCTTCTACCAGCCATTGCAGGGCTGCCGCGGCCTTCTTCGGCTGCGTGATGATGGGAGTGATGAGGTGCGGGATACCTTCGTACGGGGTGAGCTCCACCATCTTCGGGTCAACGAGGATGAGGCGAACATCTTCCGGAGTCGCACGGGTTAGCAGTGACACCAACATGGAGTTCACGAACGCTGACTTACCGGAACCGGTTGCGCCCGCTACGAGCAGGTGTGGCATCTTTTTCACGGAGAATGAGGTGTACTGCCCCTCGATGTCCTTGCCCAAACCGATAAGCATGGGGTCATGGTCGGCACGTAGTGCCGGGGAATCCAGAACGTCGCGCAGACGCACCATTTCGCGGTCTGCATTAGGCACCTCAATGCCAACTGCGGACTTGCCCGGGATCGGGGTCAGCAGACGCAGGTTATCCGTCGCCACCGCATAGGCCAAGTTGGACTGCAGGTTCGTAATCTTTGAGACCTTAACGCCTGGGCCCAGCTCGATTTCGTATCGCGTCACTGTCGGTCCGCGACTAAAGCCGGTGACTTGTGCATCAACCTTGAACTCCTCGAAGACCTCGGTGATGGCCTCGATGATGCGATCGTTGGCCTCGGTACGCGCCTTCGCTGGCTTGCCTGCGGTGAGCAATTCCGTCGTCGGCACATCGTAGCCGCCGCCCAGGGCAGTGTCTTCCGCACCACTCGGGGCTGCGGGTGCTTCTTCGGCTACGCTCTGAGACTCGTCCTCAACCTTGGCGCCCGTACGGGCATCGCGTCCGGAGCGTTCCTGGAACATCCGCACTGCCTCGGAATGCGCGGCGGAGACAACGTCATCTCCGACTGATGCGGCCGACGCTGTGCTTGCCGACGCCCCCGCAGCCGCCGCGCCCAGTGCCGCACCGGCAGCACCGCCGACGTCCACGCGCGGGCGCTTCTTCTGCGCCGGTTTCGGCGCCGGTTCAGGCTCCAGAACGGCAGTGGGCTCAGCATCCTGGACCACTGGAATCTCGTCGGTATCATCCGCGCGGCTATCAAAGCTCGGACGGCCGTGCTGCACCGGCTCCTGGTTTGCAGGCTGCGCCGCGGAGTCAAAGGACACCGTGGCGTTTTCATCCGGTAGCTGCCTTGGGGGCTGCTTCGGGGTCTGCTTCGGGCGCGGGCGCGAAGTATATGCCGGGCGCGCGGGACGCTCGCGGCCTTCGGCAATGGCGTCGATGTCATCACTGACGTAGTCGTAGTCGTCCGCGGGGGCGTCGTCAAGCAGCTCCTCTTGAGCTGAACGGTTCTTGCGATCACGCAGGCCTCCGACGAGCGCGGAGAATTGGGCAGCTACGAAATCATAGGCTTCGCGCAAGGTAATGCCCGTGATGTTGAGCGCCCCGTACACGATGAGCAGAAAGAGCAGCGGCACCGCCACATAACTAGAAAAGGCCGCCACCAGCAGCTCGCCGACTCCAAAGCCGATGGCACCGCCTGCCTCCCCGGCAGCATTGTTATTCCAGGTCAGCTTCGGAAGACCTGCAAAGATGTGAATGAGGCTCAGCATGCACACGACGATGAGGGCCGTGCCGCCCACCACTCGTGGCTTGAAATGGCCCGCCGGACCGGACAGATCCATCATGAGCGCAATGGCGACGGCGACCAGCGCGACGGGAAGAACATAGGCGCCCGCGCCAATCACATAGCGCACAGCGTTGGTGAGGTACTCACCGATAAGGCCGGCCACCTGGAACCACGTGGCGCAAGCAAGGATGATGGCCACGCCGATAAGCACAAGAGCGACCGCATCTGGATTGGAGACGCGGATGCTCTTCTCAGTGTGAGCTGGACGCTCCATGACCGTCGTCGGCATCTCACTGTCGACGTCGCGCGCTCGCGTTACCTTGCTCTTTGCCGGAACAGCGCTATCCACTTTGTTGCTCTTTTTCTTGTTCTTCGCGCGTCCAGAAATTTCCCCTGGCTCCCTCAACTCGTCGTAATCATCGTAGGCACCCTCGTCATGAGCAGCATCGTAGGCGGAGTCATAGAGGTCGTCATCTCGACTCCCCGCATCTACCGGCTTGAGACCGGCAAGGCCGTGCCCGACCCCTCGCGCCATGCTTCCCACGCCTCGGGCGGTAGCGCCAAAAACGGTTCCCAGTCCGCGGCCAACGGCGCGAAAGGCGCTGCCGGTCCTCTCTTCGGAGGTCTCGGCAGCGCGGGTTGCGGAGGTCAGCGAATAGCTTGTGCGGCCGGACGGCCGCGACCGATTGGCGGTGCGACCTCGGCCGGAGGCGCGAGACGGAGCGTTCTTGACAGACATGCCTGCCACTTTAGTAGCAAATACACCATTAACAACATGCGCCACACGCGTGCACTGAAGATTTTAGACAGTTCAGCCTACAGACTTGACCTAACGACGGCGGATGAATCCCCGTCAATCTCAACGCGAGCAGCCTCGCGGCCGAACGCCCATAGGAGCAACTCGGAAACTGCCCCACGGACCCGCACCACGTCGTCCCCCTTCGCTGCCACACGATGTGTATCCGCCGCGACGAGTGGCACAAACCCAGCCGGCTCCAGCACTACCGGAAGGCGAGAGTGCGCCAACAGCCTTAACCCGAGAAACTTTAGCGGTGCGAGCAACTCCTTCTGCACCGCTAGCGAGAAATCACGCGGTTCGCTGTGCCCATTGGCCCGGCGTAGGTCTTCGTGATGCACAAAATGCTCTGCGGTGTTGAACACTGAATCCACGTAGCGCAGAGGGTTGAGCTTTCCCAATCCCCTACCCCAGTCATCCACCAGTTCCTCAAAATCTCGCGCACGGACTTCCGCCATGATGCTGTCCGCATGGGAAGTCAGCGCTGGAACAAAAGAACTGATGACGGCGTCGGGGCGGTTTTCGCGGATCCAGAGGTGCGACACGAGGTCGCGGGCCGTCCACCCTTCGCACAACGTTGGGGCATCAGGGCCAAGTTCATGGAATAACGCCACCATCTTGGTGCGCTCTGCTGAAGAAAACGACATGCGCCCCAGCATACCTACCAGAAGCAGGAACGCTGGGGCGCTGTCTACCTAGACGTTAGAGTGATTCACGGGAAGCGTGGACTTCATCGTCGTCGGGCATCAGGACATCCGAGTTCGTCGGCACGATGGTCGGCAGAATGACCGGCTCGCGCTTGTACTTGGAATCCATGAGCTTCGAGACCTTGCGGCGCAGCTTCTGCACCATGCGGTAGGTGTCATTCTCACCTTCGGCGGCGAGATCATTCATGGTGTTTTCCACCATCTCAGCCACCTCGGGCACGATTCCGCGGTCATCGTCGGAGAAGCCCGTCGTGGACACCGTCGGATGCTCGAGCAGACGGGAGGTGCGGTTATCGATGACACAGGTGATGGAGACGACACCGCCGGCACCCAGGTTGGTGCGATCTGCAAGAGTATCGGCGTCGACATCACCCATCGACACGCCATCGACGTAGAGGTTGCCCACTGGGATCTGGCCGACAACCTCGGCGCGACCATTGCGCAGATCGACGACGACGCCGTTCTGGGCCAAGACCACGCGGTCGCGAGCCACACCGGTGGAAATAGCCAGCTCCTTGTTCGCGCGGAGGTGGCGCCACTCGCCATGCACGGGCATGGCGTTCTTCGGACGAGCGGCGTTGTACAGGAACAGCAGCTCTCCGCCGTAGCCGTGGCCGGAGGCGTGAACCTTAGCTTCCTTGTTGGTGATGACCTCAGCGCCAATCTGGGACAGCATGTTGATAACGCCGAACACAGCCTCCTCATTGCCCGGAATCAGGGAAGAGGAGAAGATGATGAGATCACCATCGCGGACCGTGATCTGGCGGTGCTCGCGGCGGGCCATGCGGGACAGCGCTGCCATCGGCTCACCCTGGGTACCAGTGGTGATGAGCAGCACCTTGTGCGGGGCCATCTTGGCTGCCTCATCGATCGGGATAATGGTGCCGCGCGGGACCTTGAGGAAGCCCATCTTCTCCGCGATTTCCATGTTGCGCATCATGGAGCGGCCGTTGAAGGCAACCTTTCGGCCGGCTGCTACGGCGGCGTCGATAGCCGCCTGCACGCGGTAAACGTTCGATGCAAAGGAGGCGATGATTACGCGCTGCTTGGCACCAGCCACGAGGCGTTTGAAGGTTGCCGGAATATCGCCCTCAGAGGCAGACACACCCGGAATGTTGGCATTGGTGGAGTCACACAGCATGAGGTCCACGCCCTCATCGCCGTAGCGCGACAAGGCCGGCAGATCCGTCGGACGGTTGTCCAGCGGGGTCTGGTCCAGCTTGATGTCACCGGTGTGGATGATATTGCCGGCCGGGGTGCCCAGCATGACGCCGAGTGCATCCGGCACCGAGTGGTTTACTGCCCAGAAGCGGCAGCGGAACGGACCGTAGTTCACATCGGACTTCTCATTAACCTCAACGAACTTCGGCTTTTGGCGGTGCTCCTTACACTTGGCCGCGATCAGCGCAATGGTGAAGCGCGAGGCCACAATCGGGATATCTGGGCGCAGCTTCAGCAGCCACGGGATGGCACCAATGTGGTCCTCGTGAGCGTGGGTTACAACGAGAGCCTTGACCTTGTGAATCTTCTTCTCGATCGGGCCAAAGTCCGGCAGGATCAGGTCAACGCCAGGCTCACCGGAGGACGGGAAGAGCACGCCACAGTCGATGATGAGCATCTCGTCCTGGTACTCGAAGACGGTCATGTTACGACCGATCTCAGAAATACCGCCCAGGGCATAAATGCGCAGCGAATCCTTCTGCTGCTTCGGCGGCTCCGGCAGACGCTTCGTCAGATCCGCGCCCTGCATGGACTTGGGAACGTTGCGGCGCCCGCGGTTGTTATTACGGTTGCGATTGTTGTTGCGGCCACCGTTGTTGTGGTTGTTGTTGCCGCCGCGGCCGCGACCACGGCCGCCACGGGAACCACGGGAGCGAGAACGGCGGTTGCCGTCCTCAGAATTCGAGTTATTCGAGTTATTAGACTCGTTCGAATTATTGCCGGATGCAGCCGATTCATTCGGTGCTTGGAAAACCGGCGAAGCCGCCTCATTCGAGGCGGTCTCAGTCTCCGCAGGCGGGCCCGCCTTGCGGGTTACCTTGCGGGAGCGGTTACGGGATTCAGTCATTCTTAAAGGACTCCAGCCTTCTCCAAATCGTGGCGGAGAGCCTCAACCTCCTCCGCGTCAGCCGCGGATACCGGAAGGCGAGGGTCCCCTACTTCAATACCCTGCAGACGCAGGGCAGCTTTAACAAGAGTTACTCCGCCCAGACGGCCTTGCGCCTGGATGAGCGGGGTTAAAGTTTTCGCGTTAATCTCTCGTGCACGTGCAATATCGCCTTCATCGAAGGCCACGTAGAGATCAGCCAGGGCGCGCGGAGCGAGGTGACCAATCACGGAAATGACACCTGAAGCACCAAGGGCAAGCCAGGGCAGGTTAAGGCCATCATCTCCGGAGTACCATGCCAAACCGGTCTCCTGGATAAGCGGTGCGGCCGCAACAAGGTCGCCCTTAGCGTCCTTGACGGCCTGGATGTTCGGCACGTCCGCGAGGCGAAGAAGGGTCTCCGTCTCAATCGGAATGCCCGAGCGGCCAGGAATGTCGTACAGACAAATTGGGAGGTCCACGGCGTCAGCCACAGCAGTAAAGTGCGCGTACACACCAGCCTGGGAAGGCTTGGAGTAATACGGGGTCACGACCAGAAGGCTGTCTGCTCCCGCATCAGCGAAAGCGCGCGCTGCCTCAATACTGGTGGCGGTGTTATTAGTTCCCGCACCAGCACACAACTTAGCGCGGCCACCTACCTCTTCCTTTACAGCTGCGAACAGCTCCAGTTTCTCATCCAACGACGTCGTCGGTGATTCGCCCGTAGTCCCAGACAAAATGAGCGAATCAACGCCGTTATCAACCAAATGAGCTGCTAGGCGACGACCAGCGGACACGTCCAAGGCGCCGTCCTGGTCAAATGGAGTGACCATAGCTACGCCTACGCGTCCGAAGGTGTCGACGCCTGCCTGTGCTGTCATACCTGTGCTCATAGGCGTCAAGATTACCTGCTTTCGCCCCCATTGGCCGCATCGGGGTCGTGCGCGAGTCTCCTACTGAGTGCTTTAAGCGTAGGGACTCGAGGCCATTTCGGTACCGTCAGCCAGGGTGGTGATATGGAAGTCGTCGAAAAGCACCGGCGATTGCTCCCGCAAGAGCTTTAAACACGTGACGGCGAGCTGGCGCATTTCTGTATCGGCCTGTTCAGTCGCCCGCGCGCCAATAAAGTGACGCCACGCGCGATAGTTTCCCGTCACGACGATGCGGGATTCCGTGAGATTAGGTAATACCGCACGCGCTGCTTGTCGAGCCTGTTTCTTGCGCAGCAATGCATTTGGCTCCTCTTCCAACTTGGACTCGAGAGCGTCGAGGAGCTCCTCGTAGACAAACCTCGCTTCGTCGGCCGCCTGGAGGGTCAACCGCGTTAGCTGTTCATCTTCCGCAATGATTTTGGGCAGGACTACCTCTGCTTCCTCGGAATGCACGAAACGTTGCGAGAGCTGCGAGAAGGAGAAATGACGGTGGCGAACCAGCTCATGCGACGCCGACCGCGACAGCCCCCGTATATAGAGCGTCGCCGTGGCATGCTCCAGCAATGCATCGTGGCCTACCTCCAGAATGTGGTGCAGATAGGCCTGATTTGAGGCGGTACGAGGATTCGGCTTGTCGAAGGACTCATAACAGGCACGCCCGGCAAACTCGACTAGAGCCTCGCTTTCCGACGCCCCCTCATCAACCTCCCAGTCCACTCCTCGCGGCGCATGGAATGCGGTTGCCGCAATGAGCTGGACATCAAGTTCGGAGACCTTCGCCATTACAGCCCCAAGTACTTCTCAAGTCCCACGGTCAAGCCTGGGTGGGATGCGATTTCTCGTACACCCAGCAGAACACCGGGGGTAAAGGAAGAGCGGTCATAGGAATCCTGACGGATCGTCAAGGACTGGCCTTGAGTACCGAAGATAACTTCTTCATGAGCCACCATTCCCTGCATACGGACTGCGTGGACGTGAACACCATCGACGTCTGCGCCGCGCGCTCCATCGAGAGACTGCTCGGTCTTGTCCGGCATAGCATCCAAGCCTGCCTCCTGGCGAGCCTTCGCAATACCCTGCGCAGTATGGACCGCAGTACCGGAAGGTGCATCAAGCTTGTTCGGGTGGTGGTATTCAACTACCTCGGCACTGTCAAAGAACTTCGCCGCCTGTGCGGCAAACACCATGGTCAGTACAGCTGAAATAGCGAAGTTCGGGGCAATGAGAACGTTGCCGGCGCCCTCTTTCTTAGTCCACTCCTCCACCTTGACTAGGCGTCCTGCATCGAATCCCGTGGTACCCACAACAGCGTGGATGCCATGTGCGATGCAAAACTCTAGATTGTCCATGACCGATGCCGGCTGGGTGAAGTCGACGGCCACCTCGGCGCCCGCTTCAACCAGCTTCTCCAGCGGGGTCTCGCGGTCAATGGAAGCAACTAGCTCCAAATCTTCCGCCGCATTAACGCCTTCCACGATTGCTTGGCCCACGCGCCCCTTGGCCCCCAAGACGCCTACCTTGATAGTCATTCACAATCCCTTCATACGTGTTCGTGCGGTTAACTGTGCCCAGTCTATCCCTGATACTGGCGAGGTTTCAGACAGGGCCCTAAAGGCTGTTTTTGATACGCATTTTCTTTCTTTCGTTGCGCACTCAGGCGACGCCACCCACATCGTTCGACGTCGAATGTCCTGGCTAACCCATGGTGGCTACCCCCGTTTATAGTAACGACTTGACGGGAATTTACCACTAGCTATAGCCATGTGTGGCGGTGGCCGCTAGGATTATGTTTAGAACACTTCTTCTAATACAGGT
>NZ_CABTZR010000020.1 GCF_902489365.1 uncultured Corynebacterium sp. | reverse complement strand
TTGGACGAAGGTGGATTGAGGGCTCTCACCATGAGAGCTGTGGCGCAACAGGTGGGCGTCGCCCCAGCTAGCTTGTACTCCCGCGTGGAGTCAGTCGACGACCTATTCGACCTCGCCCTCGATACAGCGCTTGCAGATGACCCCGCAATGTCCGAGTCGATCAGCAACGCCGACCTCCCCACCCTGATGCAAGCTTTCTTCACGCACCTCACGACCCACCGGTGGGCTGGTCAGGTCATCGGCATGCGCGCCCCCAGAGGCCCTGCTTACCTAGTGCTCTCTGAGCGTATGTGCGTCCTACTCGAGCGAGAGGGAGTCCCGGACCCGTTGGGAACTGCCTACCGGTTATCAAACCTAGTGATCGGCGCCGCTCTGACCGCTCCCATGGCGCCCGACGAAAAGCGTGTTGCCATCAACCCCGAACAAGCCCCGACTTATGCGCGCCTCCACGCGGCGCACCACATTAGCCCACAAGAGATCCTCTCCGAAGGCATCAAGAAACTCTTGTCTTGACGGAACCATCCAATTTCGGGCAGCAGCAATGTGAAGAAGACTCGAAATGTCGAGAGGAAGCCCAGCTGGGCCGGTTGTGGAGTAGCTGGGCTAGGGATTGTTCGATTACCCCCCACTTGCAATGGGTCGCGACATCGTTAACAGACTGCCACAGGGCTCGTTCGCTTACTTTTCTCTCTTTTCCGAATGTGTTTACTCAAAAATACACTCTTGGAATTGAGTTAGACTCTCTAGTGGTCGAGATGACTGGAAATCTTTACGGAGTTGACGGAGGCACGTTGTACGACATCGTAAGGCAGGCTTATGCAAAGCGCGCTCCCGAATACGTCGAAGCCTTGGGATCAATTGAGGACATGAGCCCTAAGGACGTCTTACTCATCTCTGAGTGGGGAAGGGCGGTTAATGGTCCGGTGCTGGATGCGGGGTCGGGGCCCGGACACTGGGCAGACTTTTTGCGGACTTTGAAATGTGAAGTAGTCGGGCTTGATATGGTCTCAGAGTTCATTGGAATTGCGAAAAATAGATTTCCCTCCACCAACTTCGTTTTGGGCGAATTGTCGGAGATCCCGCTTAAGTCCTCCAGTCTCGGGGGGATACTTGCTTGGTACTCGTTGATTCATTTGCGGCCAGATGACTGGGGCCTGGTTCTAACTGAATTCGCAAGGACCCTTAGACCGGGTGGCACTCTTCTTCTCGGAGCGTTTTTAGGGGAGCAAGGTGCCCCCTTCGAGCATGCAATTGCCGAGGCATATTACTGGTCAGAGGTAGAGCTTCTCAAGCAGCTGGACTCGGCTGGCTTTCAGGGAATTTCTGTCCATTCTCGATGCACGAATGGCATTAGGCCGCATCTAGACGTTCTTGCACGGCGTTGTTAGTTGGGAACACCTTTGCATTTTGGACAATAACTATTGCGGCAACAGGCACGTAGATCTGGTTATGGCAGTTGTGATGAAGGCTTGGCCGTAGACTCAGTCTGTGGGACTCTCCCGTTTCAACCACCATTTACCGTGAGCGTAAACACCCCTGCATCGAAGTGCGGATTATCCCCGAGCATGCGCGACAAAGAACGACCAGCCCAGTCGATGAGAACAGCCCTTACTCCGCCTGAGCCTTCTCATTAATGCGAGCCGCGCACTCAGTCGGGTTTTCGAGAGACACAATCAACCGGTCAAAGCGTTCGTCTTTAAGCTCGATGACAACAGCGTTCTCATAACCATTAATGTTCCAGAACTGGCGTCCACCGTCAGAGTGGAACGTGCCCGATAGTTTTTGGCCGGCCCGCAGACCCGGTGCTCGAAGGCCTTTGGGCTCGTGCTTCATTCCAGGGTCATGAGTAGCTCCACGAACGTGGTTCCACGAAACCGCGATGCTGCCGGTCAAAGACCAGAGCTTATCAAGCCCGAGCGGCTCAATGACGAGCTCTTTGCCTGTCAGAGTGAGTTTGTTGTTCATGATGGTTCTCCTTATTTTTCGATTCTTTGAGAGCGGGCAAGCACGTGCTGCCCTAGTGAGCTTGGGTCACTGAAGCACAGTTCATAGGCCTGTTGGATTAGTTCCCGTAGATCCTTGCTGACAGGCGCCACCTCAACCAGTGCCACCACTACGAAGTCCTTTGCCGCGTCCGACACTTGCCCGTTCTTAGCTTGGGCGCACACCGCTTCCGCAGCAGCACGGAACAACCCATGCTTTGAGCCATAAATGTTGTAGAAGCTGGACCGGTTAAGACCCAGCTGATTGACCACGACGTCCACTGAGACTGCAGTGAATCCGCTCGTGCCAAATAGCGTGATCGCGCCGGCAAGAACTTCCTTTTCATTGAATTTACGAGGCCGTCCCATGAGTTTCATACTACTCATTCCAGAATGGTTTGTCCATAACTGGATTAGCTTCGACTACACTGCGAAGCCGATTCACTCAAGCCACATTCCTAACAAATAGGTGCCGAAATCGTGCCGTGCAGCAAAAATCCCCCGCCTCAGCGTGAAACGGGGGATGGCGGTCCGTGGGCTGAGCGCTAGTTCAGGCCCGGAATCTTCGGAAGCTTCGGCTGCGGAATGTTCAGGCCAAAGATGCGGTTGATGGTCGGAATGAGGCCGTAGGCCGCGCCGCCGAGGACTGCGATGACAGCGACGATAGGCAGGATGACCTTCGCACCACGACTGGAACCAGCGAAGAAGGCCTGGCCCATGTCGTCGATGGAAGGCTCGTTCTTGCCGTCAGGATCCGTCGGCTGGGACGGCGTGTCCTCGTCGGACGGGTTCTCCTGGACGACTGGGCGGGCGGTGAGCCACTCGTCGGAATCCAGAACGCCCTGGGTCAGGCGGGTCTCACCAATCCAGCCGTACCATGGGTCCTGCGGCTTGCGGTTATCAAAGCCAGCGCCCATGACCCACTGCAGGTCGCGTGGGAGCAAGCCCTCAGCGCCCTTGGCGTTGCGCAGGATAGGAGCACCGTTAATGAACATCTCTACGGTGTCAGAATCCGGCTTGTTGACTACGGCGATGTGCATCCACTCATCGGTGGGAACCTCGTGGGACCAGACAGTGGAGCCTTCACCTTCCTTCGGTTCCGCCCACCAGCGCAGCTCACGGAGGTTGGAGATGCCGAACATGACGGTGGGGTCGGTGTCATCGGAGCCGTCGACAAGCTCAGCGATGCTGGAGTCGCGGGAGAGCGCGCTCCCCCAGCCGTGCTCAGAGCCGTTGAAATCCTTCGGAATCTTCACGAAGGACTCGAAGGTATAGCCCGCGGAGGTATCCACCTTGTTGATTTCAGCACCTTCCTTGGACCGGAACTCCGCCATCGCGGCCTTCCCGGCTGGGTCGGACCAGTACAGGGAACCAGAATCAGAGGATAGCGGGTGGTGGTCAGCGCTGTAGGTGATGCGTTCACCTACGTTGGACGGGCCGCCCGCGCGCACGAGGTCACCATCCCCATCGGCGCCGAAGGCATCGGGGATGATGGCGCCTTTGGTGGCCACATCGCCGTCGGCAAGCTGCTTGCCATTCTTGTTCTTAGCCTGCCCCGGACGCCAGTGGAAAACGGTTTCTTTTGCCTTGACGTAGTCGTTCGGGCCCTCCGGCAGCTGGTCCTTCGGAATTGTGTACGGGGTGTAGCCCTCTTCAGCGATGTCGCGGGCCTTCTGGCCAAGGTCCGGGTCATTCTCATCGCCGATGGTCCACTCCGGGGCAAAGTCGGCGAAGCGCTCCTTGAAGTTGAGCGGCACGTGGTAGCTATCGCCCTTGCCGTCGAGGATGAGCTTGTCGAACTGCGTGAGCTCCTTGGCTGGCTTCTGCGCTACCCACGGGGACAGGGCGGTCATCTCCAGTTCGTTGCCGGAAAGATCGAACTCAAGCACGCCGAGCAGGCCGTTACCACCCTGGTATGCCATCTGGTAGTCCTGCAGGATGCCAATGACGTCGTGGCCTGCATCGTTCTTGTCCACGCGGTAGCCCGCGCCGTGGTGGTGGCCGCCCATGGTCAAGAAGATCTGGTCGTTCTTCTTGATGAACTTGTCCCACAGGCCCTGGCCGTAGTCATCGGAGTAGAAGACCTCACCGGCGCCATCGATGTTGAGAACCTCGTGGCTGGTGAGGATGACCGGCAGGTCTGGGTGCGCATCGAGAACGCCCTGGGCCCACTCGAGCGCTTCGTCATCCGCGCGCCAGGCCAGCGCCAAGACTAGGTACTTCTGGCCCTCGGCCTCAAAAATGTGGTACTCGGAGTCATTGTTGACCGCGGTGTGGCGCTCCTGGAAGGTCTCCGGGTTAGCAGCCTCGGCGCGCTCGGCGCTGAAGTAGTAGTTGTACGGGTGCGCCGACTTGTCCTCAATCATGTCGTGGTTGCCCGGCAGGATGGAGTAGTTCAGGTCGGAGTCATCGAGGACCTTCATGGCCTTGTCAGCGATCTTCCACTCCCCTTCAACATCTGCCTGGTCCACGACGTCACCGAGGTGCGTAGCGAAGTCCATGTTGAGGGCCTTCTGGTTCTTCACCAGCCATTCGGTCTGCGCAGCATAAGGCTCGCTACCGTAGCGCGCCTGAGCCAGGTTGCCGGTCTCCGGGGTGGAGTAACGGGAGTAGAACTGCGTATCCGGCAGCACGCCGATGCTAAAACGCGAGCCCAGGCCTTCTGAAGGTTCGGCAGCAGAGGCAGGGACGACGAGGAACGTACCGGCCACCGAGGCGGTGACCAGGGTGCCGAGCAGGCGGCGAGCAGTCATAGATCTTCCTATCTAAACGAAGTAGTGAGGTTGTTCCATGGTTTAAGCCTGGAACAACCGACAGAGACAAGGAAAGATTATGGCCCGGAGTTTGCGACCGCGTGACCACAATGTGAATTTCCTTTTAAATGACTACCCGCCTTTTAGCTTCCTCATGGCATTGCCATCTACTTCCACAGGCTCCGGCCTGCGCTCGTCTGCCTTAAGAGGTGTGGTACACCGGCGCCAGTTCGTAGACCGGAGTCTCCATCCCCTCATAGCGCGCCTTGAGCTGAAGCGCTAGGTAGCGCGAATAGTGGCGCGATTGGTGCAGGTTGCCGCCGTGGAACCACAGTTGCGGTACCTGAGTGGGCTTCCACATGTTGCGCAGCTCGCCCTCCCACGGGCCAGGATCCTTGGTGGTATCCGAGCCCAAGCCCCAGCACTTGCCCACGGTGTCAGCGACTTCCTTAGAAATCAGCCGCTCGGCCCAGCCATTCATAGATCCGTATCCGGTGGCCAGCACAATGACGTCGGCGGGCAGTTCAGTGCCGTCCGTGAGCACCACAGATTTTTCCTTCACCTCCGCAATGGACACCCCGGATTTCACTGGAATGGAGCCATCAATGACCAGCTCACTGGCACCAACATTGATGTAATAGCCCGAGCCACGGCGCAGGTATTTCAGGTAAAGACCCGAGCCGTCATCGCCAAAGTCGTTCTGGAAGCCGGCCTTCTCCAAACCGTCATAAAAGTCTTTATCGGCCTCACGGATGCCGTCGAAGACTTCACGGTGGACGTCGGGAAGCACGGCGTAGGGCCAGGAGGCAAAGAGGAGGTCCGCTTTATCCGTGTTTACACCGGCCTCCACGGCTTCTTCCGAATAGAGCGGGCCGAAGACATCCTTCATGAGGGTGTCCGATTGCACGATGTGCGTGGAGGAACGCTGAATCATGACCGGTCGTGCACCATGCGCGTAGAGGTCCGCGGCGATGTCGTGGGCGGAGTTGTTCGCGCCCAGCACGATGACGTCCCTGCCCTCATCGCCTGCACCACCTGGGTGTTCCGAGGAGTGCCGGATTTCCCCGGCGAAGTTCTCCTGCCCCTCCAGGTGGGGACGATTCGGCACACCGGACATGCCCGTGGCCAGAACCAGCTGTGTGGGCTCAAGAAGAATCTCTTCTCCATCCTTGCGAACGGTGACCTTCCACGTGCCGCTGGACTCATCGAAGGAGGCCTTCACGCACTCACTATTGGTCCAGTAATCCAAGTCCATGATGCCCACGTAGTGCTCCAACCAATCCCCCATTTTGTCTTTCGGGGTGAACACCGGCCAGTCATCCGGGAAGGGGAGGTACGGCAGGTGGTCGTACCACACTGGATCGTGCAAGCACAGGGAGTGGTAGCGGCCGCGCCACTGGTCGCCGGGGCGGCCTGCCTTATCGACGATGAGCGTGGGAACACCTTGGCGCTTCAGGCGCGCCCCGAGCGCGATACCGCCCTGGCCACCACCGATGATGAGGACGTAGGGCTGTTCCGTATGCCCCAATGCCGCACGGCGTTCTTCCCGCAAATCTGCCCAGTTCTTAGCGTCCTTGACCACCTTATGCTCCGTGCCCAGCGGGCGGCGGCGCCCCTTAGGCTCCGGGAAATTCTTCAGTTCGCGCGCGGAGGTAAGGAAGGTCCACGCCTTGGCTCCCCGAAGGCGAACAATTCCCGTGACATAGAAATTCGCAGACTCACAAGTGAAGTGGACCCGCGTCACGCCATTGTCTTCATCCTCAACCTCCGTTATCTCTGGGTTGTCGAGCTTGGCTTCGGTACCGGCAATCATCGCGGCGATGGCTTCCGAACCTTCGGCGGTGTGCAGGTTCCACGTCACCGCGGCAAGATCCCGCCAGAAGCCCCCGGGCTCGAAAACCTTCTCCACGTCTTCCACGCCAGGCTCCTCTTGGCGCGTGAGGGCGACGAGCTTGTCTAGCCAGTCACGAGCATCCACGGTTTCCATAGCCACCACTCCTTTGGGTCGAAAAATTGCTTGCACCACTATTACCGCCCTAAAGAGATATAAGTCACAGGGCTGCCCCCATCAGATAACTTTGCAAAATGACCTACCCGACCTTTCCGCCGCTCACAGTGGTGCAGTTAAGGCTTGCAAACCCCCAGCTTCCTCCCCCGCCGCCTAGCTCCCCCACTGTCACTAGGATGACGCCATGAGCAATATCACCAAGAAATACTCCGTCGACGTCGCCCGCATCGATACAGGTCACTACCGCGCCACGAACGCGGCGGGCGTCAGCCTCGAGTTCGGCCGCGCCGAGGGGCTACTCAGCCCAGTTGAGCTGCTGCTCGCCGCAGTGGCGGGCTGCTCGGCCGTGGACGTTGACGTGGTCACCTCGCGCCGCACAGAGCCGGAGATCTTCGACGTCCACGTTGAAGGCACCCGCGTCGACGAAGACGGCGCCTCACGGCTGAGCGACGTCGACGTAGAATTCTCCCTCCGCTTTCCCGATACCGACGCCGGGCGCCAAGCCCAGTCCATGGTGGAGCGCCTCGTGCGCATCTCCCAAGAAAAGGACTGCACCGTATCCCGCACGGTGGAAAACCCCACTAACGTCACTTTCCGCACGACAGAGCCTTAAGCGCCTTTAGACAAAGGGATTGTCGTCGCACCCAGCAAATGCTACCCCTGGTGCAATTTTCAACCATTGTGACTAAAGTAATTCCGGAAACTTTCTTCTTCATGCCTCCCAAGGAGAATTCACACCATGTCCTTGTCCCGTCGTTCCCTGTTCAAGGCCAGTGCCCTCACGCTGGCCGCCGGTGCCATCGGTAGCCAGGCGCCCGCTGCACTCGCCGTGGGCCCAGCTTTGGGCACCATCATCGACTTCTCCGCCGATGTTCCTTCCTCCCGCGCCATCAAGGCAGCCGGCCACCTCGGCGCCATCCGCTACGTATCCCAACGCCGCCCCGGAGCAGACTGGATGAAGGGCAAGCCCGTTACCCTAGCGGAGACCAAGGCCAACGCCGCGGCAGGCCTCAAGACCGCCTCCATCTACCAGTTTGGCCGCGCGGAAACTGCTGACTGGCTCAACGGCGCTGCGGGCGCCGCAGTCCATGCGCCGCAGGCCATCGCTATCCACAAGGCTGCAGGCGGGCCGACCGGGCGCCCCATCTACATCGCCATCGATGACAACCCCACCCGCGCCCAGTATGAGAACCAGATCCGCCCCTACCTCAAGGCCTTCTCCGCAGCGCTGAGCGCCGCGGGCTACCAGACCGGCGTGTATGGCAACTACAACGTCATCGACTGGTGTGTCGCCGACCGCATCGGCCAGTTCTACTGGATGCACGACTGGGGCTCTGGCGGAAAGCTCCACCCGCGCACCACCATCCACCAGAAGGCCAAGAATCAAGCCACTATCGACGGCGTAACGTGCGATATCAACACCGTCTACGCCAACGACTGGGGCCAGTGGACCCCGGGCGATGGTGCTGTGGAGCCGCCAAAGGTCAAAGACATCCCAGCAGTCCCTGACGACATCCCGCTGCCCAATGTTTCCCTGCCGGATCCCACTGGGCGCGGCTCAAGCGTCAGCGGCGATGGCATCAACATCGCTGGTTCTTCCATCAGCAATGACCAGGTGCGCGGCGCGGTGGATATTCTCAACACCGTACGCAAATCCATGGGTTAATCAACACGCGGCAGCGCTGGTTTCTACCGCGCCGTCGTTGTCTTCGATGCCGAAGAAGACGGCTTGGAGGACGACGACGTGGTCGATGACGCCGGTGCCGACGGCTCTGTCGACGACGCTGACTTTGAGGTGGTGGAGGGGGCAGCGGTAGACGTCGTCAAGCGCGTGGTGCTAGCGCCAGGATGAGCCAGCGCCTCTTTGTTCAAGTTATTTCCCTTCACGAGATTCTTGCCCGTGATTTCCTTACGTACATAAGACGTGAGCTCCTCAGCTGATCCCTCAATGGAGGCAGCCACAACAAAGTTCTCACCAAAGGACACCGAAGAGTGTCGGTCCTTACTGTCCGACCATCCCCACTTGGAGCCCGCGACGTCACTGAGCTTCGCGGTGCCATAGTTTTGCTGGTAGCCATCGGCTGAGACGGCATCGGCGTGAGACATCGCCACCAAAACTGGGTGCGTCGGATCATCTTCCAAGAGCTGGACGATGAAGCGCACCACGTCATAGGTTGAAGTCATCGAGTGCCCCCAATCCTCCCCCGCTGACGTAGAGTCCAGCCCATATTCCCTGGCGATTGCATCGATGGACCGCGGGTACTTCTCAAAGAGCTTCCCAGCGCTCTCATCCGAAGAATCTGCAATCATGTCCAGCGCTAGGTACTTGTCCTCGAAGGAACCGTGATCCAGCACGTAGGTGGCGATGTAGAGCTTGATCAGGCTGAGCGCATAGCGCGGCTGGTGCTCGGTGGGCGAGCCCATGTGCATGCCTGTCTCAATGCGGTAGTACGTGATCGACTTCTCGTCATCTCCCTTGAGGAATTGCCCCACGCTGTCCTCTACCGCCGCGAGCTGTGGATCGCCCTTCTTATGCGCGATGGGACCGGGAGCGGCCGTGCTGGTGTGCGTTGGGCGCCCCACCGTGGAGTCTTCTTCATTCGCAGGCGAGCACGCGACAAGGGCCGTGGTGCCGAGCACGCACGCCAGAAGGGCGGCACCAGCACGCGCTGGTACCGCCCTATAACGAGGCTGCGGGTAAAACACGAGGTTAGAGTCTACCCGCTGCCGTTTGGAATGTAGTGCTTGAGGTGGCGCTTAGTGGTCCACCGGAGCCTCCACGCCCACACCGGTCAGGGAGCGAACCTCCATCTCGGCGGACAGCTCTTCCAGGTTGTCCGGCGGGGTCATGATGGACACGATCCAACCGGCGAAGAAGGCCAGCGGAATGGTCACGAGGCCCGGAGAGGACAGCGGGAAGATGGACCAGTCGGCGTTCGGGAACATCGAGGTCGGGGTACCGGAGACTGCCGGGGACAGGAAGATGAGCACCAAGCAGGAGATAACACCGGTATACATCGATGCCACAGCGCCCGCGGTGTTGAAACGGCGCCAGTACAGGGAGTACAGGATGGTCGGCAGGTTAGCGGATGCCGCCACCGCGAAGGCCAGGGAGACCAGGAAGGCAACGTTTTGGGTCATGGCCAGAATGCCCAGGATGATGGACACGATGCCCAGGATGACCACGGTGATCTGGGAGACGCGAACCTGCTCAGCCTCAGTGGACTCACCGTTGCGAATCACGGAATGGTAGACGTCGTGCGCAATGGAAGCAGAGGCGGTAATGGCCAGGCCAGCAACAACGGCCAGCACGGTAGCGAAGGCCACAGCGGAGATGACCGCCATGAAGATGGAGCCACCGATTTCCAGTGCCAGCAGCGGTGCTGCTGCGTTGGCACCACCCGGTGCGGCGAGGATGCGGTCCGGGCCAACGAGGGCAGCAGCGCCGTAGCCCAGCACCAGGGTCATGAGGTAGAAGGCACCGATGATGACGATGGCCCAGGTAACGGAGCGGCGAGCCTCGGTCGCGGTCGGCACCGTGTAGAAGCGCATGAGCACGTGCGGCAGGCCACCAACACCCAGCACGAGGGCAATACCCAGAGAGATGAAGTCAAGCTTGGTGGTGAGATTCTTGCCGTACTTCAGACCCGGCTCCATAATCTGGGTAGCCTCGTAGCCGCTTTCCTTGATAGCAGCAGAGCTAGCGTGCATATCAATGGCCTGGGTAAAGAGCGTGCTGAAGCCACCCTTAATCATGACGAAGGTGAGGATGCACATGATGACCACGCCGGTGACCAGAAGCACGGCCTTGATCATCTGCACGTAAGTCGTACCCTTCATGCCGCCGACGAGGACGTAGACAATCATGAGGATGCCCACGATGCCGACAACAACGGCCTGCCACTTAAACTCGTGAATGTTCAGCAGCACGGCAACCAGGGAGCCGGCACCGGCCATCTGGGCGATGAGGTAGAACAGCGACACGAACAGGGTCGAAATCGCGGCCGCCACGCGCACTGGGCGCTGCTTGAGACGGAAGGACAGCACGTCGGCCATGGTGAAGCGGCCGACGTTACGCATCGGCTCCGCGACGAGCATCAGGGCGACGAGCCAAGCAACGAAGAAGCCGACCGAGTAAAGGAAGCCATCGTAGCCGTTGAGGGCGACAGCACCGACGATGCCCAAGAAGGACGCGGCGGACAGGTAGTCACCGGAAATAGCTAGGCCGTTCTGGCGGCCGGAGAAGCTACCACCACCGGTGTAGAAGTCAGAGGCTTCCTTGGTGGACTTACCGGCACGCAGCACCACGTACATGGTGACGATAAGGAAAGCGGCGAAGACCGCAATGTTCAAAATCGGATTGCCGGCGGAGGATTCCGCTTGGGCCAAGGTAATGGTCTGCATGGTTTAGCCCTCCAGTTCCTGGCGAATAGCCGCCGCCTGCGGCTCGATGTTCTTGTTGGCGTAATTGACGTAGATGTACGTAATGATGAAGGTGGTCAGGAACTGAGCCAAGCCGAAGATAAGGCCGACGTTCCAACCGCCGCCAAGCTCGATGGCCATGAAGTCCGGCGCAAAAACTGCGGCCAGCACGTAGAGGACGTACCACAGAAAGAACGCCACAGTCATGGGGAAGGTGAACTTGCGGTATGTGCCGCGCAGCTTCGCAAACTGCGAGCTATCGCGCATCTCGACGAACTCTTGCGGCGTCGGTTCGCGGCGCGAGTCAATCGAAGCAGGTGCGTCAGTCATGTCGCTCTCCTTACAAGGGAATCTTTTCTCCACAAACCGCGGTGAGAGACTTACTACAGTGTCTTCAGTCACGTTTTGCCTTGCCCAGTAAGTTACCTAACCTCTCTTGCAAGGTTGTAAATCCTGCCAAGAAAAGTTGATAACGCACACTTTTATTACCCCCTACCCCTGCGGTGACATGGGATTTCTATCGCGTTGCCAACACCCCCACAGGAAACTCCAAACAGTGAATCTAATTTAGCAAAGCGAAACTTCGCAGCCATTATGCAGATCTTCGCGCCCTTGCGGTATCCCACAGCGCCCTCACCCCCCTTGCATGCCCATTGCCAGAAGGCACAACAAAACCCACCTTCCTCGCTCCTCCACTCCCCTATTTATAAGGAATAAGAAAAATATGGTGAAGGAGAACCAAAGCGTGAAAGGCGGGTTCTATCGCTCGCGCTGGGACTGTGCCCGGCTATTTAAGCACCAGGAAACTCGCGCGGATCCTTAAACATGCGGCCGAAACCTTCCTGACCGTCGAGCGTATCTAGTGCGGCAACATCCTCTGGCGCAAGCTCCACTTCGGCGGCCGCGAAGTTCTCCGCCAGGCGCTCTCGGCGGCTGGACTTCGGGATGACGGAAATGCCCTTACTCAACAGGTACGCCAGCACAGCCTGGCCCGGGGTGATGTCGTGCTTCTCAGCGACGGCGATAACCTCTGGGTTGTTGAGGATCACACCGCGCGCCAACGGGGACCAGGCCTCCGTCACGATGCCGTGGTTATCGTGGAACTGACGCAGCTCCGGCTGCGTGAAGCCCGGGTGCAACTCCACCTGGTTGAGGACCGGAACGATACCCGTCTCATCGATCAGAGTCTGCAGGGTCTCCTCGTAGAAATTAGCCACGCCAATCGACGCGATCTGCCCCATGCCCTGCATGCGGGCAATCTCCTCGAAGGTCTCCACGTACAGCCCACCCTGCGGCCAGGGCCAATGGATGAGGTAGAGGTCGAGGTAATCCAGCTGCAGCTTGTCCAGGGAGGTACGGAAGGCCTGGCCCACCTTGTCTTTACCGTGGTGATCGTGCCACACCTTGCTGGTAATAAACAGCTCGTCGCGGGTGACGTCGCCAGCCTTCATGGCGTCATGCAACGCCTGGCCCAGCTCTTCTTCGTTCTCGTAGAGGGTAGCGGTGTCGAAGTGGCGGTAGCCCAGCTCGATTGCTTCACGCACGGAGCGGACGAGATCCTCCCCGCGCAGCTTGTAGGTTCCAAGCCCCAGCAGGGGCATCTCGCGGTCATCATTGAACGTGGTTTGTGGGACACTCATGACTTCCATTGTGCCGCACTCCCGCGCGCTGTGGAGGAAGATTCTGGCATCACCGCTCGCACGGACAGCCCTTAACGCGCGAAAGCCCCGACCGACCGCGCACAAAGCGCGGCGCTCAGGGCGGTCAGGGCGTCGACAGCCCAAAGGAAAGAGGCAATCCCTTCTATCCCTTTAGGCTTTGGATTTAGGCACGAATGAGGTCGATGACGAAGGTCAACGTGCGGCCGGACAGCGGGTGTGCACCACCGGCGGGGCCATAGGCCTTCTCCGGCGGGATGACCAGCTTGCGACGGCCGCCCACCTTCATGCCCGGGATGCCCTCTTGCCAGCCGGCGATGAGGCCGGTCAGCGGGAACTCAATCGACTGACCGCGGCCCCACGAAGAGTCGAACTCCTGGTTCGTCTCATAGTCGACACCTACGTAGTGGACCTCAACGAAGCCGCCCGGCTGGGCTTCGGCGCCGTCACCCACCACGATGTCTTCGATGACAAGGTCCTGGGGAGCAGGCTCCGTTGCCGGCTCAATTACGGGCTTTTCCATTGGGGATTATCCTCCTTGGACTGTTTTCTTCTTTGCTGGCCGCATACACGTGGGCCGAGCCACAACACTCCCCAGTATAAGGGGAGATGTGGGGCTCGGCCCTAGAAATGCAGCGTATGGGCTATTGTTTAGCGCTCGCTGCGTGGGGTGACCTTGCGCAGGGTCTCGCCGGTGTAGATCTGGCGCGGGCGGTTGATCTTGGTGTTGAGCTCAAGCTGCTCACGGTACTGAGCAATCCAGCCCGGCAGGCGGCCGATGGCGAAGAGGACGGTGAAGAAGTCCGTCGGGAAGCCCATGGCGCGGTAGATCAGGCCGGTGTAGAAGTCGACGTTCGGGTAGAGCTTGCGCTGGACAAAGTAGTCGTCGTTCAGCGCGATTTCCTCGAGCTTCATAGCCAGGTCCAGCATCGGATCGCCACCGAGGTGATCGATGATCTCGTGTGCGGTGTCCTTGACGATGGCCGCGCGCGGGTCGTAGTTCTTGTACACGCGGTGGCCGAAGCCCATGAGGCGAACGCCCTTTTCCTTGTTCTTCACGCGGTTCATGAAGTCGGTGGCGTCGCCGTCGTGGTTGTTCTGGATATCCTCAAGCATCTCCAGAACGGCCTGGTTAGCACCACCGTGCAGCGGGCCGGACAGGGCGTTGATACCACCGGCGATGGCAACGAACAGGTTGGCCTGAGCGGAGCCGATCATGCGGACGGTGGAGGTGGAGCAGTTCTGCTCGTGGTCAGCGTGCAGGATAAGGAGCTTATCCAGAGCCTTGGCCACGATCGGGTCGACCTCATACTCCTCAGTCGGGTAACCGAACATCATGCGCAGGAAGTTCTCGCGAGCGTTCAGCTTGTTATCCGGGTACATGTAGGGCTTGCCCTGGGATGCACGGTAAGCGTAAGCGGCCAGCATCGGCACCTTAGCCAGCAGGCGGACGGTTGCCTTATCTAGCTGCTTCTCATCCAGCGGGTTGAGCTGATCCTGGTAGTAAGCGGAGAGAATGTTAACGGAAGAGGCAAGAACGGCCATCGGGTGCGCGTCGCGCGGGAAGATATTGAAGGCGGCCTTAAAATCCTCATCCAGCAGGGTGTGGTGACGGATATCAGTGTTGAACTTTGACAGCTCGTCCTCATTAGGCAGGTGTCCCTTAATCAACAGGTAGGACACCTCGTTAAAGGTGGCGTTCTCAGCGAGATCCGCGATGTCGTAGCCGCGGTGACGGAGGATGCCTTCCTCACCGTTAATAAAGGTGATCTTGGACTCGGTGGAACCAGTAGCCGCATAACCCGGGTCGAAGGTGACGAGGCCGGTCTCGTTACGGAGCTTGCCGATATCGAAGCCGGAGTCACCCTCCGTGGACTGCTTAATGTCCATCTCGTACTCGCCGCCGGGGTACTGCAGTACAACCTTGTTGCTTTCAGATGCCACGTGTTTTCCTTTCCTCAATGTTCAACGCCGGCCAGGGCCGGCGCAACAAGACTAAACCTCTTCACACTTTAGCAAAACTTGTGACTCTGCCAACATTGGCAATCCTGGCAAAGTATCTAGTGCGCGAACGAAACTAGGCTACACTGCCCACATGAGCAACTCAGAACTCGTCCTGCCAGCAGATCTCCTCCCTACCGACGGCCGCTTCGGCTGCGGGCCATCCAAGGTCCGTCCCGCCCAAATTGAGGCAATCACCGCCGGTGCCGACACCATCATTGGAACTTCGCACCGCAAGCCAGCCGTCAAGAATCTCGTCGGCTCCATCCGTGAGGGGCTCTCCGAGTTGTTCGCGCTGCCAGAGGGCTATGAAATTGTCCTCTCCCTCGGCGGCGCTACCGCCTTCTGGGACGCCGCAACCTTCGGTCTCATCGAAAAGAAATCAGCGCACCTAAGCTTCGGCGAATTCTCCTCTAAATTTGCTAAAGCCGCATCCGCCGCCCCGTGGCTCGACGCCCCGCTCGTCACCGAAGCCGAGGTTGGTACCGCCCCAGACCCGAAGGCTGCCGACGCCGAAGGCGCCGACATCATCGCATGGGCCCACAACGAAACCTCCACCGGCGCTATGGTTCCGGTCACCCGCCCCAACCCCGATAACGCAGAGCAGCTCGTCGTCATCGACGCCACCTCGGGCGCGGGCGGCCTGCCAGTCAACATGTCCGATGCTGACGTCTACTACTTCTCACCCCAGAAGTGCTTTGCCTCCGACGGCGGCCTGTGGCTGGCTGCTATGTCCCCAGCGGCCCTGGAACGCATCGAGAAGATTAACTCCTCCGATCGCTTCATCCCAGCCTTCCTCAACCTGCAGACTGCGGTAGACAACTCCCGCAAGAACCAGACCTACAACACTCCGGCCGTCGCCACGCTGCTCATGCTGGAGGACCAGGTGAAGTGGATGAACGCCAACGGCGGTCTCGACGGCATGGTCAAGCGCACCACGGAGAACTCCTCCATCCTGTACGACTGGGCCGAGTCCCGCCCGGAGGCAACCCCCTTCGTGGCCGAGCCTTCCGAGCGCTCCCTGGTGGTCGGCACCATCGATTTCGAGGACTCTGTCGACGCCGCCGCAGTGGCCGCTACGCTGCGCGCCAACGGCATTCTCGACGTCGAGCCTTACCGCAAGCTCGGCCGCAACCAGCTGCGCGTGGGCCTGTTCCCGGCGATCGACTCTGCGGATGTCACCAAGCTCACCAAGGCTATCGATTACGTTCTGGATAACCGTTAGCCCTCTCTACTGACTTGGTACGCCGCACAACACCATTTATTGCAGCCATTTGTTGCGGCATACAACATGCCCCGCGCTCTTGCCAGAGTTCGGGGCATGTTCTGGGTAAAGTGGACTTCATCACATGTCCGCTACCAGGCTAAGGAGCGCCCACCATGCGCGAGATTTTCCTCGCACCCAGCGACTCAACTGACACCTCGCTCGTCCTCCGGGCCGAGGATGGTGAGGAGTTCTTCCTCGAGGTCACCGACGAGCTTCGCGAGCTTCTCGCTCCCGCCGATTCCGCTGAGCCCACTTCCGCGAACGAGGGCGCTGAGCAGGACGCAGAAGGCACCGACGAGGAGGCAAGCGGCTCCTCCGCCGTCTCCGCACAGCAAGACCATTCCACCGGGCTGCGCACCGTTATGCCTACCTCTGGTGGCTCGCCTTCTTCCCCGCAGAGCCAGCCCGCACCGCAGGCACAAGAAATCCGCCTACGCCCCAATGAGATTCAGGCCCGCATTCGTGCCGGTGCTTCCGCTGCGGAGATCGCCGAGGAGCTCGAGGTTCCAGAATCCCGCATCGAACCTTTCGCGCACCCGGTGCTGCTGGAGCGGGCGCGCATCGCGGACGTCGCCAAGCAGGCCCACCCGATCCGCGAGGATGGCCCAGCCAAGCTCACCCTGTGGGAGATCCTCGCCACCGCCTTTGCCGCGCGCGGACACTCCCTGTCGGAGGCGACGTGGGATGCCTACCGCCACCAAGGCGAGCCGTGGATCTTGCGCATCACGTGGAAGACTGGGCTGTCCGCCAACGAGGCGGAGTGGACCTTTAAGCAGACCATGTCCTCCCCGGCCACGGTGGAGGCACGCAACTCTGTGGCCGCTGACCTCACCGACCCGGACTTCGTGCAGCCGGTGCGGTCGCTGACCTCCGTGGGCCGCGGCGAGCGCTACGACGAAGCCATCGACGGGCGGGAGTACGCTGAGGGCCGCGAGGTCAACGAAGCCGCACGCGCCGGCACCCCTGGCGTGACGGAGCTGTCCTCCTACGCCGGCGGCGATGACGCCGCTAACGAGGCAGACGCCGGTGCATACGCCGAGCCTTCCGTTCTTCCCTCCCCGCACGGTGGGGAGCACCCCGCCGAGAGTGCAGCCGATGCGGGCACGGACTCTTCTAACGAGGAGGCCACACAGCAGACGGACGAGAAGGACACCGGGGTGGACGAGGACTTCCTCCAAAACCCGGATCCGGAACCTAAGCCCACCAAGCGCCGCCGCAAGGCCGTCACCCCTCACTGGGAGGATGTGTTGCTCGGCGTTCGTTCCTCCACTAAGCGCCCCCGCGAGTAGCCTGCCGTGGATACACAAAGCGCCGTTCTCACTCTCTGGTACGTCACCGCCGCCGACCCCGCCGAGGTCCTCCGCGGCGAGCCCAAGGCCGACCGCGGCTTCGGCCGCAAGTTCCTCGCTCAGCTCAATCCCGCACTGCCGGTGACTCCCATCGGGCAATTCCCCCTCAACCGTTCCGCCGAGCCCGGCGCGAGCGAGTTCTATGTGGGCGGCTATCCCGGTGTGACCGTGGTGCAAACCATCATCCACGATGATCAGCTGACTCTCTCCCAGCTGTCCCGCACCTTGCGCGAGGCCGTGCCTGCCACAGAAATCTACGCCTTCGCCTCCAATCCGGAGACCGGCTATGCCGGGTTCGCCCACTGGACGGGCAGCCGCCTGCGCCGGTCGCTGTGCGGGACGCGTTTTAACCTCTACGAGGACCATGGTCTGCCCGAAACCTTCGAGGCCCCTTTCTGGGCCGGGGAGATGGATGAGCCGGTGGGTGGGATTTCCCTTCCCTTTGAGCCGCTCAACATCACCGAGGCGGCCCAGGAATTCTGGTTGGGCATCGAGGTCGGCGCGGACGGCCCTGACGTGGACGTCGTAGGCTATGCCACCGATGGGCGCCCCGAGCCCAAGGTCGATACTCCCCTGCCGCGCCGCAGCGTGGCCGAGGTAGCCACCACCTCAGTGTCGAAGCTGGGGCTCAATGACTATGACGACTACGAAGAGTACGACCTCGAGCCGGAATCCACCGGTGAGGAGATCATCCGCACGGCCAAGCACCTCGGCGGCTTGGTGCGGCGCTACGCGGTATCGACCTCGCGGAACCTCTGGGAGCGCTGGCGCTCGTAGAAGGCGATGGCCGCCGACGTCGCCACATTAAGGGAATCCGTGCCCTCCGCCATGGGGATGCGGGCGCGCACGTCGGTAGCGCGCATGGCGTGCTCGGTCAAACCTGGCCCCTCCGCACCGACCAACAGCGCTACCTTGTCCGCGCCCTCTAACGCATCAGCAATGTGCACGGCATCCGGATGCGGGGTAAGCGACACCAGCCGGAAGCCCTGCTCGCGCAGCTTCTCCAACCCGCGCTGCCAGGTGGTAAAACCGCCGTCGAAACGCGCCCAGGGCAAGCGCAGAACGTGCCCCATGGACACGCGCACCGAGCGCCGGTAGAGCGGGTCCGCGGCGCCTGAGCCGAGCAATATGCCGTCAACATCCATGCCTGCAGCATTGCGGAAGAGCGAGCCGATGTTCTCGTGATCCCCCACGCCTTCCATGATGGCCAGGGTGCGAGCACCTTCGAGGACCTCGTCCACAGTCCAAGCTTCCGCGCGGTCGGCCGCAGCAACCAGCCCGCGGTGCATATCGAAGCCCGTGACTTCCCCCAGAGTCTGGCGGGTTACTTGGTAGACGGGGATATCCCCGACATCGTGGTTCGCCAGGAAGGTGTCGAGCTTCGCCTCAAAGCCGATGATGCAGCGCACCGGGAAGCGGGAGGCCAGCAAGCGCTCGACGCACAGTGGGCCCTCACCAAAGACGAAACCCTCGCCGGACTTATCCGCGTGCTTGAGATCGCGGATATCGTCCAGGCGAGGGTCTGTGGGGTCATCGATGACAAAACGCATGGGCCCTAGTCTAGGCGCAGGGCCAGCTGCTCCCCTTAGCCGGGCTATGCCAACAGCGAGCTGATGGGTTCCATAGCGAAGTAAACCACGAAGAGGGCCGCCACGAGCCACATGATCCAGTGCACCTTCTTGGCCCTACCAGCAAAGGTGGCCATCAGTGCATAGGCGATGAAGCCCACGCCAATACCGTTGGCGATGGAGTAGGTGAATGGCATGACCACGATGGTGAGGAAGGCCGGGATGGCCTCCTCCATGCGGTTCCACTCGATGTCCTTAAGCTGGGCTGCCATCATCACACCGACGATGACGAGGACGGGGGCTGCTGCCTCGATCGGCACGATCTCGTAGAGCGGGGTGAGGAACATGGCCAGCAAGAAGATCACGCCGGTCACAACGTTGGCAAAGCCGGTGCGGGCACCGTCACCGATACCAGCCGCCGAGTCCGCGAACACGGTGTTGGAGGACACCGAACCCGCACCACCAGCTACGGCGCCAAAGCCTTCGACGACCAGGGCGGTCTTCATCTCCGGAAGGTTGCCTTTCTCGTCCACAAGGTTGGCCTGTTTGCCTAGGCCGTTCATGGTGCCCATGGCGTCGAAGAAGTTGGTGAGCAAGAGGGTGAAGATCAGCAGCACGGTGGAGACCACGCCCAGCTTGGTGAAGGCGCTGATGGGATCGACCTGGCCCACAATCGACAGGTCCGGCAGACCGCCCAGGGAGCTAGGCACTTCCGGGGTGGCCATACCCCAATCCTCGGAGCCGGTAAAGGCCTGAATAATCATGGCGATGATGGTGGTGATGACGATGCCGATGAACAGGCCACCGCGCACCTGGCGAATGACAAAGAAGGCGGAGAGAATCAGACCCACGACGAAGACGAAGGCCGGCCACGTAGCAATAGAGCCGTTCACACCCAGGCTCACCGGGACGGTGGTCATCGCGGCATCCGGGACGCGGGTGACGAAGTGCCCGTCCACGAAACCAATGAGGGCAATGAACATACCGATACCCACGCCCATCGCGGCCTTCATGGAGGCGGGGATGGCGTCGAAGACGGCCTGGCGGAAACCGGAGATGGCCAGCAGGACGATGATGAAACCTTCAATGACAACCAGGCCCATGGCCTCGCGCCATTCCAGGCCGTTGAGGGAGACCATGGTCACGGCCACGAAGGTGTTCATGCCCAGGCCCGCGGCCATGGCGAACGGGTAGCGGGCGATCACGCCGAAGGCGATGGTCATGACACCGGCCACCAAGGCGGTTGCGGCGGCGACTTGTGGGATTCCGAGGGTGGTTCCGGCCGAGTCAGCGGAGGTACCCAGGATGAGAGGGTTGAGGAGAATGATGTAGGCCATCGCGAAGAACGAGACCACACCGGCGCGGACTTCGGTTCCAATGGTGGATCCGCGTTCGGTGATTTTGAAATAGCGATCGATAGCTGCGTTCATCGTGAGAGAGCGCCCCTTCTATCTAGAGAAATGAAGTTTTACCTGCTAAGGGTGCTCCATTGGGGCACTAAAACGCAAAACCCGCACGCGGCAACGCTGCTGCGCGCGGGAAGAAAACCACACTCTTTAATAGATAGGCCTCTCATCGTCGAAGGGCCTTTCCTGCTCCGATCCCTCTTCACGGACGGTCGTGCCGGAATGCGCGCCGCACCCGTAGGTGGCGTGCACCACTTTTCCATCCGCCGAGTATTCATTGGCACAGACGCCGAAATTGGGCAGCAGTTCGAGGTAGAACGCACAGGTTTTGCACTGCAGTTGGGCCTGCGCCGCCATCTCCGTATTCGGCCCGTACTTCGTGCGCCAGCGCTCCTTGGCCTCCTTGAGGCCAGCCTCGGAGAGTTTCCCATCATCCAGCCTGTCATCGTCAGGCGCCGGCGGCATGAGGTCACCCGGACCCAAGTCCCCCGGGCGCAGGCGCTCGGAATAGGGCACCCACTCCGGGGCTTGGAGAGCTTGGCCGCCGGGGACGAGTGCAACCTCGTTCACGGTCGGCGTGCGCGATCCTTCGGCGCAGGCGACGACGGCATGCCACTCCCATCCCGGATATCCCGGAACGTGGGCCTCAAAACGGTGGGTGGCCACGTTGCGGCCCACACCGGCAACGCCGCGGTGCTTACCGACGTCCCCCTCACCTACCTCCTCCACGGCTCGGCGCGCCAGGTCGACAGCCGTCGAATCGAGAAGCGGGGAATGCATCTTTTTCTTGCGAGTCACCCTCCCATTATTAATCACACGCCCGAGCATCATGCACAATGACAGTCATGGCTTTCCCGCACTTCCCCCGCGCCTCCCGCGCGCTCGCCACAGCTTTATCCGCCGCCGTGCTGCTCGCACCGCTGGCCTCCTGTTCCTCCCAAGCTGCAGACGAGCACGCATCCTCATCTACGACGACAGCGGCGGGCAGCGATGGGACGTCGCCAAGTGCACGCACCCCAGAGCGCCTCGGCGTCACCGTCCTGGACACCGCGCCCCTGCCGCCCGATACCTTTACCCAAGGCCTGGAAGTCGACCCTGACGGTCACCTGCTCATCGGCACTGGGCTCAACGGCAAGTCCCGATTGATGCGCCTAACCCCGGGCGCAGCGACCCCGTCGGAGGAAGTCGCTCTCGAGGACTCCTTCTTCGGCGAGGGCATCACTCAGACCGATGCCGGTATCTGGCAGCTGACGTGGAAAGCCGGCACTGCCTTCCTGCGGGACTCCACCACCTTTGAAGAACTACAGCGCGCTCATTACGACGGCGAGGGCTGGGGCCTGTGCAACGCGGGTTCCGAACTCATCATGTCCGATGGCTCCGCGATGCTGCGACACCTGGACCCACAGACTTTTGAGGAGCGCGGCCCGCGCACCGAGGTCACCCTCGACGGCTCGCCGGTGGATAACCTCAACGAACTCGAGTGCGTCGATGGTGTGGTCTATGCCAATGTCTGGATGAGCGAGGATATCCTGCGCATCGACCCCGCGTCCGGCGTGGTCACCGCGGTGATTGACACCGCGAACCTCAATCATGTCCCTTCTGCGGATCCCAATGCCGTACTCAACGGAATCGCCCATATCCCGGGCACCGACGAGTTCTGGATCACCGGCAAGCTCTGGGATGAGCTGTACAGGGTGCGCTTCGAGTAGGATTTTCAGCCATGGCTACCGTGAAGCAAGCAAGGAAGAAATCACTGCTGCAGTTTCTGGCGCTCATTATCGCCGTGGCAGTCATCGTCGTTGCGGTGGTGATGTTTCAGAAGTGGTGGAATGATCGCCCGGGCCCCGACCCGCAGGACGTCACCATCACGGCCACGGTGGGCGGTGAAACGATTGAGGTCGCGCCCTATAGCGTCTGCGAGCCGGGCGCCGACTGCGAAGAGGGCGAGGTTCCCAACCTCACGGTGGGCCCCGATGACACCCTGAAGCTGGAGATCCCCGACGCCATCTATAACCACGAGTGGTCGGTGCTCTCCATTTACGATGACCCGGCCGCCAACGACAGCACTGCGCACGGCGCCAACGAAACCACCTCGCTGGAGATCCCCGGCTCTGTCCCGCCGATTGAGGCTTCCACCGGCGAGCGCCCGCAGCTAATGGTGGTGGAAATCTCCACCCTCATGATTGGCCACGATGCCAATGGTGAGGAGACACCGATGCACACGGTGTGGTCGCTATCCACCATGACCGACGAAGAGCTCAAGGAATCCAAGGCCACGGGCGACGCCGAGGCCCCCGCGGACAAGTAGCCGCGCCCCCTGCCCCACGATCGCAAAAGTGCCCTAGCTGCCAAACTTACGGCTGATCATTGAAAAATCAGCCTAACTTTCGTCAGCTAGGGCACTTTCGAGCCATCGGCCTAAAAACTTTAGGCCCTAGCTATCCAAGTCCTTTGCAATAGCACGCAGAATCTCCGCCACCTGGCGGCCAGTCTTGCGCTCCGGGTAGCGGCCCTGGCTGAGCACCGGCTGCACTTGGGTTTCGAGGAGCGTCATGACGTCGGAAAGCATGCTCGATAGCTCCTCCGGCTTGCGGGCCGGGGTGCGGCGGCGCGGAGCATCAAGGACCTTCACGCGCAGGGCCTGCGGGCCGCGACGGCCCGCTGCGAAGTCGAACTCGATGCGCTGGCCTGGATACAGCTCATCGACGCCCTTGGGCAGCACGTTTCGGCCAACATAGACGTCTTCATCGCCGGGGTTGCTGACAAAGCCGAAGCCCTTGTCCGCGTCATACCACTTCACTTTGCCGATAGGCATGGTTCTTCACTCACTTTCTTTCCGTCTCTCCTCTCCCAAAGCTTAGGCCGTATCACGTGCCTGCCGATAGGCTCCGGTCTTCTGGGGTAAGGAGGCGCGGCGAAGCGTGGTTGAGACTTAAGCTGCCGCGCGGAGGAACTATCCGTGGAACTTATAAAGAGATACATCTTAACCTCCACGCACCCCACCAAAGAAACCAGAAATAAGTATCGCCCCAACCACCACACCCGTTACAAGTGTGACATAGCTAACATTACCGTCGCGAACAGGGGAAACGTAGGGGAATCCCCGCTTCCGTTACCGTTTTGAGCCATTTAACGTGACTGATTCGTTATAAACCGCTACTCTTTCCCACAGGCACTTCGGCCGCCGGCCGTGGAAGTCTCGCCCCAGACACAGTCCGGGCTTCCACACGGCGGCCATACATGATGTGCATGAACGTGAACATCAATTGCAAAACTACATGCCGGACTGGGCATCATCTGGGCGCGAGAAAGCAAGAACAACCTAGAGAAGGAATACTTTAATGGGACGCCACTCCGCTAAGAACAAGTCCATCGCCACCAAGTTTGCCGCTTCCACCGTTGCCGTCGGCGCCGCCGCAGCCATCATGGCTCCGAACGCTGCCGCCGCACCGGATTCCGATTGGGACCGCCTCGCTCAGTGCGAGTCCGGCGGCAACTGGGCCATCAACACCGGCAACGGCTACCACGGCGGTCTGCAGTTTAGCGCACAGACCTGGCAGGCCTTCGGTGGCGGCGAGTTCGCCCCGACCGCTAACCTGGCCACCCGCGAGCAGCAGATCGCTGTTGCTGAGCGCACCCTGGCACAGCAGGGCTGGGGCGCATGGCCGGCTTGCTCCGCTAGCCTGGGCCTAAACTCCGCACCGACCCCGCGCAACGTGAACGCTGCCCCGGCGCCGGCCGCTACTCAGGTAAAGGAAGAGACCGCACCGCAGGCACCGGCTGAGGCACCGAAGGTTGTCCAGGAAGCTGCCGAGGAGCCCACCGACGAGCTGGCTGTTGACGCCCTCTACACCCTCATCGAGGACACCGCTACCCAGTACGGCCTGACCATCCCGGCCTCCTTCACCGAGCAGTACAAGGCTAACCGCCACGACTTCAACGCCTTCTACTCCGCTAACCGCCACGTCATCGACCCGCTGGCACAGGTTCTGGCTGCACGCTAATTAGCGCGCTGTGCTAGCACGGCGCCGTAGAAGCACAGCTTTAAGTACATAAGAAAGTAGGGGCCGGCTGGATTTCTCCAGCCGGCCCCTACTTTCATTTCTTCTAAGGCTCCAGCGGAACTGCTCCGCCTAGCCCCAAAGACATCCTCAAGACGGGATGCAAGAATCTAACACAAACACACATAGCCCCACCGAGGAGAACATTCTCGGAGGGGCTGGGCGAGCCGCGCACAGCGCGGCCCCACCACTAAGAGCATGCGCGGTTATCCGCGCAGCCGATTAGTGGTTAATGCGGGTGTACGGGTGAACGTAGTTGAGCTTTTCTGTCGGCATCGGCAGAATCAGGTCGTCACCGTACGGGCTGGAAGCACCAGCAAAAGGTGCAGTGAGTTCAGTAATTGCGTGCTCGCGGGGGCTGTTCTTCGGCCAAGCCGGGGATACGAAGCCTTTGTTCTCGTTCGACATGCTCCTTATTATTCCAAACCCCGCGGCAAAAAGTAACTTATTGACCCAACGAGGGCCCCATGCCTCCCCCACCTACTAAGTACTAAGCTTGATCGCCATTATGACCACCCCCTCCAACCGCGCCCGCGTCACTGAGAGCTACCGCGACTGGCTCAGCCGCTTACCCGATGAGGACTTGCGCGCCTTACTGAGCAACCGCAGCGATGTCCTCTCGCCAGCACCAAAGGATTTCGACGCGCTTGCCACGCGCCTGACACTTCCGATGCACGTCGCGGATGCCTTAGCAGCAAGCAATGCCGAACAGCTAGCTGCTTTGGAGGACATCGCCCACCGCGGCGGCGAGGTCGGCATGGTGGAGGACACCAACCCGACAATCACGAAGCAGCTCAAGGAGCGCGGCTTAGTCTTCGGCGATGCCCCGCAGGTGCGCATCGTCACCGCCGTCATGGGCTCGCTTCCCACCGGATGGTCGCTGCGCAACCAAGTCGAGTTCGATGAGAAGGACCTAGCCACGCTTGCTCCCGAAGAGCGCCGAGTCCTCGATGCCTTAAGCACTAGCGACGGCATGGGCTACACCACCGACACCGAGCCGGACATCAATTCCGAGGATCCCGCCAAGCGCCTGCTGGCCAAAGGTTTTCTGGAGCGCATCAACGCGCACTCGGTGCGCCTTCCGCACTCACTGGCCCGCCTGTTGGCTGGTGACACCACCCCGCCCATTCCCACCACCCCTTCGGGGCGCGCCGGCACACCGGATCCGGATACCAAGGCGGATGACGCCGGCGCGGCGGCAGGCCTGGAAGCCGTGCGCGGCATGGAAAGGCTCATCGAGTTACTCGGAAGCCATCCAATTTCCCTGCTGAAGGACTCTTCGGTGGGCGTTCGTCCCCTCAACCAACTGGCCAAGGACCTCGACATGGATAAGGAAGAGGTCGCGCGACTTATCTGCTTGGGCCACCACGCTAGGCTTCTCCACCGCGGCGAACCGGATGGCTTGGAGGGGCATTTCCTCGCAGCTACCACTGGCTCCCAGGACTGGCTCGAGGCTAATCTCGGGGAGAAGTGGCGCATTCTTCTCGACGCCTGGCGTACCTCCCCCTGGGCCAGCTGGACCGACTCCCGAGTGCTCGCGGAGGACAGCCTCGTGCGCCGTCTGCCGCGCTTTCGAGCCTTCGTCCTCGGCGTCTATGCACACTCCGCAGTCGCGCTGAACGACGAAGAGTTCTGGGAAGACCTGCGGTTTCGCTCCCCACTTTTTGCCAGCCACACGCGCACGGTGACCATTGAGAAGCTGCGCGCCGAAGCCGAATGGATCGGTGCCATAGCACTGGGCAAGGCCACGCGCGTGCTGGGTGATTCTGCCGCGGCCACCAGCCTCGTTCCCGAAACGGTCAGCGAATTTATCATCCAGCAGGACCTCACGGTCCTCGTACCCGGCCCCCTTGAGCCAGACACACACCGCACCCTGGCATCCCTGGCGGACCTCGAATCCCCAGGCCTGGCCAGCGTGTACCGCATCAGCGAGGCCACCATCCGCCGCGGCATGGACCAGGGGCTCACCGCGCAGGAAATGACCGACTTCTTGGAAGCGCACTCCCCGACGGGCGTGCCACAGGCGTTGGGGTTTGCCATCGGGGACGTCGCCAAGCGCCATGGAACCCTCCGCAGTGGACCTGCACTGTCCTATTTGCGCAGTGAGGATCCCGCACTCTTAGAGCTCGCCGCTGCCTCAGTCCCCGGCCTGCGCCTGCTCGCGCCCACCGTGGCGGTATCGCAACTGCGCGTGGACGAGCTTCTGGAAAAACTGCGCGCTAAGGGCCTCTCCCCCACTGCGGAGGATGAATCCGGCGCCTCCCTGGCCGTCGCCCCCGAGCCTTACCTTTTGCCCACGCCCCGCACAAAGCCCCGCAAGCGCGAGCCCGCCTCGGTGGATGAAGCCGTGCAGGTCCTGCGGCAATCAGCACAGAATCCCAGCGCGCAGAAGGAAGAGGAGCCGGATCCCCTCACGCTCGCCCGCGCCGCCGCGCGTTTCCACGCCGATATCGTGATTTCTTATGCCGATAAAAGCGGCGAAATCCGCACCGTGACTGTAAAACCACTGTCGGTCGAAGGCGGCTACATTGATGCCCTGGGGACAGCGGGCAAACCCGTGCGCTTTCCGGTTCACCGCATTTCCTCCGTCCGCTTCGCCGACAGAGATTAAGTCCTTCCCTGACGCACAGAGTAGAAAGGCCCCAGATATGCCCGGACCGCTCATCGTCCAATCGGACAAGACCGTCCTCCTCGAGGTGGATCACCCGCAGGCCGACGAGGCCCGCGCAGCGCTCGCGCCTTTTGCTGAGCTGGAGCGCGCGCCCGAGCACATCCACACCTACCGAATCACCCCACTGGCCCTGTGGAATGCGCGCGCCGCCGGGCACGATGCCGAGCAGGTCGTCGATGTTCTGGAGAACTACTCCCGCTTCCCGGTGCCGCAGGCGCTGCTGATCGACGTCGCCGAAACCATGTCGCGCTACGGCCGCGTGCGCCTGCTGGCACATCCGGCCCACGGCCTCATCCTCGAATCGGACGAGCCTGTCGTCCTGGAGGAACTCACGCGCACCAAGAAGGTCAGCGAACTTCTGGGCCCGCGCATTGATGACAACACCATCGCCGTGCCGCCTTCCGCGCGCGGGCGGCTCAAACAGGAGCTGCTCAAGGCCAGCTGGCCCGCCGATGACCGCGCCGGCTACGTCGATGGTGAATCCCACCCCATCGCGCTGAGCACAAAGGAAGTGGACTGGAGCTTACGCGATTATCAGCAGTATGCCGCCGATTCTTTTTGGTCCGGTGGCTCCGGCATTGTGGTCCTGCCCTGTGGCGCGGGCAAAACCATCGTGGGTGCTGCCGCCATGGCCAAAGCACAGGCCACCACGCTTATCCTCGTGACCAACACCGTGGCCGGGCGCCAGTGGCGCGATGAGCTGCTGCGCCGCACCAGCCTCACGCCGGAGGAAATTGGTGAGTACTCGGGTGAGAAGAAGGAAATCAAGCCGATTACCATCGCCACCTACCAAGTGGTCACCCGCAAGACCAAAGGTGAATACCGGGCACTCGAGCTCTTCGATTCCCACGACTGGGGCCTTATCATCTACGACGAAGTCCACCTCTTGCCCGCCCCGGTCTTCCGCATGACCTCCGACCTCCAATCACGCCGCCGCCTAGGGCTGACCGCCACGTTGATCCGCGAGGACGGCCGCGAGGGCGATGTCTTCTCGCTCATCGGGCCCAAGCGCTACGACGCGCCGTGGAAGGAGCTGGAATCCGCCGGCTATATCGCCACCGCGGACTGCGTCGAGGTGCGCGTCGACATGACGCAGGAGGAACGCCTGCTCTATGCCACGGCACAGGCGCGGGAGAGGTACAGGATTGCGGCTTCGGCAAGCGCGAAGCTGCGGGCCGTCGACAAGCTGCTGAAGAAACATGAAGGTCAGCAGGCCCTCATCATCGGCGCCTACGTGGACCAGCTGGAGGAGCTCGGTGAGCACCTAGACGCACCGGTTATCGACGGCAAGACCTCCACCTCCAAACGTGAGAAGCTTTTCCAGCAGTTCCGCGAAGGTGAGCTCGCCACGCTCGTGGTGTCCAAGGTCGCGAACTTCTCCATCGACCTTCCCGAGGCTGCCCTGGCCATCCAAGTCTCCGGTACCTTCGGCTCCCGCCAGGAGGAGGCCCAGCGTTTGGGCCGCCTGCTGCGTCCTAAGAAGGATGGCCAGGAAGCCACCTTCTACACTCTGGTGGCGCGCGAATCGATCGATGCGGAATACGCCATGCACCGCCAGCGCTTTTTGGCCGAGCAAGGTTATGCCTACCGGCTGGTGGACGAAGTAGACTTGTGAGCTGATGAAGATTTTCAAGTTTGCAGTCAACGAAGACTTTGCCAAGAAGAACAACGAGCTCCTCCGTGATTCCTCGCGCCTGCGCAACTCCGGCCTCGTCATGGGCCTCGTGCTTATAATCGCTGCGATTGCCGTCTACTTCGGCATGGAGGCCGTCTGGCGCATCACGCTGGCGGTAGGCATGGCACTCTTTGGCATCTTTTGCGCCGTCATCGGTGTCTTGGCTTCGCGCAAGGTTGGCTCGGCCCAGGAGCTCTACGACTCCTATCCGCTTGCCCCCGCGGTCGTCGCGGAGGTCAATGAGCGCGACATAGTCCTCATGGCCTTGGTGAACACCAATGTTGACCCGAAGGCACCGCCGCGGTGGGGCGCGTGCTTGCGCACAGTCACCAATATCCCGGGCATTAAGCGCACCGTGGGAACCAAGGTTCCGGTGGCCGCGGTCTCCGGCCAGCGCAGCAGCAGCGATAAAGAACACTGGCAACAGATCACCCCGATGCCGATTGCCTGGGGCACCCCGGACGCGGAGACAGTGACGATTGCCCGCAAGTCCATTCCAGAGGATCAGTGGCAGCGCCTCGAGCGCGCCCGCAAGCGTCTAACCGATGTGAAAGCTACGAAATACGATCTGCTGGTGCTCTAAATGACTGTTCACAGGCTTGAAGAATTCGGCGAGACCATCTTCGCCACCATGACCGCGCTTGCCGTGGAGAATGACGCGGTGAACCTGGGCCAGGGTTTCCCCGATACCGACGGCCCGCAGCGCATGCTGGAGATTGCCCAGGAGAACATCGCCGGCGGTAACAATCAGTACGCTCCCCTGCGCGGCGTTCCGGAGCTGCTCAGCGCCATCGCCGAAACCCACTCCGTCCCTCAGGACCACGTCGTGGTCACCGCGGGTGCTACCGAAGCGATTACAGCCACGGTGCTCGGTCTGGTGGAGCCCGGCCACGAGGTCATTGTCCTTGAGCCCTACTACGATGCCTACGCCGCTGCCATCGCGCTTGCCGACGCCACCCGCATCCCCGTCCCCTTGAAGGAATCCGGCAACAGCTGGGATATCGACGTCGATGCGGTGCGTGCAGCCGTGACCGATAAAACCGCCATGGTCATCATCAACACCCCGCACAACCCGACCGGCTCGGTCTTCTCCCGCGAGGCGCTCACCGAACTCGCCGAGCTATGCGTGGAGAAGAACCTCCTCGTGTTGGCTGACGAGGTCTACGAAAACCTCACCTTCGGCACCGAACACGTCAGCATCGCTTCCCTGCCAGGGATGGCCTCGCGCACGGTCACGGTTTCCTCTGCCGCCAAATCCTTCAACTGCACTGGGTGGAAGACCGGCTGGGCTATCGCAGAACCCACGCTTCTCGACGGCGTCATCAAAGCGAAGCAATTCACCACCTTCGTCTCCACCACGCCATTCCAGCCCGCCGTGGCCCATGCCCTGCGTAATGAACGGCAGTGGTTGGACGCCATGGTGTCTGAACTTGCAGAATGCCGCACCATCCTGGTGGATGGTCTTGAACAGTTAGGGTTCCACGTCCATGACACCGGCGGCACCTACTACGTGGTTGCCGATGTCTCCTCTACCGGTTTAAACGGCATCGATTTCTGCATGCAGCTGCCCGAAACGAAGGGCGTGGCTGCCATCCCGCTGGCGGCCTTCACGGACAATCCCGAGCCGTGGAAGTACAAGGTACGCTTCGCCTTTTGCAAGCGCCCCGAGGTGATACGGGAAGCCGTACGCCGCCTAACTGCAGAGTCCTAAGAATGCAGGCTCCTGCACATGCCTGCTCAGCCCCTACATTGCACCACCCTGCGTTTTCCTCCAAGTTCTTGCGAAAGGCAACCCTGAAAAGACATGGCCGTTCAGGTAGATTGCTCAGGCGTGACACATGTTCCCCTTCGTAGTCGCTGGACTGTTGCGGGGCTTCTGAACCATCAGCGGTACGCCATCCGGTTTTGGATCGCAAATGTCGTGGTAGGCGCTGATCTTCCGGTCCCGTGGACTGATGACTCTCCACATGAAGACTGGAACGCGGATCCCGATGTCACGGTCGAGCTCTTCGTCGATGCCCTTCAACAGGAGTGGGAGGATGCCTTGTCTTTGCTTGCAACGTATCCACCGGGAGAGCCTGCATCCCAAGCTGACGAGGACGGCAGGCACCCCACTGTCGACTGGGTGTTGTCCCATCTACTGGCCGAAGCATCCAGGCACGCCGGACACATGGATGCCGTTTGCGAGATACTCGTACTCCCACCCGTCGATTGACATCCACTCGCCGGGGACTGGCACAGTGCCTCCGCACTGACATGGGTTGGAGGACTTCCTGGGCATGAAGGGGCATGCTGTACCTCCAGCCCTAGTACCGTCCTAGTCTTTAGGAGAACCTGGTTCCACAATCAGCGCGAGTCCCGAAGCAAGGTCTGCCAACAACTGCTTCGCCGAGTCCACAGGAGCATTGAGGTAGTCGATCGTCAGCCCGTTGACCAGTGCAGTGACAAGACGAGCACCTTGCTCAGGCGACAGCCCTCGGGCCAGCTTTCCGAAGCGTTGCGCTGCTTCGAGACCTTCAGACACCCGCGCCCGAAACTTCGTCACCTCGGCGTCGTATAAGTCAGCCAACCATTCGCGCGTCGAGGCAGCAGCTCCCACTATGACCCACACAGCGGAATCTTCGCGCTGGACAGGTCCAACTGGCAAAAGTTCAGCAAGGCGCCCCTGGAAGGCCGCGTGAAAATCCGTCGCATCGGTTTGTGTAAGGGCCCGCGACTCCTGGCGCTGCAACGACCTGACAAAAGCTTTCGCGATGATGTCGTCCCGTTTACCCATCTGGTACTGGACAGTCCCAGGTGCGACGCCAGCCTCAGTGGCGACATTGCGCACGCTCAGGGCATCGAGGCCCTGGCTGACCATCACTCGAATGGCAGCATCAGCGATCACTGCGGCGGTGCCGGTGATGGGTGTGTTGCGATCAACGGACATGGAGCTCCAATCTTGCGTAGCTCATTTGCGATGAGCCATTCATGAGTGTAGTTGCACTCGCGCAATGCGCCTCATACAATCGTACCAACCGCATGATTAATACGAACGTATTAATCGGGATTAGGGCCCTTCGCGAAGCTAAGGTCAACCTCCCCTCGAACACCCGACTACTGGAGAATTCCATGTCAGACTTCCTTCCCCTTGCCGGCCTTGCACTCGTAGATAGTTTGAGTGCAGGTACCCTTGTCATTCCTATCGCCCTGATTGTTATCTGGCGACGAGTACGTTTAGGCCTATTGGGCACCTATCTCGCTACGATCGCCACGGCCTACTGCGGCCTTGGCATTGCGCTTCTATTAGGGTTCGATGCTGCAGTATCGAGACTTTCTGGCGTAAGCGAGACTGATTGGTTCCGGTGGGTGACGCTTGTTCTGGGCGCGGGGCTTTTCATCTTCGGTGTATTCTCGCCAAACCCCAAAAAGCCCGCGGCCACGCAGACCGCCGGCCCCGAAGTACCGAAGAGTCGCGCCTCCCGCCTTGCACAAGGCGCGTCACTGAGCGCGTCCGGCATGGTAGGGCTTGCGCTAGGCGCTGCCGTTGTCGAGGCTGCGACGATGTTGCCCTACCTAGGCGCAATGGGAATTATCCAGTCTATGCCTTTCGGGTTTAGCGGCAAGGTCGCGCTTATTGCGGGGTACTGCATCATCATGGTCCTTCCGGCAACTCTTATGGCTGTCATTGCAGGCGCAGCAGGGCCGGCTATATTTCCCCGTCTGGAGCGCGCCATCCGTCGGCTGGAGTATGAAGCGAAAGTGACGTTGCTGTGGATCGCGGCAATTGTGGGAGTCTACATGGCGGCATCGAGTGCAGAAGGACTCGGATTGATCGGTTGAGTCCCAGGTTGATCCTTGAGCGATAGCGTCGATTGAAGAGCCCTTCCTACAAAGCTAGCCCTCGGCCCTTCATAACGGCGGCCGCAGCCGGGGTTATGTCAGGGCAAGGGTGGGAGCGCTAGCGAGTACCCGCGCCAGCAAAACCCGCTCACCGAAACATCAGTGAGCGGGTTAAAATAACCGGGATTATTCGGCAGGGCGAAGGCGATCCCTCGCCCACTTTTCGGCCTCTTCAGCCGCAGCGGTAGACGCGTCCAGAGCGTTCACGATGCTCCGTTGCTGGCCACCATCAAGACGATCCCACTGCTCGTTCGTTCAAGGCCGCGACGATGATCGCCTGGGCGTGCTCGCCACTACTTAAGGTTGCATCGTCAGGATCATAAACAGGCACACCGTGAGTAGCGAGTAGATCATTGATTGGTTTCATGGGCACCAGTCTTTCCTTAGTGGTGGACGCGCATGCGCAATCACTAGAAAATATTTTCTATAAGTGCTTTATTAAACAGGATGCTGCATCGGTCGTCGCGTGCACGCTGACCCCAATCTGAGTGTTCCCGATACTGCCCAGGAGCAGCGAGCCCATATGACTACTTGTTCAAGCCGGTTAGAATCCAAGCACTACCCGGATTATCCAGAGAAAAAGTGAGAGCAACTGTCGTTGACTCCATGATTAAAGAAGACGGACTTGATGGAGAACACAGATCGAGAGCCTGTCGAGAGAACCTCACCCATTGTTCGCTGTCGCCCTTTCCTCTAAGAAAGAGGAAGTTTTCGTGATCGGAGAAGCCGTGTTCTGGAACAGGGGGATCATCAGCCATAAGTGTTTCTTTGACTGTTTGATACGGAGTGTATGGGCACACGAGCGAAAACTCAGTCCACTCTGGTCCGTAGAGTTCCTCCAGTGTGATGGACTCAGTAACGGGGATTGCATGTCCCGATCGTCCTAGGGACGCGAGATGAGAAGCCAATGGGTCATCAAAACTACAAGAGGAGAGTAATAGGGAGACAATACTAGTGAACCCTATCCGCGCCATCATGCGTCTCATTAACATAACCGCCTTCTCGTGCCTATCCTAGGAAAGTGTAGATAGCAGTCCAATTCTAGCCCAGAGGGCGCACTGGTTCAGAGCAGAAGCTTCGTCGCCACTAATTGCGAAAGCAAATCCAAGAAATCGACCTTGGGCATTGTTATACAGGTCCATGCTGGTCTCATCCGCTGGCCCCTGAGCGACAGTTTCGTGGCTAGTAGCAATGCGTTCAGCTGCATCTGCACCGAATCTCATCGTCATCAGGGCATTCCACGAGCAGTGCCGAAAAGCATCGCCCTTTCCATTGTGGAGTGATGTGGCGCCAGGAAACCGGTTCTGCGCTTCCATACTCGCGGTTGTGGCTGCCTGATTGGCGATGCCGCATGATACTACATCGACCAGCGCGATGCAGGACAGCATTTCAAGTGCAGACGCGGAAGTGCATTCATGCTCCGTGCTGATCATGACTATTTTGCGCTTGACAATGCCCACCAGGTGGTCGGTACTTACAGGCTAGGTGCGAAAACCACAAAGGGACCGTTGAAGCGGTAGAAATGCTTCAACGGTCTCTCTTTGTTGTGTATTGAGTTGTTTGTTGTTGTTTAATGTCGGCGGTTTCTTACTCTCCCACAACCTCCCGGTTGCAGTACCATCAGCGTTAGCAGGCTTAGCTTCCGGGTTCGGAATGGGACCGGGCGTTTCCCTG
>NZ_CABTZR010000019.1 GCF_902489365.1 uncultured Corynebacterium sp. | reverse complement strand
TCCGATTTTGGCACCTACCTCGATGGGCGCAGCGGCGAAGTTACAGAGGCCCTTATGTCTGCAGCTGATAAGTCCGCCGAAGACATTAAAGCCCCCGGTATCGCGCGGACCTACAAGTCGCTGCGCGGCAAGGCCTCGTCCATTGTGGAGCCTCACGTGGCGACCATCGGCCGCGTTCTGCAGCGCCACATGGATACCGTATAAGTGGATTAACTATCCGGGCCCCAGGCACCGAAGAACAAAAGACCAGCACCTCCTTCTGAGGGCTGGTCTTTTCTCTGTTTTCTCTTGTTCCCCTATGGGCTCGTGCTCTGAGACGCCTTAGACGTCGAGGAAGCGAACGTCCTTCGCACGGCGGGTAATGAAGGAGCGGCGAGCGGCCACGTCATCACCCATCAGGATGGAGAAGAGCTCATCGGCGCGCTGCGCATCTTCCAGATCCACGCGGCGCAGGACGCGGGTGGTCGGATCCAAGGTGGTCTCCCACAGCTCGGCGGCGTTCATCTCACCCAGACCCTTGTAGCGCTGGATGCCGTCGTCCTTGTTGATTTTGCGGCCCTCTTCCAGGCCCTCAGCCAGCAGCTTGTCGCGCTCAGCATCGGAGAAGGCGTAGCCCGGCTGGCCCTTGGCCCACTTCAGCTTGTACAGCGGCGGATTCGCCAGGTAGACGTGACCATCCTCAACCAGCTGCGGCATGAAGCGGAAGAGCAGGGTCAGAAGCAGCGTGGCGATGTGCTGGCCGTCCACGTCGGCATCGGCCATGAGCACGATCTTGTCGTAGCGCAGCTTCGAAATGTCGAATTCTTCGTGGATACCGGTGCCCAGGGCGGTGATGATGGCTTGGACCTCAGCGTTCTTGAGAACCTTGTCCATGCGGGCCTTTTCCACGTTGAGGATCTTACCGCGCAGCGGCAGGATGGCCTGGAACATGGAATCGCGGCCGCCCTTCGCGGAACCACCTGCGGAGTCACCCTCCACGATGTAAAGCTCAGAAAGCTTCGAATCCTTGGAGCGGCAATCCGCTAGCTTGCCGGGCAGGCCGCCGAGGTCGCCGGCGGACTTGCGGCGAACCAACTCACGTGCCTTGCGAGCAGCTACGCGGGCATGCGCGGAGGACACGGCCTTGTTGATAATGACCTTGGCCTCAGCCGGGTTGGCGTCAAACCAATCGTTGAGGTGCTCGTTGACGGAGCGCTGGACAAATCCTCGAATCTCCGAGTTACCCAGCTTCGTCTTGGTCTGGCCTTCGAACTGCGGATCACCAACCTTGACGGAAATCACGGCGGCAAGGCCCTCGCGGCAGTCTTCGCCGGAAAGGTTGCCATCCTTTTCCTTGAGGAGCTTGTGCTCCTTGGCGTAGCGGTTCATCAGGGAGGTCAGCGCCGCGCGGAAGCCTTCCTCGTGCGTGCCGCCTTCATGGGTGTTAATGGTGTTGGCAAAGGTATGGACGGATTCCTTGTAGCCCTGGTTCCACTGTAGAGCGATTTCGACCTCGTGGTCCTCACCCTTGGCGTCGAAGGCAACGATGGTGGGGTGAATGGAGGTCTTGTTCTTGTTGAGGTGCTCAACGTAGTCCTGCAGGCCATTCGGATAGTGGTAAGTGACTTCCTTCTTCTTCTTAGAAGTCTTGTCCTCGCCGTCCTCACCCTCCTTGGCGGACTTATCCTTATCATCGAGGGAGCTGAGGCTGACGGCGGCATCGCCTGCCTCGGCGATCTCTTCAAGCTCGGCCTGCTCCTTGGAGATCGCGCGCTCGTCACGCAGAACAATGGTCAGGCCCTTGTTCAGGAAGGCCATCTCCTGCAGGCGGCGAGCGATGGTGTCGTAGTTAAACTCGACGGTTTCAAAGATCTCCGGATCCGGCCAGAAGCGGATGGTGGAGCCGGTACCGCGAGCATTATCGCCTTCAACGAGCTCCTCGGGAATAGCGTTGTTGAAGTTCTGGTACCAGTGCTTGCCATTGCGCTTGATGTCCGCCTCAACACGAGTGGACAGGGCGTTGACCACAGAGATACCCACGCCGTGGAGACCACCGGATACGGCATAAGATTCGGAGTCGAACTTACCGCCCGCATGCAGCTGGGTCATGACTACCTGGACGGTAGGAGCACCGGAAGCATGCATCTCGACTGGGATGCCACGGCCGTTATCGATAACTTCAACGCCACCATCCTCACGGAGGGTGACAATGACCTTGTCGGCATAGCCCGCCATGGCCTCATCGACGGAGTTGTCGACGATCTCCCAAATCAGGTGGTGTAGGCCGCGGGCACCGGTGGAACCGATGTACATACCGGGGCGCTTACGGACGGCTTCGAGGCCCTCCAGAATTGTAATTGACCCCGCATCATATGCGTGTTGTTCAGCCACGGATTCGTGTACTCCTTTTGGCTAGAGCTAAATCTAAGACTTTAGCCATTCTACACTGTGTCCCCCCACGCGAGGACAGTGCACGCCCGTGAGAGCCCCAAATTTGCGTGAATTTCGCGATCACCCCGATCAGCCGTACGTATCCTGTGAGCCTTGCGGCTTGACCCACTGGCGGCCCTCATAGTTACGGTGCTGCTTGGGCCCTTGAATGTGGAGCTTAACCACCACGTCCGGCCCCAAACGGTCCGCGATCTTCTGCAAGATAGGCCGCTGCAGGTAGCGCAGCTCAGTGGCCCAGCTGGAGGAATCGCACGCCACGTAAACAACCTGCTCCTTGATGTTCAGCGGCTGAGTATGCGCAGCGATGCGCTCGCCCACGAGGTTTTCCCAATTGCCCATGACCCAGCCATGAGCTAATTCGTGTTCCCAGCCGCGCTTGCCAATCTCGCGTTGGATCTGCGCGCCCAGGCTAGGGATCTCGAGGCTCCGGCGCCGGCGGCGCCCATCGGGCCCACTCGGCCTACCGCGCCGATAGGGCTTGGGCTGCTGCTCTTTCGATGTAGCCGCCAGGTTCATCTTAGGGGCCGGTTTATTGAGCTTCGGCGGATTTTTCGACGTGTTTCGGGTGCGCTCAAAGAGCGCTTTGACCGGATCAAACTCGTGCTCAGTCATTCTCGTCACCACCCGCATCGTACGGTGCGATCTCTGATACCCGGCCCTCGTCGGTATCGCGCACGCTGACAGTGAAGCGCTCGATGGGCTGCAGGTTGCCGGGCAAATCCTCATCCACCGCCGCGGTGATGAGTACCTGTTCCGCACCCGCGGCGAGGTGGACCAGCTTCTCCCGGCGCTTCGCATCGAGCTCAGCAAAGACATCGTCGAGGATGAGAATCGGATCAGTGCCATCCTGACGCAGCAGGTTGAACTCCGCTAGGCGCAAGGAGATGGCATAAGACCAGGTCTCACCGTGGCTGGCAAAGCCCTTGGCGGGGCTCGTCCCCAGGTTGAGAACGAGGTCATCGCGGTGCGGGCCGACGAGTGAGATCCCGCGCTCGATTTCGCGCTGGCGCTTGGTAGCGAGTTCGGTCAGCATCATCGCCTCAATGACCTCGCGGTCGGAGGTATCCACGGTGGATTTGTACTCGATGGCCGCCGGGCGCGATTCCGGGGCCAGGCCAGCATAGGCGGCAGGGATGAGCTCGCGGAGTTCGTCGACAAGCGCCAGGCGTGCCTGGATCACCTGCGCGCCGAGCGAAGACAGCTGCGTATCCCACACGTCGAGGGTGGCTAGTGCTGAGGCGCCGTCGCTGTCGTTGTAGCCGCGGCGCAGACTCGGTGACGCCGACTTCAACAACGCGTTGCGCTGCTTGAGCACCTTGTCATAGTCGGCCTTGATACCCGCCAGGCGCGGCGTGCGGGAGGCAATGATGTCATCCAAATACTGGCGGCGCGTTGCCGGTTCGCCGCGCACGAGGGATAAATCCTCCGGGGAGAAGAGCACGGTTTGCACCACGCCTAGCAGTTCCCGCGGGGTTTTCAGGCGCGTGCGGTTGATCTGCGCCTGGTTCGCCGCGTGGGGTTTGATGAGCAGGTGCGCGGTAAGCTCGCGCCCCTGGTTGACCGCCGTGGCGGAAATGCGGGCGTTGGTTGCGCCGTGGCGCACGAGGGGGGCGTCGTGGGCGACGCGGTGTGAGGATAAGTGGGCAACATAGCCGATGGCCTCAACGATATTGGTCTTGCCAAAACCATTGCGGCCGACAAAGAGGGTAATCCCCGGTTGCAGCCTGAGAGTGAGCTCGGGCCAGGAGCGGAAGTCCCTGACATCGAGATCGCGAATAAACATATGGCCTAGCCCGGCAAGCGCACTGGCATCAGCAGGTAGGTGAAGTCAGTCTCCGGGGTGGGGAACGAGCCATCCTCGTTGGCCTCCGGCAGCTCCTCCGGCTCCGGAATCATAATCGCCGGGCGCGAGGGCTCGGTAAAGCCGAAGACCACGCGGTCCGTGTGGACCACGGCCAAGCCATCCTTGAGGTAGGACGGGTTAAACGCAATGACGAAGTTATCGCGACCATTGAAAGCACAAGGCAGGGACTCGCTCGCGCGGCCGGAATCGGCGCCGGCGGCCAAGGTCACTTCACCTTCGCTGAACTCCATGCGGATCTGGGCGTTGCGGTCCGTCAGCAGGGACACACGGCGGATGGCTTCCTGCAGCGGAGCAACTTCAATGCTGGCCATGGCCGTGTGGGTCTTGGGCAGCAGGGGTGCCACATTCGGGAAATCCGCATCGAGCATACGCGTGGTGGTCTCGCGGTTATCGGCATGCAGGCCAAACAGGCCCTCGGCCGCGATGTTCTCACCGGTGCCCACGGCGATCTCCACCGGGATGTTGAGGTGCGTGTCGAGGGAGCGGCCGGTCTCCTGCAGCGTCTTGGCTGGGACGAGAAGCTTAGCCTCCACGTCGGGGGAAACCGGATCCCACTCGAAGGTACGCATGGCCAGGCGGAAGCGGTCCGTCGCCGTCATCTGCACGTGGGAGCCATTGATGTCGATGTGCACGCCGGTGAGCATGGGCAGGGTGTCATCCTTGCCAGCAGCGGCGACGACCTGGCTGATGGCTTCCACGAAAAGCTGCGGGTTGATGGTACCGGTGACCTCCGGAAGGACCGGCAACTGGGGATAATCATCCAGCGGGATAAGCGGAAGCTCGAAGCGTGAGGAACCACAAACCAGGAGAACCTTGTTGTCCTCCTGCGTCATCTCAATTTCCTTGTTGGGCAAGGAGGCCACGATGTCAGAGAGCAACTTACCGGCCACCGCGATACGGCCCGGCTCATCGACCATGCCGGCGATGCGCACGCGAGTGGACACCTCGTAGTCGAAGCCTGTGAATTCCAAACCATTGTCATCCGCGGTGATCAGCATGGCGCGCAGCACCGGCTGGGTGACCTTCGATGGTAGGCTGCGCGCAACCCACGCGACAGCGTTGGCGAGGTCATCTTTGGCAACGCGAAATGACACGGACTGCTCCATGGTGATGAGACGCTCCTCTAGTTCCGGATGGAAGATTCTTGCAAGCTCACTCCAACTTACAGGATCAGCACCGAACCACAGGAGTTTTGTCATTCGCCCTCTTCGGCCCTCGATGAGACCGCGCGGCCAGGCTGGTCGCTGGCGAATCACACACATCCTCTTTCTTCTTAGTTAGGGAGAAAACAAAATAGGAGTAGTAATAAGCGCTGTGGGATCTGTGGACAACCCAGCAAAGGCCAAGCTCTCAGCCGCCAACCGATCTGTGAGTCAGGGTGTGAGATCACTGTGATCAAATGACAAGAAATGTGAGTAACTCGGTCGGGGCCGAAGTTATCCACAATCCATCCCCAGATCTATCGCTGCTGATCACAGGGTTGCTCACAAGGCCAAAGGAGCCGCTGATCTGCTGTGGAAGAAGAAAATGTGATGAGGATCTACGAATTACAACAGTGGAATTACACAGCTGTGAATAACTATGTGGATAAGTTTTCGCCGATCAAAAAAGACGCCCCAGCCCACGCCCGCGGGGAGGTTGTGCGGGGTGGGAGGGGGCGTCGCCAAGCGCCGTGCGGTTCTAGCGCTGGTTGTGGTTCTTCACGCGCTGAGTCAGCGCCTGGATCTCGTCGTAGGTGTTGCGGTTTTCTGTCATCTCCTTGCGGATCTTGCGGTCAGCATAGATGACGGTGGTGTGGTCCTTGCCGCCGAACTGATCACCGATCTTCGGCAGGGACAGCTCGGTGAGTTCGCGGCACAGGTACATAGCCAGCTGGCGGGCGTGAGCAACGGCCCGCTTCTTACCGGAACCGCGCAGGGTGTCCACGTCGATGTTGAAGTAGTCTGCCGTGACCTCGATGATGGCCGCCGCGGTGATCTGGCGATCTGCAGAATCAGGGGCCAAATCGTGCAGGGCAATCTCCGCCATCTCTAGGCTGATCGGTTCATTGACCAGGGAAGAATAGGCAGACACACGAATGAGCGCGCCTTCCAGCTCGCGAATTGAGGATTCGAAGCGGGAGGCGATGAGCTCGAGGACCGAGCGATCGACGTCTGTGCCGTCCGCTGAAGCCTTCTTCATGAGGATGGCGATGCGGGTTTCTAAGTCTGGTGGCTGAATATCCGTAATCAGACCACCCTCGAAGCGGGTGCGGAGGCGATCCTCCAGCGTCGTTAGCTGCTTCGGCGGGCGGTCGGAAGACAAAATGATCTGCTTGTTGGCCTGGTGCAGGGCATTAAAGGTGTGGAAGAACTCTTCCTGCGTGGATTCCTTGCCTTCTAAGAACTGGATGTCATCGACCATGAGGATGTCCAGGTTGCGGTAGCGGCGCTTGAAGGACTCCTGGCGGTCATCACGCAGCGAGTTGATGTAATCGTTGGTGAATTCCTCCGAGGACACGTACTTCACCCGCAGGCCTGGGTGCAGGACCTGGGCGTAATTGCCGGCTGCGTGCAACAGGTGCGTCTTGCCCAGCCCGGAGCCGCCCCAAATAAAGAGCGGGTTATAGGCGCGGGCGGGGTTTTCCGCTACCGCCACGGCGGCACCGTTGGCAAAACGGTTGGAGGAACCGATGACGAAGTTCTCAAAAGTGTGTTTCGGGTTGAGAGACTTTTCGTGGTTCGGGTTATGCGCGGGTTCCTCGCGCGGAATCCGCGCGCCGGCTGCCTCCGAGTAGTCCGGGTAGCCGCTGGGAGCGGTGCTCTGCTGCTCGCTGTAGTGCTGCGCCAACTCATCCAGACTGGCCGGGGAATGCGCGGCATCCCACGAGCGCGGCTGGTGATGAGCGGGTTGGGCCGGCTGGGCCGGTGGCGTGGGCGGCATGGCTTGCTGGAAAGACTGAGCCTGGTGGCCCATGCCGTACTCCGGTGCCTCGGTTTGAATGGGGCGTTGGGGCGCGGGAGCTTCGGGCTCTTCCTGCGGAGCAGGCTGCGGGGGCGCGGCAATGGTCACGGCCAAGGAACACGGCCGGCCCATGTGCTGCGACAGAGCGCGGGTGATGTACTCCCCCAGCTCAGCCTCAAGAACACTCTTGGCATTCTCGTGCGGGGCGGCAATCAACGCGTAGCCATCCCCGATCATGATGGGTTCTACGAGCTGGAGGTTGAGGCGTTGGCTGTGGGTGAAGTTGGGAACGTCCGAGTTCGGTTGTTCGGACTGTGCCAGCAGATCACTGACCACAGCTTTCCAGCTGGCCCTGAGGGCTGCTTGCGGATCAGACAAAACGCCTACCTTCTGTGTGCTTCACGGCCACGCGGTGCCGGCGGATGAGGCCGGCCACAGCTACTTACGTGCCCAAAAGAGAGGCTTCAGGGCCGCAGTATGTACTGCGTGACTGTGGGTTGGATCGGGGACGGATGGACGGATGAGGGAGAGACGGGGATGCGGAAATTCCAATTTCTTGTGATTTCCACTGGGGATTCCACACGATGTTTTAGTGTGTAACCTCGGATTCCACAAAGTTATCCACAGGTGTGAATAGGTGGTTTATCCACAGCCTATCTCATGGCTGTGGATAACTTTACATCGGCTCCTTAATGCAGGTGACCTGCGTAAATGGCAAAAGTCTCAAGTTAAGATTGAGAGTTATCCACACCCTGTGGGCGGCTGTGGAATTAGATTCCTCAGTTGTACCGCGTTATGGGGATGCTGTCTAACGCACTTCTCTGCACGCCTGGCGCGACCGCGGCTCGTCCGTGCCACGGTCGGTGGGAGGAGACATTGACCGCGCAGCATGTGGGTGAAAAGTGGCGCTCTAGCTGCGGATAAAAACATCCTTGTAATTTCGGGGACACCCAGTGTGTCGATTTGTTTAGCGCGCTACCTGTCACGTAACCTGTGATGGTCTATCGCAACAGTGCATGGTGCACATGTTGCATGTGGGAATGCCTCGCCACGCCTCATGGCGCTTCACGTGCGAAGCCTCATCCCCACGTACACCATTCATCAGTGGATGTTTAAGCCCGAGCGTCGCTGGCGCTGGGCTGTGCCATCCACCTACAACTTCAAGGAGTTAATCGTGGCAAAGGGTAAGCGTACCTTCCAGCCGAACAACCGTCGTCGCGCTCGCAAGCACGGCTTCCGTACCCGCATGAGCACCCGCGCCGGCCGCGCTATCGTCGCTGCTCGTCGCAAGAAGGGTCGCGCTAAGCTCACCGCTTAATTCATGCTTCCAGCCCAGCACAAGCTCACGTCCCCGAGGCAGTTTCGGCGGACCATCAAGGGCGGGCGCCGGGCGGGCACGCGCACTGCCGTCGTGCATTTGCGCTTTAATGACGGTGAAGACGACATCGCGGCCACTGGGCCGCGGTTCGGCCTCATTGTGTCGAAAGCCGTCGGGAATGCCGTGGTTCGCCACCGCACCTCCCGGCGGCTTCGTCATGTGTGCATGTCGCTCATGCGCGATGGAGTCAACGGGAAAGCTTTACCCGCCAATGTCGACATCGTTATCCGTGCGCTGCCTGCCAGCAGTGAGGCCACCAGCCAGCGTCTTGAGCGTGATATCCGCAAAGCGTTAAGCACATGGGATATCTGAACTCCCAAGGCCACGAGATCCCCGAAGCCCGTGGGTTCGGCAGGGTCTTGGTTTACTGGGTGCGCTTCTACCAAAAGCATGTGTCAGGCCTTAAGATGGTCTCCACCTGTCGTTTTGAACCGACGTGCAGTGCCTATGCCCTCGAGGCCATCTCCATCCATGGAGCCGTCAAGGGAACGGGCATGGCGCTTGCCAGGTTATGCAAGTGCGGTCCCTGGCACCCGGGCGGGTTTGATCCGGTACCGACCAAACAACAACTGAGGTAAATAACTCTCGTGCTTAATTTCATCTATTGGCCAATTTCAGCCGTCTTGTGGTTCTGGCATTGGCTCTTGAGCTTCGTTCTTGATTCCGCATGGGGCGGAACCTGGATCATCGCCATCGTCCTGCTGACGTGGACGCTCAAGGCCATCATGGTCAAGCCGACCATCACCCAGCTGCGCTCTTCACGCAAGATGCAGGAGATCCAGCCGCAAATCCAAGAACTGCGCACCAAGTACGCCAATGACCAGACCAAGGCGGCGCAGGAGATGCAGCGCATCTACAAGGAAGCTGGCGTTCGCCCCGTGGCGGGCTGCCTGCCCATGTTCGCGCAGATCCCCATGTTCATTGGTCTCTTCCACGTGCTGCGTTCCTTCGACCGCACCGTGGCCGTCGCCGGTGGCATCGGACACCCAGCCGGTGAGGCGATGTCGGAGGAAATGAACGCCTCCATCGCCAACTACATTTTCGAGCCCGAGCTGGTAAAGCAATTCGTGGATGCGAAGATCTTCGGTGTGCCACTGGTGGCCAACCTGCGTCTGAACTCCGGTCTAGAGATCGTTAAGGAAACCACCACTGCCCAAGCGGCCGTTATTATCGTGCCGCTCATTGCCATCATTGCGACGCTTACGCACTTCAATGCCCGCATGTCGCTCAACCGCCAGGAGGCGCGTCGCGCCGCCGGCAAGACCGCCACCCCGCAGGGCCAGAATGCAGAGATGATGCAGCAGCAGATGGCCATGATGAACAAGATGATGCTGTGGTTTATGCCGGCGATGCTGGTCTTCTCCGGCTTCATCTGGCCCATCGGTCTGCTCTTTTACATGCTGGCCAACACCGTGTGGACCTTCTTCCAGACCCGTATCGTCTACGCCAAGATGGACCGCGAGGAAGAAGAAGAGGCAGCCGCTAAGGCTGAGCTCAAGCGCACGTCCGCGCCGAAGCCGGGTGCACGCAAGAAGGACAATCGCTCCAAGAAGCAGCGCCGTAAGAACAATAACTAGAAATTAACCCAGGAGTTTTCACAGTGACTGAATCTGTGTCCGACACTGTGCCACTGGACCCGTCTGACGTCTTCGGATCGCGTCTGCCGCTCGCGCAGAAATACCACGATTCGCTGGCGACGGACGGGTCCACCCGTGGTTTTATAGGCCCCCGCGAGGTCCCGCGCCTGTGGGAGCGCCATCTTATTAACTGTGCTGTGGTCGCGGAGGTAATGCCGCAGGGCGCCACGCTTATCGACGTCGGCAGTGGCGCCGGTCTGCCCGGCATCCCGCTCGCTATCGCGCGCCCTGATCTGAAGATCACTCTCATCGAGCCTTTGCTCAAGCGCTCGACCTACCTCAACGAGGTCGTCGACCTACTGGGGCTGGACAACGTCACTGTCATCCGCGGCCGCGCCGAGGAAGGTCCGGTGAAGAAGGCCGTCCAGGGCGCAGACATCGTGACCTCCCGCGCCGTGGCCCCGCTGGGCAAACTGGCCAAGTGGTCCCTGCCGCTGGTGCGTAAAGGCGGCGAGATGATCGCTCTCAAGGGCTCCTCAGTGCATGAGGAGCTGGAGCGCGACGCTGCGGATATCAAGCGCGCCGGTGGCGGAAAAGCCGAGGTCATGACCATCCACGGCACCACGATTATTCGTGTCCCGCGCGTGAACTAAAGTAGACGGCATGACTCATCCTCGTCTTATCACCATCGCGAACCAGAAGGGTGGCGTGGGTAAAACCACCTCCGCCGTCAACCTTGCCGCCGCGCTCGCTGAGGCCGGTAAGAAGGTCCTGGTGATCGACTTGGACCCGCAGGGCAACGCCTCTACCGCGGTAGGCGCGGAGCATACCTCCGGTACCAAATCCAGCTATGAGGTTTTGTTGGGTGATTGCAGCGCGGACGAAGCAATGCAGCACTGCCCCGACGATGAGAACCTCTACTGCATTCCTGCCACCATTGATCTGGCCGGCGCTGAGATCGAAATGGTTTCGCTGGTTCGCCGCGAATTCCGCCTTTACGATGCCCTCCACAATGGTTTTTTGGAGGAGCACGGTTTCGAGTACGTGTTCATTGACTGCCCGCCTTCATTGGGCCTGCTCACCATCAATGCGATGACGTGTGCAGAAGAAGTTATTATTCCCATCCAGTGCGAGTACTACGCGCTGGAGGGCGTGGGCCAGTTGTTGGGAAATATTTCCATGATTCGGGAACACCTTAACGAGGACCTCCACATCTCCGGCGTGCTGCTCACCATGTTTGATGCTCGCACCAAGCTGGCTGAGCAGGTGGCCAACGAGGTGCGTGAGCAATTCGGCGCCGTCGTTTTGGGCAACGTCATCCCGCGTTCTGTGCGCGTTTCGGAGGCGCCGGGCTATGGTAAGACGGTTATCGCTTATGACCCGTCGTCGACAGGCGCTCGCGCCTACTCCGCCGCCGCGCGCGAGTTGGATAAGCGTGGGGACTACACGCCACACCCCACCACGGGTGCCATCGGCGTGAGCCCAGAGATTTTCGCGGAATTGGAAGGATAGGACACCGTGGCAGATAAGAAGGCAGACCAGAAGCCGGAGCAGCGCCAAGGCGGCCTGGGCAAGGGACTGGCCGCGCTCATTCCGTCTGGCCCGGGTGCGCCGTCCCGCAAGCCGCGTCTCGGGGATTCGGCGGCTGACATTATCCTCGGCGCATCCGCCGGCACTCCTAAGGATGGTGGCACGAAAAGGGTGCAGGGTGCGCCGACCATCCAGCAGTCCACTGGCTCGAAGAAGCGCCAGGCGAAACCTTCGGTGATTGGGGCGACGTACCGCGAGATTTCCGTCGGGGACATCATGCCCAACCCGAAGCAGCCACGTTCTGTCTTCGACGAGGATGAGCTAGCGGAGCTGGTCCACTCCATCAAGGAGTTTGGCCTGCTGCAACCGGTCGTTGTACGCCCCGCTGAGGAGGGCGGCTTCGAGCTCATCATGGGTGAGCGCCGCTGGCGCGCCTCCTCCAAGGCGGGCCTGGCCACCATCCCGGCCATTGTGCGCGATACCAAGGATGATGACCTCCTGCGGGACGCGCTTTTGGAGAACATCCACCGCGTGCAACTCAACCCGCTGGAAGAGGCTCACGCCTATCAGCAGCTGCTGGAAGAATTCGGCGTGACCCAGAACGAATTGGCTGATCGCATCGGCCGCTCCCGCCCGCAGGTCACCAACATGATTCGCTTGCTCAAGCTGCCGGTCAATGTGCAGAAGCGCGTTGCCGCGGGCACTTTGTCCGGTGGCCATGCCCGCGCGCTGCTAGGCCTGCCGGATGCCGAGGCCATGGAGCTCATTGCCAACCGCATTGTGGCCGAGGGCCTGTCTGTGCGCGCCACGGAGGAAGCTGTCACCCTGTACAAGCGTGACGGTAAGCCGGCCGAGCCGACGAAGAAGCCTGCCGCCCCACAGGCGCAGTTCTTCACCGATTCCGCTGAACGTCTGGCAGATCGCTTCGACACCAAGGTCACCGTCACCATGGGCAAGCGCAAGGGCAAGATGGTCGTCGAATTCGGTGATCAGGAAGACTTTGAGCGTATTCTGGCCCTCATTGAGGGCAAGGAAAGCAGCTAGCTGACCATGCTCGTTCAGGCCGTCAAGGAAGGTGTTGCCATCAACCCCTTGGCGGCCCGATCCATCTTCTGGGAGCTGAAGACCACGGTGGCTGATCCGGCCTTCGAGAAGGAAGCATGGATCAGCGCCACGCTGCTGCGCTGTGGCGAGTGCGGTTTTACCGTGGGCGATGAAGCCACTGTGTTCTTCTGCCCGCCCGATCTTGCCCCCGGTGCCGCGAAGCTGCCCACCTCCCCCGTCTCGGAGGACGCCGTGCTGGTGTCTTCCCTGTTCGTGAAGTCGCATCGCGCGGCGAAGGGCTTGGAGGCGGTGCTTCTCGATGCCACCATTATGCACCTCACCTCCCGCGAAGCCAGCGCCGTTGAGGCCTTTGGCTTCCGCGATGCCCGCGCTGCCGAAGATCTTTTGCGGGACAAGCCCGGCCGTATTGGCCTATTACCGGTAGAAACGCTGGAGTCTGCAGGTTTCAGGGTGGAGCGTGATCACCCTATTACGCCGCGCCTGCGCCTCGAGCTGCCGCCGGCATTTGATCTGCTGACGGCTGCCGCGGTGGAGGATCTCCTCGCCCGCGCCTTGGCCTAGATACAGGATGGTCCCTAAGCCCGTTAGGAAGAGCGCTCTGCGCGCAGGAGCTCGTCGAAGCGGTAGGTGCCGGTGACGGCGGTGTCGTCGTCGAGGAGGTAGAGGCGCTTGACGGAGACAACGATGGCCTCGGCGATGTCATCGCGGCATTCCGGGTTAGTCAAAATCGCCACGTCCTTCGGGCTGGTCAGGTAGCCCAGAACCACCTGCACCACCGGCATCTGCGTCAGGCGCAGCAGCGCCCACGTGCGGCCGTGGTTGCGGCAATTACCCAGCTCGGTGCGGGCAACGATCTCTCGCTGGATGAAGCCGGAGAGCGTTTCACCAATGAGCGAGGAGTTACCGGACTCAGAACCGAAGTAGAAGGTGGCCACGCCATTGGCCTTCTCCGTGGGGTATTCGTCGCAGGCGAGCGAAATGACCAGGTCAGCGCCAAAGGCATTGGCAATGTCGGCGCGATCATGGATGGAGGGATCATCGGTACGCGGGCGGGAGATGATGGTCTCCATGCCCGCGGCGATCATCCGGCCGGCAACGCGCTCGGCGAGATCCCAGAGGATCTCTTCCTCCGTGATATCGCCATAGCGGCCCTTGACCGTACGGCCCTTGTTGAAGCCGCCGAGGCTGGGGTCAATCACCACGCGCTTGCCCGCCAACTTGGGCCCCGCGTTGCGCACGCGCTCACGCTCTTGGATATTGTGCGCTGATCCGCCAGTGATGCGCCGACCCAAGAGGTTCAATGCGTTGATGGTCTCTGGGCCACAAATTCCGTCACTGCGCAGGCCGGAGTTCAGTTGGTATTCCGCTAGCGCCGCGTAGGTGCGGGCGCCGAAATGGCCATCGATGCGTTCCTGGTAGAAGCCGAGTTCCTGGAGCTGTTGCTGCAGCTGGGATACATCATCACCCACCTGCACGTTGCCCGGCTCATAAGCCAGCACGCGCGCGCCTAAGGTGTAGGAAGCCTGACGCAGCTCACGCAAAGTAAGGTCATCAATATCACCGCTGGGCACGATGCCGCGGGATTGCTGGAAGGCTTTGAGCACTTGCGCCAGCTCGTTATCAAAGTGCTTATCGGTTTCGGAGTACTTCTGCTTCTTCCAGTCGGACAACGTCCCCTGGTAGTCAGTCATCAGGCCGAGGCGGGCAAGGGTTGCGCGTGCTTCGGCGACCCGAACGCTCTGGTCACCTACACGTAAAACGCGGTTCACACCTACCCCTTTCGTGATCAAGGAGGCGCACCTTAGTGCGCCGTCAACGAGTTAAAGACTACCAGTTAGAGCTGCTTCTTTACCTGTGCCACGATGTCGGCCTTAGAACGCAGGCCAACGAACTCGTCGACCTTCTCGCCGTCCTTGAATATAAGCACGGAGGGGATGGACATGATCTGGAACATGGCGCCCAAGGTGCGTTCTTCATCCACGTTGACCTTGACCACGGAGACGTCATCGCCCAGCTCGTCGGCGACCTCTTCAAGGATCGGGGACAGCTTCTTGCACGGCCCACACCATTCGGCCCAGAAGTCCACGACGACTGGCTTGCCTGCCTCCACGACATCCGCGCGGAAGGAATCAGTAGTGACGTTTTTAATGTTGCTCATGTGATCACTAACGGTTCTCAGCGAGGAAATGTTCCGCATCAATGGCGGCGCGGCAGCCGGAGCCCGCGGCGGTGATGGCTTGCTGGTAGTGGTCATCTACCAAGTCACCACAGGCAAAGACACCTGGCAGCGAGGTCTTGGTGGAGGGCTGCTCCACCACCACGTAGCCAGCTTCGTCGGTCTCTACCTGGCCGTTGAGGAAGCCGGAGCGCGGGTCGTGGCCAATGGCCACGAACATGGCGGTCAGATCCAGCTCGCTGGTCTCACCAGTCAGCACGTTCTTGACCTCGAGGGCACCGACCTTGCCGTCCTTCTCCAGGACGCGCTCGACGGTGGTGTTGGTCAGCCACTTAATCTTTGGATTCTCCTTGGCGCGCTCCAGCATGATCTTGGAGGCGCGGAAGTTCTCCGAGCGGTGAATAATGGTGACGGTCTCGGCGAACTTGGTGAGGAAGGTGGCCTCCTCCATGGCGGAATCGCCGCCGCCGACGACGGCGATGTTGTGGCCCTTGAAGAAGAAGCCATCGCAGGTGGCGCAGGCGGACACGCCGCGTCCAGCGAGCTCGGATTCACCCGGAATGCCCAGGTAGCGCGGCGCTGCACCGGTGGCGAGGATGACGGTGCGGGCCTCAAAGACCTCGTCACCGACGTGCAGCTTCTTCACCTCGCCCTCGAGTTCGACGGAATCAACGACCTCCATGCGCAAGTCCGCACCGAAGCGGATGGCCTGGGCGCGCATTTCCTCCATGAGCTCCGGGCCCATGATGCCTTTTTGGAAGCCCGGGTAGTTCTCTACCTCGGTGGTGTTCATGAGTTCGCCACCGTATTCAAAGCCCTCGAAGACGATGGGATTGAGCTCGGCGCGTGCTGCGTAGAGCGCTGCGGTGTAGCCGGCGGGGCCGGAGCCGACGATGGCGACATCGTGAATAGTCACTAAAAACTCCCTTGAAACGATTCTTTTTAAGTAAGACTCAGATTCTACTCGCCCTCAGTCTATCGCCGCACGCAACACTTGCCGAGCCCGGGCTCGGCGCGACTTCACCGTGCCCGGCGCAACACCTTGCACCTTGGCCACGGTATCGATGGGATAGCCAGCCACGTCGGTGAGGTACAGCGCCTCGCGCTGGTCTTGGCGCAAGGTTTCCATCGCTTGAGCCACCGTGATGCGCTCCGCCAGCTTTTCGCTGGGGTTGTGCGCGAGTGCATAGTTGCGGTCATCCTCAATGATCTCCGCGTCCAGGGAAGCGTTCTCCCGGTTTGATCGATGGTTGAGGAAGTCATATCCGGAGTTCATCACCAGCCTGTGCAGCCACGTGCTCAGGGTGGCATCGTGCCGGTAGGAGGCCATGTTGCAGCTGGCCTTGAGCAGCGCCTCCTGCACGATGTCCTGCGCATCATCATCGTTGCGCGTATAGCGTCGCGCCATGGCGGTCAGGCGCGCGCGGTGCTTCTCGACGATTGCCGAAAAGGCCTTGGTATCTCCGCCAATGAAGGCGTCGACGAGTTCACGATCGGTCGGCTGTGCTGACACTAAGAATCCCCCCGGAAACTTGAGCAATGACACGTGGGTCAACACAGTCCCCGGCCGAAGCCGATGGTGTGTGATTGTCCCCCCGTTAATGTGTCTGCGAGTTTACGGGAAGATTCTTCTGTCCGCTACGCGAAGCTTCTACCGTGCCGTGCTTATTGCGCGGCACGGACGCGTTGCGCGCGACGCAGCGCATCCTGGCATTCCAACAGCACGCGGCGAAGTGCACGCGGACGTTCGCTGCTCAGCAATTCGCTGGTCGCGGCGTCGGCCATTGCGAGATCCGGGTAGAGGCCGCGCACCAAGCGGTTAGCAATTTCGATGGGGTGTTCCTCCCAGAGCTTCGCCAGAGAATCGAAATACTCCTGAGCAAAGGCCTCAGTGAGGTGGGCCGAGCGCGGCGCGTTAAACGCCGCGAGGAGGGAATCCACCTCCGCGTTAGAGTACTTGCCCGGCGTGCGCACGAGGTCGAAGACTTCGCGCTTGACCTCGGCAGATGGGAAGGCGTGGGAGGCGCCCAGGTAGGCAGCGGCACCGGTGAGGGTGTTATCGCGCTCCTTCTCCGCCTCCAGCTCCTCGGCGCTGACGGCATCGCGGGCGGCCAAGGCGCGGAGGATGGCCCAGCGGATGTCCGGGTCGAGGGCGAGGCCTTCCAGGGAGCCGTCGAGAAGCGCGCGCAGGCGCTGCGTGCCGGACTCCTCCGGGGTGGCCGCGAGGGCCTGGATGGCGGCGCGGGCGAAGGTGAGCTGCGCGTCGGAGCCCGCCGGTGCCTGCTGCAGCACCTCCCACAGGCGCTCGGCATAGTCGGCGCGAATCTCCTCGCGAGTCTCTTCGCCCACGAAGTGGTCGATGGCATAGCCTGCATTGGCAAAGGCCGTGGTCAGAAGCGTTGGGTTGGACTCCACCGGGGCGTGCTTCAGCACGGTGTCGAGGTAGGAGCGCACTGGCCATTCACCATCGCGGGTGAGGTTCCACAAGGAGGTCCAGATAACCGCGCGGGAAAGCTCATCCGGAACGTCAGATAGGCGCGTGCGGATGGTCTCCAGGGAGGTCTCGTCGAAGCGGACCTTGGCGTAGGTGTGGTCGGCGTCGTTCAGCAGCAGCAACGCAGGTGCCTGAAGCCCCGAAGCCTCGTCGAGGATGGTGCGCTCGCCCTCCAGATCGACGTCGAGGGTGGCGTACTTGTTCAGGGAGTTGTCGAACAGCGTCACGTCGAGGCGGTGCGGGCGCGTGGTGTCCTCGGCTTCGACCGCGATGGCGAGCTCGTGGATCTTATCGCCGTCCGCGTGTAACTCCGGGGTCAGCGTGTCTGGGCCCCAGGTGCGCAGCCAGGCTGTGGACCAGGCGTCGAGGTCGCGGTCGGTGTGCTTCTTCAGCGCCTTAAGGAGGTCCTCGAAGGTGGCGGCAGCAAAGGCGTGCTCCTGGAAGTAGTCGCGCGCACCGGCGTAGAAGTTTTCGCGGCCCACGTAGTGCACCAGCTGCTTAAGCACCGCAGCACCCTTGGCATACGTAATGCCGTCGAAGTTCTGGCGCGCGGCATCCACGTCCGGAATCTCCGCCTTGATTGGGTGCGTGGTGGGCAGCTGATCCTGCAGGTAGGCCCAGTTCTTGCGCTGGCCGGCGAAGTTGACCCAGGCCTCGGTGTACTCGGTGGCATGCACGGAGGAATCTGCGCCCATGAACTCCGCGAAGGACTCCTTGAGCCACAGGTCATCCCACCACTGCGGCGTGACCAGGTCCCCGAACCACATGTGCGACATCTCGTGCAGGATGGTATTCGTGCGCCCGGCATGCTGCGCGCGGGTGGCGGCGGAACGGAAGAGGTAATGCTCCGTAAAGGTCACCAGGCCGGGGTTCTCCATGGCGCCCAGGTTGTATTCCGGAACGAAGATGGAATCGTACTTGCCCCACGGGTAGGGGTAGCCGTAGTTGCTGTGGAAGAAGTCCATGCCCTGCGCGGTGACCTGCAGGATTTCATCATCCAGGTACTCCGCCATGGAGGCGCGGGCGAAGGCGCGCAGCTCCACGTCGAGGGAACCATCGGGTGCGGTCCAGGTGCTGTGCTTCTCGACGTACGGCCCCGCCGCAAACGCCGTCAAATACGTCGAGAGCAGCGGGGTCGGTGCAAAGTGCGCTACTTCCCCGCCCTCGGTCTTTTCGCGGCCAACCTCCGGCTGGTTGCTTAAGAGTTGCCAGCCTTCCGGGCCGGTGAGGTGTACCTCGTAGCTGGCTTTGAGATCCGGCTGGTCAAAGCAGGGGAAGATGCGGCGGGCGTCGGATGGCTCGAGGTGCGAGTAGAGGTAGGTTGTGTCATCGGCTTGGTCGTGCATGCGGTGCAGGCCTTGGCCGGTGCGGGAGTAATAGGAGGAGCCGGTGATCTCCACGGTGAGCTCCTCCCCTACTGGGAGATCCCGCAGGTAGACCCGTCCGCCGTCGAAGGTGTTTTCCACCTCTTCGCCGTTGACGCGCACTGAGTGCACGGCCTTGCCCAGGTAATCCACGAAGGTCTCGGGCTCGGTGGTGGTGAAGCTCATGCGCGAGGTGACCTCGTAAGAGTCGGCGTCGGTGGGCGCGCTCGTGACGTCGAGGTGCAGCTCGTAGGTGCTCAGGCGCAGCGCGGCGCTGCGGGCGGAAGCTTCTGTATGGGTGAGGTTTGCGGTAGTCATGCGCTACATCTTAAACTCCGCTGCGGTGCGTATCACAGGGCGGTCAGGAAAGAACCCACCGCGTGTTGGGCCCGCGCTGTGGGCCATCAGGATCGATGCGCGCTTGCCCTATAGTCCGCAGGTGGCGCAGTATTCCCGTGACAATTGCCCGGTCTACTCCCAGTTCTTCGGCGACTTCGCGCGTGGTCAGTTCAGCTCCTTCTTTGAGTTGAGCCAGGATCCAATCCTGAACGGACGTTGCTGCAATGTGTCCTTCTATGTGAAGCCCCATCAGTGATCGGGCTTTGGTGGTAAGTATCCACTCTCGCGCTTCCCGTAGTTGTTCTACGAAACCGAGGCTCTCATACCACCGAAGGGTATCCGCAGCCTGATCTTCGCTGACTTGCATGAGTTGGGCAGCAGTGTGGCACAGCAGGATCTGGTTGTCCATAAGGTGACGGGCAATGATGAGACCGTTGACGCTGTCGAAAGGCTCAACGCCGAAAGCACCTTTGAGTTCGGTCAAGGCCTTAACAAACGCAGTGTCAACGCGCCCAGAGGACAAAATAACTTCGACGAAGGATTCCTCGGCGCGAAGCTCCGGAATATGGCGACCACTCGACAGCATGGATGCCCACATGCGGTCGAATCCACGGGAGGATTCCTCTGCTAACCCGAGCATCCTTAACGCCGTCATAAGGCGGGGATTTCGGGGAATTGATTGTGTTGTGAGAACTCGATCGCGTTGTACACCTGTGGGAAGACCACCGGGTGACCATACAGAGAAGGCTATAGGAGATTGGTCGATGACTACTGCAGCCGATGCGTCCCAGTCGCGATGGGCTAAGGCATTGGAGACGAGCTCGTCGACAGCGGTGTCTGGGAAAGCCTTAATCGATACTTCTTGACCCGTGGCAAGGGCGATGCGCTCCACTTCTTGCTGGGCATTGACTCGAATTAGCTCTTTCAACCGTAAGTATGTGGTGATGAGGGGTGCAGAGATTTCCGTTGTTCTCGGCTCACCGCCAGGTACAAGACGGAGGAGATGCCGAACTGTAACCTGCTGGGATACCGGAGGCATGAAGAGGATTTCGGCCGCGTATGTGGGGTTTTGTGAGCCATCGAGCAGCCCTAGTTCCCCTAAAAGTTCGCGGGCAGTTGCGGGAACAGGTTCTTGGGAACCGGACATCGCCCTCGCTTGGGCTAGGAGGTGTCGGGCCTGATCGACGGCCGTCATATCGAGTTCCTCAAGTCCTCGCCGGGAGGGGTGAGAGGTGTAATCCGGGTTGGCGCGTTCAAAAAAGAGTGCGCGGCGTTGATGCTCGGTGAGTGGTACGCAGCGAGTGCCAACTCGCTTGCTTGCCTGTCCCTTTGGGCGCTGATACAGCGTGATGCCACGGGGAACGCGCAAAACAATCAGCCGGGCTTCACACCACTCCAGCTCATCTGCTTCGACGTGGATGTTGGGTTGTGTTCCTTCGAAGATCTTTCTTATGAGCCAGTCCAATTCGCGCTGGGTGCCTGTAAATGCCTCTGGTCCAGACTTCTTGTCTGCGACTCCAAGCACAATGAAAGCGTTCCCGTTATCGGCATTGGAAAAGCACACGGCTTCATCGATGAGGAATTCAATAAGGGATGCGTCTGGGTTTCGATTTCGCGGGTGGACGGCGGGATCCTCTTTAAAATCGAGAATTTCGGATTCTAGGCTATCGGCGGTTGCGCCGGCTTCGATCGAGCGCAGTGCCTGGATGATGAAGTCGAGTTCGTCCTCTCTCATGGCCTCGTAGTGTAGCAGAGTTGTTTCAAACAACTCCGCAACAACTAATAAACAACTATTGACTAATATGGCAGCTTCTGACGCAGAATCATTCTTAAACATGCAGTACAGAGTGTTGTTCAAGTTGTTTGGGAGTTGTTTCAGAGTTGTTTATTACTCCATTGATGTGCCTCTAGTTGTTAAAAAGTTGTTGCCCGCAGTACCGCGATCTGGGCACTATGGGCAACAACTAAAAACTACTTCTCAAGGCGAGGTATCGTGCTTGATGGCTTACTGCTTGATGGCAGAAACCTCGAGCTCAATCTTGATGTACTCGGAGACCAGTACGCCGCCGGTCTTCAGCGGGGCGTTGAAGTCAATGCCGAAGTCGGTGCGGTTAATAGAGGTCTTGGCCTCGAAGCCCAGGCGGGTGTTGCCGAAGGGATCCTCGGCCACGCCCGTCTCCTCTACCTTGAAGTCAACGGACTTGGTGGTGCCCTTGATGGTGAGGTCACCGGTGACCATGCCCTCGCCTGCCTCGTTCACGTCGAACTTGGTTGCGGTGAAGGTCATCTCCGGGAACTTCTCAACGTCGAAGAAGTCCTCGTTCTTCACGTGCGCATCGCGGTCAGCGTTGTTGGTATCGATGGACGCCGTCTTCACCGTGGCGGTAGCTGCGGACTCGTTAGTGTTCTCTCCCACCTTCAGGGTGCCCTCGAACTCGGTGAAGTTGCCACGCACCTTGGTGATCATGGCGTGGCGGGCGACGAAGCCGATGGTGGTGTGTGCTGGGTCCAGTGCGTAGGTTCCTGCAGTGATAGTCATGGATTCCTCGTTTCTTCTTCTAGCTTTTCTCTAGAATGTTGATGTGACAACAATAATTGTACGATCCTTCTCTTATCTGTCAAGGGAAGAAATCGCAAGAACAATAAAGCCCCAGACCAGATACCTGCAGCTTTGGTGGGGAGGTTCTGCTTATTTACTAGAAGAAGGTCAATCTTCTTGAGAAAGAGCCCTCTTTCTCATCACCCAATCAATCCGGAACCAAATGCAGAACAAGATTAGGCCTATTGTTGCTCTAGGAACGGTACCTAGGTCAAAAACAATCCCGAGAAGCAGCCCTAGAAGTATCAATGAAATGAAAAATGCAGCCCACGAAACCTGTGAATTGTATTTCTTGGTTTTTATTTTCCGCATTCATGTTCCCCCACTGGGTGAGGACGAGTTCCTCCAACGTAGGGTACAATCTTGAGTTGATAGCAGGTGTGAGGATCGTATTGAGGGATAGCCTTAATCGCTTCAACAATATCAAGTACGTTCGGGCCGGCTACTGCGCAAACCCCTCCCAAAACTAGCCGGACTTTGGTAGGGAGTTTTGAGAGCATGCAGCCACTGAGAAAAGCTCCATTAACACCGATGGTAGCCATGCCCTGAAGTGCTCTTAACTCATCCCCCCAAGCGTTTAGATATGCACCTTTACCATAAGAAATTCGTGGATCAGCTAGAACCTCTTCGCTAGAGCTAGAGCGATCGATCTTTTGTACAATCTTACCGCTGTCAATCTCGTACCACGTAGGTACCTTTTCTCCATTCTGGTCTACGGCCCACGGCTCTTCTAGATAAGCGGCATATGTAATATTTCCTCCTGTTTGGAGCGCTGTTTGAAACGTAACTTCCCCTGAAGGAGTTACCTTCGCTTCCACTCCTGGGGGAAGCTGCAATTCCCATTCAGTCGAGGACTCTTCCTTCGGAATAAGGGCGTATGCGGCGGCTCCGTCCTCTGTATCTCGGTAGATGATATCGGAGTTTGCAACCCAGTTATCCCCACCTTTGTTTGATTCGATAGCTTCGGAAAGTGCAATTCCTGCAGATAGTTGAGCTTCGCCTTGACCTTCTCCCAGGGGGAAGACGATTCCCTCTTTAGAAATCTGTTCGCTCTTGTTCTCGGTTTCAGTTGCTTGATCGCCAAAAGTGCTTCGCGTTGCGGTCCGTTGTTCTTGTTCAATATTTAGAATCCAATCTATGTTGTGATTGGTTTTGGTGTCTGTTTGGGCTACGGCAGTGGGAGGGAAAGCTGCAGAAACAGCGATTATTGCAGACAATGTGAGGCTCGTTATATGGATATTCATAAACAGTTTTTCCTTGGGTGTGACACATCTTTGACGAGTTTGATTCATTCACTCGATTTGTTTCCTATAGTGAACGAATAAACCCTTAGGATATTAGTTTTTATTACGGAAGTGTTGAGTGTCACCCCATAAAGGGGTAATTATGAGCCAGTCCCCTTAAATCCATTGCGTGGGTTAGTTAGTCGGGATACCCACCAGGGTGGCCTCCTTCAGCGTGACGGAACCGGACTTGGGCATGTCGGTGAAGAGGATGAGGGCGCCGTCGAAGGCCACGGGTTTCTCCTTCAGCTCGATGTCTTGGCGTGCGCTGGTCAGGGTGCCGTGCGCGAGTTCGGTGAGCGTGCCGGATTCCGGATCCGTGGGATCGAAATCCTCGGTCTTGACGCCGTAGACCACGTATTTCGCGCCGATGGAGTCCTTCTGTTCCAGCGGTAGCACGTGCAGCTGCGTGGGCTTGTCAATGCTGAGCAGAAGTCCGGATTCTGCGTCCTTCGTGGTCCACTCGCCGGTGATCTCCTTGCCCTCCGGAACGGAGGTGCTCTTTACGTCTTTAAACAGAACCGGCGGCACGTTGGGGAACGTGGTTTCGTTGGAGGCTTCGCTCTTGGTGACCACCGGAGAGGTCTGTTCATCGGCGACCTGAGAAAGAATCCACACGCTCAGCGCGGCCATCGCCACGACGAAGAGCGTGGCCAGCGCGCCTAGGACGATGATGCCGGAGCCTGAGTAGCCGCGGCCGCCGAAGCCCGGTGCGGGGCTCGGGTCCTCCTTGCGCGGGGTCTCCTCCACCGGTACCTGGAGGGTTTCCTCGCCGTCCCCGCCGTCGCCGGCGAAGGCCGCCAAGCGGTGGGCGATGTCCTCGAGGTCGGAGTCTTGGCCCTCCTCGGCGTCGGCGGCGATCTCCTGCAGTACCTCCGGTGTTGGGCTGGTGGAGTCCACCAGGAGAGAGATGGCGGAGGCCAGCGCCGAGCGGTCAGTCTCCTCATCGTTGCTGTGCAACACCGCGGGGAAGGCCAGGGTGGCAATGCCCTCAGTAGAGATGCGGATGCGGTTGCGGTTCTCAATGCCCAGCACGAGGCCCGCCGCGTGGGCGGCAGCCGTGGTGCGCACCAGCGGGACCAAGGCGTGGGCCACGGCGCGCGGATCGAGGTCCTCATCCTCCGACACCGTCTTCAGGGAGGTGCCCTCCACCCAGTCCGCCACGACGAGGCAGCCCTGGCGGTAAGACAGGATGTCGATGTTTTCCGCCACGGCATCCAGTTCCATCTCCGCCAGGCGGCGCGTGGCGCGGGAGACCTCCGCGGAGCGGCGGGCGGCGACTGCCGGGGTGGCCGGAGCCATGGGTGCCTCGCCCGTGGTGTCCACGAATGTCAAAGACACGAGGCGGCCGGTGGCCTGCTCGCGAGCCTTCCAGAAGCGGGTACCCGCAGCGGAGCCGTAGTCTTTGAGGAGGCGGAAGCGACCATCGGAGACCGGGGCGCCAGGAACGAGGCGGGGTCCGCGCACGATACCGGCAGACATGGGCGGCGGTACCGGCGAAGAGTTGAAGGCGTCCACGCTGAAGATGGGCTGGAACTCCAGCTGCTCGGGTTCCTCGACCTCGATGGCCTCGGCATGCTCGATCTTGATGATGCGGGACATGCCCGGGATGCGCTGCAGCTGGCGGCCCAGGTTGATGACCTCCGGCAGGCCCGAGCGCGAGAGCACGACGCCGGTCACGATCACGAAGATGAGGCCCACGACGGCCAGCTTGAGCAGGTACACGAACGGCGGAACCTCGGCCGGGAGCACGAGGTTGATGCCGTAGTTGAAGGCGTAAGCAACGACTAGGCCCACGAGGGAGGCCAGCACTGACCAGATAGTCGTCGCGATAACCGCGCGGCCGCCCAGGCTGCCCAGCTTGCGCTTGAGCAGGAAGCCGCCGATCACCGCGCCGGCCACGAAGCCGAAGCCGTTGGCCGTACCGAGCAGGATGACCACGCGCTCCGGGGAGTCCGCCACGTGCGGTGCCAGGAGGGAAAGCACTACCTTGGTCAGCGTGATGCCGGCGATGATAAACGTCGGCGTCCACGCTTCCTCGCGGGCATAGAACACACGCAGGTGCAGCAGCACGAGGGCATACGGGATGAGGGTAAAGGCAGAGAAGCTCAGCGTGAGGCCGAGTACCTCGGCCGCCTTGGCGTTGAAGGCGCCGTATTGGAAGAGGCCGCGGGCAATCGGGATGCCGAAGCCCGTCATGAAAATGACGATGGGGATCAGAGCGATGAACGTCAGCTTCGTGCCCAGCGTGAGATCCCGGACCACGGCCTTGACGTCACCGTCCGCGGCGTTGCGGGACAGGCGCGGCATAATCGCGGTGAGCAGCGTGACGCCGATGACGCCATAGGGCACCTGCAGGAGAAGCCATGCCTGCTGGTAGATAAACGGCGCGTCTTTGTCCGCATGGGCCGCCACGCGGGAGGTGATGACGTAACCCAGCTGGGAAATCGCCACATAGGCCACGATGGCCATGGCCATGCCGCCGAACTGCTTGAGGCGGTCATCCAAGCCCCAGAGCGGCTTGAGGTTAATGCCCGCCTTCTTGAGGTACGGGAACAAGATGAGGCATTGCACCACCACGCCCGCCGTGGTGCCAAGCGCCAAGAGCAGCACGTGCCCGTCCGTGATCGGCGAGGGTGCATCGGGATGCAGACTGCCCGGCACCAGCTGATAGGCCACGAGCACCGTAATCGAGATGATGTTATTGACCACCGGTGCCCACGCGCCTGGCCCGAAGATGTTCTTGGTGTTGAGCACCGCTTGGAAGAGCGCGAAGAGCCCGTAGAAGAAGATCTGCGGCAGCAGCAGGTAGGCAAAGGAGGTGGCCTGCACGGCATTGACCTCGCCGTCTTCCGGCAACATCATGCGCGTTAACTGTGGGGCAAAAATACAGGAAAGCACCGTGATCGTGGCCAACAGGGAGAAGGCCAGTGTGAAGAGGCGCCGGACAAAGTCCTCGCCGCGGTCGGCGTCCTCCTTCTCCGCGCGCACGAGCACGGGTACGACGAGCGAGGTCAGCACCGCACCCAGCACGATCTCCGTGATGAGGTTGGGCAGCTGGTTCGCCGTGGTGAAAGCGGAGGAAATGGCCGGGCCCAGCGAAGAGCCAATGAGCACGTTGCGGATGAATCCCGTGATGCGGGAAATCATCGTCGCGACGGCCATCGAACCGGTGGCGCGCACAACGGCGCGGTCGGAGTTATCCTCGCCGGAGGGCTCACTCGAGGCGGAGGCGGCCTTGCCCTTCAGTCCTGAGCGGTCCTCGAGTTCGTCGTCGACAGCAACGACGCCGCTCGGCGCGCGCTTTTCCGGTACTGGCGCCGGCGGCGAGGGCGTGACAATGCGTCGACGGGCACCAGACTTAGGTTCATGTGTCATTGAGAAAACTATCCGTGAGACTTCTTTTTCTTCCGCTTACCCAGACGGAACAGGGCAGCTAGGACGAGGGCGAGCGCGGCGATTGCGCCGACTCCATAGACGCTAACGATACCGGCACGCGTCTGCACCGTGATATCGATTGGATCCGAAATGAGGTGTTCAGATGGTGTTGCAAGCCACAGGCGCAGCGACATCTGGTCAACGTTGCTGGGCAGGTCAGCGGTCATGGACACGGTAATAGATCCCTTGGCCGGGATGTGAATCAAGTCCTGCGTGTTCAACGTGGCGCCGTCGGGGGCGTCGTAGGCTAGGTGGGCGTCGACAGGCAGCGGCAGGCCGTTCTCCGCCACGATGAGCAGCGGGGATGACTCTGAGACGCGGGTGTAGACGTTGCCTGGTGGGATGAGGGAGACGGAGGCGCGGAGCTCACGCAGCATATCCGCGTTCTTCTCCAGCCGCGTGCGGCTCTGCTTCACCGAGGGCGTAAAGCCATGCAGGCTGGAGCGGTCGGTAGCGCTCAGCGCCGTGAGCAGATCGCGGCGCAGGGGTGCCGTGAAGTCGTAGCGCGTCATGGCGATGCCCGGATCGTTGACCATGATGGACATCAGTTCGTCGGTATAGCGCGCTTGCTGTGTCACCTGCGTGATTTCGGCGTCGTGAAAGGCCGCGGGATCCGGGTAGGGGCTGCCGGGAGTACCGCTGCCCTCCCCCACGTCTAGCGCGGTGACGGGGCGCGGCTGCAGGCGCCCAGAATCGAGGAGCCTCTGCGCGGTCTCCATCACCGCGCGCGCGGCGGCAGGGTCTTGGTAATTCGGCAGCTTGGCCACGGTCTCCTCTTGCGCAGACGCCACGCTTATCGACGCTCCCGCCGTCAGCGCCCGCGCCTGCTCGGAATCCATGGAAAAGTCATAGCGCAGCTCCGGGTTGGAGTACCCGGTGGTCTGCGGCTTCGAACCGGTCTGGGCCAACAGCGCGCCGAGGGAGGCATCAAAGGTGGCGGCCTCGCCCGCCCACTCGGAATTATCCGCCACCAACAACGGGACGGGCACTGCATGTTCGCTCGTTCCAGAGGCCGGCGCGGTCAGCTTGGTGCTGAGCGGTGCACCGAGAACGCGCTCGATGGTGGCCGCGCCCTGCTCGAAGGCTTCGTGGGTGAGCCACTCGTTGCCCACGTGGGCAACGGCGTCGGTGTCCGCGTTGGCCCATGGCATGAGCATGCGGCAGTCCACCTTTTTCAGTTTTTCCAGCCACGCGGCGGCATCCCGGGAACCCGTGCCCGGTTCACCGCGATCGGAATCGGACTGGGTGAACCAGGAATCGCGCAGGCGAGTGGGGCGTTTGGCAATGGAGGGGCGGGTTTCGTTGACGGTGTAGCCGGCGGACATGCGGTCGGCGGCGTCGACAAGCGCAGGGTCCAACGCCACGCAGCCGGAGCCGTGCAGATCATGCTCCAGGTAGGCATCGAGCAACTGATCGAGGCGCCCGCCCGGGGAAAGCTGCTCTGCCAGCTGCTCGCTTTCTAAAATGAGCTCCTCACCTCCGGTATCACCTGGGACCACGTCAACGTTGGCGGTGATGGGATAGACCAGGGAAAAGGAATGCTCACCCTCCTCTTCGGCATCCGGCTCTTCTCCCTGGAAGTCCACAATCGTCCGCTCTTCCGCGAAACTGGTCGCTTGGCCGTCGCGGGTGCCGGTCAAGGTAAACAGGAGTGGGTACGCGCCGGGCTCCGTGATGGCCAGGGTCGAGTCCTCACCCAGGGCGGTCGGCACCGTCACGGTGATGTCGCGGCTCTCCCCCGGTTGGAGCGCCCCTGCGCCGAGCGAGGCCCCGTAATAAGGAAAAGATCCCGCGGCCAGCTCCTGGCGGGCCTGTGTTGTGGAGGCCACGGCATCGCTGCGGCGGGAGGTGATCTGAAGATCATCAACGGCGCCGTCTGTCGGGTTGTGGATGCGCAGTTGGACTTCGAGCCTCTCCCCTACCCGCGCCTCCGTGGCGCTAAGCAGGCTCAGCTCCAGCTCATCGGGACCGCGGGAGCCGAGCCAATAGTGGGAGTCGGTGATCCCAGTGTCGGGGTTTTGTGCCTGGGCCACCGGGACGGTGCAGCTCACCGCCAAGACCGCGATGGCCGCCGCTGCGCGCCAGCTCACCGCGGGGTCGCCTTTCCTTCGGCAGCTTCCTTTCGCGCGAGATCCGGAAGAAGGTCGTGGGCGATGCGCGCCAGCTTGCGCTCGTCGGCATAGGCCAAGTGCTCGATGAGCTCGGAGACCGGAATCCAGGACACCTCCGTGACCTCCGGGTCCTCGTCGTTCATGATGCCATCGACAAAACGCAGCAAATGGTGGTGCACGGTCTTGTGAATGCGCACTCCATCGGAGACGAACCAATAATCAATCATGCCCAGGTCCGCGAAGACCTCGCCGTGGATGCCAGTTTCCTCCCAGACTTCGCGCTCGGCGGTGAGCTCCTTAGCCTCGCCGTTTTCCACGTGCCCCTTCGGCATGGACCACAGCAGGCGTCCGCGGCGGTCCAGCCTGCCGATGAGCGCCACGTAGATCTGGGACAGATCTACATTCCCGTTGTCGTCGACGGCCTCTGCCAATCCGGACACGACGAGTCCGCCCGCGGACGTCTCATCCCGCGTGGTCATGCGGTTGGTGGACGTGCGCTGGGGGCGTCCCGTGCGGTGGTTCCGGTGGCCCGCGCCCCGCCGGCGGCGGCGCTTGGACCCTGGCGTGTTCTTAGTCATCCCTGCTAATCGTAGTAGACTTCGATCCGTGAATTTTCAGGACACTCAGCTAATCGGCGTTCTCGCCCGCGCGGACGCCACCGTCGCCCGGCTCAGTGGCCTCTTAAGCGGCCTGGTGGAACGTTTTGCGCTTCACGACGCCCCCCTCTACCTCGTCGGCGGCTCTGTCCGCGATGCGCTGCTCGGCCGTCTGGGCAACGATCTCGACTTCACCACCCCGGCTCGGCCCGACGTGGTCTATTCCATTCTCGAAGAGTGGGCGGAGACCGTGTGGGATACCGGCATTGACTTCGGTACGGTCTCGGCGGCTTATAAGGGCCAGCAGATTGAGATCACCACCTTCCGCTCTGATAGCTACGACGGTGATTCCCGCAACCCCGAGGTCGTGTACGGCGACACCCTCGAGGGCGATCTCGTGCGCCGCGATTTCAAGGTCAATGCCATGGCCATCGAGCTGCGCCCAGACGGCACCCGCGAATTCCACGATCCGATGGGCGGACTCGAGGATCTAGCGAACCGCATCCTCGATACCCCAGATGCGCCGGAGATTTCCTTCCACGATGATCCCCTGCGCATGCTCCGCGCGGCGCGGTTTGCGGCGCAGTTGGAGTTTGACGTCGCCCAGCGCGTGCGCGATGCCATGACCAACATGGCGGGCGAAATCCAGCGCATCACCGTGGAGCGCGTGCAGGTCGAGCTCAATAAACTGATCTGCGGCACTGCGCCGTGGAAGGGCATTGACCTGCTCGTTGACTCCGGTATTGCGGATTATGTTTTTCCGGAGATCCCGGCGTTGCGCATGGCTCCCGACGAGCACGCGCAGCACAAGGACGTGTATGCGCACTCGCTGACCGTACTGCGCCAGGCAATGGAACAGGAAGAAGATGGCCCTGACCTGATTCTGCGCTGGGCGGCACTGCTCCATGACATCGGCAAGCCGGATACCCGCGACACCACCGACGGCAAGGTCAGCTTCCATCACCATGAGGTGGTGGGCGCGAAGCTCACCCGTAAGCGCCTACGTAAGTTGAAGTTCCCCAAGGCCACGACCGAGGATATCGGCCAGCTGGTCTACCTGCACATGCGCTTTCATGGATTCGGGGATGGCCAGTGGACCGATTCCGCTGTGCGCCGCTACGTCACCGATGCCGGTGATCTCCTTCCGCGCCTGCACAAGCTCGTTCGCGCTGACTGCACCACCCGCAACGAACGCAAGGCCCGCCGCCTGCAGCGCACCTACGATCAGTTGGAGGAGCGCATCGCGGATATCGCCGCCAAGGAGGATCTTGCACGCGTGCGCCCGGATCTCGATGGCAACGAGATCATGGAGATCCTCGGCCTTGAGCCCGGCCCCGAAGTGGGCCAGGCCTGGTCCTACCTCAAGGAGCTCCGCTTGGAAGAGGGGCCCCTCAAGCGCGAAGTGGCTATTGCGAAGCTGCGCGAGTGGTGGAATTCTAGATAGGGATGTACGCAGACAGACTTTTCAACGCCCTCGAGCGCAACGATCCGGCCCCCGGCCAGCTCCTTGTGGCGGCGCCCGACACTCTCACGCCCCACTACAACCGTTCCGTCATTCTCATCACGGAGCAGCACGCCGGGCGCACGTATGGCGTGGATCTAACCAACCGCTCCGAGGTCGCCCTCTTCAACGTCATGCCGGAATGGGTACCCGTGGCGGCCAAGCCGCAGGCCCTCTACATCGGCGGCCCGCACAACCAGCAGGCGGCCATTGGTGTGGCGCTGACCCGCCAGGGCGTGGACATTGAGAAACAGCCTTCGCTGAACCGCCTCGCCCCGCGCGTGGCGCTCGTCGATCTGCGCGTGAGCCCGGAGGACGTCGCCGATCTGGTGGAGGGCATGCGCTTTTTCGCCGGTTTCTTTGAGTGGGGCCCGGGCGAGCTGGATGAGGAAATCGATCGCGGCGAGTGGTACGTGGCCCCCGCCCTGCCCCAGGACGTGGTCTCCTCTGGCTCAACCGATACGTGGTCGGACGTGATGCGTCGCCAAGCCATGCCCCTGCCGCTGTTTGCGACCTTCCCGCGCTACATCGATGAAGATAATTAGAGCTCTTTACTTCTCCCTGCGCTAACATCTCTGCCATGCGCGCGGAGATCATCAAGGCTATACGGACTTGCATGCCCATCGCCGTGGGGGTGGTGCCGCTGGGCCTCGCTTTCGGCGTGCTCATGGTCCAGACCGGCTTCGACTGGTGGTGGACCCCAGTCTTCTCCATCGTTATTTACGCTGGCTCGATGGAGTTTCTTGCTATTTCCATGGTGACCGGCGGTGTGACGCCCGCCGTCGCCGCGCTCACGGGTTTCATGGTCAACTTCCGGCACATCTTTTATGGATTGACCTTCCCGCGCGATCAGATTTCGGGGCGCCTCGGCCGCGCCTATTCCACGTACGCGCTTACCGACGAATCCTATGCCGTCCTCTCCGCCTTTCCCCGAGACTCTCGCCCAAGCGGCGCCTTCGTCTTCACGGTGCAGCTGTACTGCCAAGTGCTGTGGGTCGGTTCCGGCATCGTCGGCGCGGTGGCCGGTCAGGCAATCCCGCTTTCTGTGAAGGGACTGGAGTTTGCCCTCGTCGCGCTGTTCATCGTCCTTGCCATCGATTCTTTCCAGAACAACAAGGATTTCTCGCTTCCCCTGTCCGCGGCGGCCCTGGGAATCCTCGCGGGCTTTGTATTTCCCGAGCAGCTGCTCATGGTGGCGTTGAGTGCTTATTTCTTGCTCTTGGTGGTGCGTTACCTCTCTCCGCGTATCGACAACGCGCTGATTTTGCGGAGGGAGGCGCCATGCCAGCTGGAGTAACACTGGCCAGCATCTTCGCCGTGTTGATCCCCGTTGGGATTGTGACTGTCGTACTGCGTTGGCTTCCCTTCGCCTTCGTGAAGGCCCTGAAGGGAAGCCAGTTCATCAGCATGCTCGGGTTCACCATGCCGGTCGGTGTAATGGCGGTTCTGGTGGTCTATACCTTATTCGGCCAAGCCCGCGATACGGGAATTATTGTTGCTCCCCTCGTAGCCGCCGCTGTGACCGCCGCGTTGCACCTGTGGCGCCGCAATTCTGGCCTTTCCATCTTCGGCGGGACGGCCTTCTATATGGTGCTGGTGAATCTCGTTTATTAGCGCGGATGCGCTAAAAGTCGCCGAATAGCGCGATGGTCTCGGTCCACAGGGAGTGGAACTGGAAGGCGTCGATAAGCTCGGCGTCGATGTCGGGGAATGTGTCGTAGGTATCGGGGTGCGGCACTACTTGCTGTGGGATGTTGGCTTCACCCACCGAGGCGGTCGGCGTTGCGGCGCCGACGATGGCGTCATTCGGCGCGAGGGCAATCATGCGCAACATGGAGCAAGCCTCGTCGCTGATTTCCTCGAGTTCCGCGATGTGGATGGCGGTGCCGACCTCCGGGACAGTCATGGTGGTGCGAACGTAAAGCTTTTTCATGTGGTCTCACTCTACCCGCGAATAGCGAGCCGCCATAGACGCGCAGATCATCAATTGCACCTGGTGGTAGATCATGAGCGGGAGGATGAGAAGCCCCAAAGACGTGCCACCAGAGGCGAAGATCACCGAGGCCATGGGCAGGCCCGTGGCGAGGGACTTTTTCGAACCGCAGAACTGGATGGCAATGGTGTCCTCCCTGTCGAATCCCAGCTTGTTGCTCACGACCTTGGTGAGCAACAGCATGAAGAAGACGAATGCAGTAGAGAACACAACCTGGAACAGAATCTGCCATACGCTAATCGACGCCCAAATCCCGTCGACCATTCCCTTCGAAAAGGCCGCGTAAACAACCATCGCGATGGAGCCGCGATCCACTACTTTGGTGGCTTTGCTGGCTGCAACTTTTCCTACCCATTTTCTTGTTAATTGCCCGAGTATGAAAGGCAGAAGCAGAAGCACGGAAATCTCTAGGAAGACGGAGCTATCGATGTGGATGCCCTCGCCGGCCCCCATGAGGGTCATGACGAGTAACGGGGTGAGGACAACGCCGGCGAGGTTAGACACTGATGCGGAGACGATCGCCCCAGGAACGTTGCCGCGCGCGATGGACGTGAAGGCTACCGATGATTGGACCGTTGATGGAACAAGGGTGAGGTAAAGAATGCCCAGGTATAAGTCGGTTGGGATGAACGTCGTCAGCGGACGGAGTGCGAGACCGATGATCGGATATACCACGAAGGTAAAGACTAAAATGGTCAGATGGAGCTTCCAATGCTTGACGCCGTTGATTGCTTCGCGCGTTGACAGTCGAGCTCCGTAGAGAAAGAAGAGGAGGGCAATTGCGATGTTAGTGAAAACGTCGAAAGTATCCGCAAAGCTGCCTCGCGCGGGAAGGACGATGGCGACCGCAACAGCGCAGAGGATGAGAACAATGAGTGGGTCGAGTCTTTTGAGGCGCTCAAGCATATAACAGAGTGTAGACGCCCCTCACGGTTTCACGTGAAACATCTTTTCAGCCCCCAGAGTCCCGGGGGATGCTCTTTAGGCTGACACGTTCTTAATTGTTCCCCCGTCGTTCTCCACGCCGTACTCCGTGAGCGGTTTAGGGCTGGGACCTCCGGTCACTTCGCCGCTACCGAGGTCAAAACTAGAGTAGTGGCTGGTGCAGGTGGCGGTCATGCCCTCGATTTTCGTAATGAGGGATCCCTGGTGCGGGCAGGTTTGGGAGTAAGCTTTGAACTCCCCTTCCGTGGGTTGAGCAAAGATCACCTTGTCTACGATGATGGCTGATCCAACGGGAATATCCGTTGCGGCTATTTCTGCGGTAGGTTCTTTGCCGCAGGCGGCGAGATAGGCACCAGCGAACGTGGTGGCAGTACCGAGGAGGAAGAGGCGGCGGGAACACGTAGTCATGGTGCTTACTCTATCTGATCGGCGTGGTCCATAGTGTGCGGTATAGCGTTCTTAGCTGAGTTTGCCATCCCACACAGGTAACTCTTCTTCCCTACTGCCGCTGAAATCGTAGGATCCGTACGATGTGCCGACATCGCTATAGATGGTCCCCGGCGAAGCCACGTGGCGTCCGCCCCGACTATCGTGCGTGAAGGCAAAGGTTGCGCCAGCGCTCAGAACGCTAATGCTGAGTGCGGCTGCGGCGATGATACGGATTGCTCGAGTGTTAACGCTTTTCTTCATGTCATCTATAGTGCGCCTTAGGTTAAAGGTTGTCACGAGACGACGCCGGCTTCCCACGAAGTTGGCGTCCAGTTCCCAGTTTTCCCTCAGGCTGGGTTGGGTACACAAAGGGTCATTTCAATGATGAATGTGACCCATCATTGAAATGACCCTTTGGATAATTAAATTAGTGACGAAACGGGACCATTTTAGATATCACTGTAATTACGTCATGTTACGGTATTGATTTCTAGCGAGGATTGGCGTTATCGGCACGCTCTGCAGCAGCGCGGGCCGCGGAGACGTCGACAGTCGGTGCCTCTCCCCCGCACCCACCGTCGCCACAGTTGCAGGATTCACCGCAACCCTCATCCTCTTTGTGGGCCTTATCCCAGAGATACGCCGCGCGGGCGCCCAAATTGGAACCGACCGAGAGTGCGAGAACAGCTACGACGAACGTGAGTGCTGGAATCAGCCACATCCAACCCTCGGCCCGCAGCGCGATGATTCCGCCAAACACTAAAGCGACGCCGGCGAGGAACCAGAACGGTCCTGCAACGGCGTGGGCATTATCCCAAGCTTCCTTAGTCTTGCGGATCTCCGCGAGGCGCAAACCGACGACGCTATTACCCGGGAGCTTCCGGAGTGAGGCTAGGCCGCCGACGACGATAAGGATGGCGGCCACGATGAGGAAGATGATTCCGACTACGAGCATGCCCATAGTCTATCCCGCTCCATAGTTAGTGAGAAAGTCAGTTCAAATTATTCGCACGCTGCTGTAATATACATTTCGTGTCGCTTGGTAGATATTAAAGACTTTATTATCGAGCGAACTTATCAGCGTGGTAGCAACCATAGAAAAGACTCAATCATGACATTCAAGAGTGTTCTCAACTCTCTGTTGTTCAAGATTATCGTCGCGATAGTCTTGGGCATTATCGTTAGCCAGTTTGCCCCGGAATGGTTTGGCAGAGCTTTCGCAACCTATAATGGCCTGTTTTCAAACTTCCTCGGCTTCTTCATTCCAGTTCTTATCCTCGCTCTCGTGGCCCCGGCAATCGCAGGCCTTGGGCGCGGCGCGGGTAAGTGGTTGGGCATTACCGCCGGCGTTGCCTACGGTTCCACGATCGTGGCCGGGCTTATCGCG